>NZ_QORY01000007.1:0-559724 GCF_008368755.1 Bacillus sp. AR2-1
CTTCCTTATGTTAACATCTTCGTTTTTCGATGTCAACTAAGTTTTTCAATTTCTTTTTTGTCGTTTTCTGCGTTTCCGCATCAGCGACGGTTATTAATATATCATGGTGAAAATCGAAATGCAACACCTTTTATAAACTTTTTTTTAGATCACCCTAATTTCTTTGTTAATATCATATACTTAAACGAAATATCTCTTTCATGTATAAATAATTCCTACATATATTCTATATAAAGTCACTCTATCAAAAGCGTTTCTTTCTATAATAAATGTTTTATTCATATACTATATCATACAAGGAGGAATATATATGGACTATGCCGATTTATTAATCAAACTAGGTCTCTCGGCTATTTTAGGGTTCGCTATCGGTTTAGAGCGCGAATTAAAACGAAAACCACTTGGTTTAAAAACTTGTTTAGTTATTTCTATCATTAGTTGCCTCCTGACGATTGTTTCTATTAAAGCGGCTTACAATTTACCACATACCGATCATATGAATATGGATCCACTTCGACTTGCCGCTCAAATTGTATCAGGAATCGGTTTTTTAGGTGCCGGTGTTATTTTACGAAGAGGAAACGATAGCATTGCAGGACTAACGACTGCTGCTATGATTTGGGGTGCTTCTGGTATTGGTATTGCTGTTGGGGCTGGATTCTATATCGAAGCAATTTTCGGAATGTGTTTCCTTATGATTAGCGTTGAACTTATACCATTAGCAATGAAATTTGTAGGACCGAGATCATTTCGTCAACGTGATATCGCAGTAAAACTTGTCGTGCGAAATATGGACAATATCCCAATTGTAATTGAAGAAATAAAAGAAATGGATATAAAAGTTAAGAATATGAAGCTCAAAACATTGGAGAATGGCTCTCACTATTTACATTTGAAATTATCTATCGATCAAAAAAGGCATACCGCTGATGTTTACTACGCCCTCCAGCATCTTGAAAGTGTCCAACAAACTGAATTAGAAAGTATGTAATGTAAAACAAACTCTCTTTTAAATTAGAGAGTTTTTCTTTTTTCTATAATGGTAACAATGAATGTAGTCCTGCAAAGTAAGGAGGAATAAGAGTTTGAAATCCCGTCCAAATTTAGTAGATACATTTCGTGATTCCATTATTTTTCGTTTAGTTTGCTTTATTGTTTTACTTACTGCTTTTTCTGGCTTCCTTATACATAGATTAGAGCCATCGCACTTCACCACATGGTTTGATGGAGTTTGGTGGTCAATCGTTACCATTTTCACCGTTGGCTATGGTGACTTTGCCCCGCATACACTAATAGGCAAACTTATCGGTATGGGTATTATTTTATTTGGAACCGGTTTTTGTTCTTATTATATGGTTCTGTTCGCCACTGATATGATTAATAAACAATATATGAAAATTAAAGGAGAAGAAGCCGCTACCTCTAACGGTCATATGATTATCGTGGGTTGGAATGAACGGGCAAAACATGTTGTAAAACAAATGCACATCTTACAACCGAACCTTGATATCGTTTTAATTGATGAAACACTTTCTTTACTTCCAAAACCATTTCATCATTTAGAATTTATAAAGGGTTGCCCGCATCACGATCAAACTTTATTAAAAGCTAACATTACAACGGCTCACACTATATTAATAACAGCTGATAAAGAAAAAAATGAAAGCTTAGCAGATACACAGTCCATTTTAAATATTTTAACTGCGAAAGGTCTCAATCCAAACATTCACTGCATCGCCGAACTTCTTACTTCTGAACAAATACAAAATGCAACTAGAGCTGGTGTATCAGAAATTATAGAAGGAAATAAATTAACGAGCTACGTATTTACCGCTTCTCTTTTATTCCCTTCCATTTCAGGCGTACTATTCTCACTTTACGATGAAATCTCTGATAACAAATTACAACTGATGGAGCTTTATCCTTCCTGCACTGGACAAACTTTTGCAAATTGTAGCTATACTCTTTTAAAGCAAAATATTCTCTTACTAGGTATAAAACGCGACGAACAATATATGATTAATCCAGTCCATTCCTTTGTTCTCATTGAAAGCGACATACTCATTGTTATTCACCATTAAGAAAATGTTTTTCTAGTTCCTGCATGAGCACTTTCCCAATATTGATATATTTTCTTTTCACATCTCCATCTGGATCTTTCGGCTCAGCAAATTGATCCATTCCACTCGTTCCAGCCGTTAAAGTATTTACGTGATCATCTAGTTCGTCTTGATATACGTGCGAAAGAATATACGGCGTTTCCAGACGGACTATTACACCAGGCACATCTAATTCGCCATTCACTGCTGTAAATGGCACTCGTAAAAATTGATAGCCATCTTCTTCATCGATTTTGTAATCAAAGCATCCTTTATCGTAATCCCAATTGCCACCAATGTTATACCCAAGTGGCTTCATTATCTCTTCTAACTTATATAACGCATATGTACGTCCTTCTAAATTTGATTGAATCGGAATCAAGCCCATCCCTCCTAGACTTTTTCTTTAGCATACCCACTCTAGTTTGAATATACCGATGGACTTTTCGATAAAATAATAAAAAGCGACCGCACTCTAGTTTGAATATACCGATGGACTTTTCGATAAAATAATAAAAAGCGACCGGATTCCGGTCGCTTTTTATTATTTTAAACGCTCTTCTAATTCTGCTTTTAACTTTTCAAATCCTGGTTTACCAAGTAAAGCAAACATGTTTTTCTTGTATGCTTCTACTCCTGGTTGGTCGAATGGATTTACGCCTAATAAGTAGCCGCTCATCGCACATGCTTTTTCGAAGAAGTATACAAGGTAACCGAATGTGTACTCATTTAATTCAGGGATATTTACGATTAAGTTTGGTACGCCACCATCGCTATGTGCAAGTAATGTACCTTCGTATGCTTTCGTGTTTACGAAGTCTACAGTTTCACCAGCAAGGTAGTTTAATCCATCTAAATCGTTTTCTTCTGATTCAATTGTTAGTTCATGTGTAGATTTACCTACTTTCAGAACTGTTTCGAATAAGTCACGACGACCTTCTTGAACGTATTGACCTAATGAGTGTAAGTCAGTTGAGAAGTTTGCTGAAGATGGGAAAATACCTTTTTGATCTTTCCCTTCACTTTCACCAAATAACTGTTTCCACCATTCAGAGAAGTATTGAAGTGCCGGCTCATAGTTAACAAGCATTTCAATTGTTTTTCCTTTATTGTATAAAGCGTTACGAACTACTGCGTATTGGTAAGCTGGGTTTTCTTCTAGTTCTGATGCACCGAAGTCATCATGACCAGCAGCTGCACCTTTCATCATCTCTTCAATATTTAAGCCACTTACTGCGATTGGTAATAAACCAACTGGCGTTAATACAGAGAAACGTCCTCCAACATCATCTGGAATAACGAATGTTTCGTAACCTTCGTTATCAGCTAATGTTTTTAATGCACCACGTGCTTTATCTGTCGTTGCATAAATACGTTTGCGAGCTTCTGCTTTTCCATACTTTTCTTCTAATAACTTACGGAAAATACGGAATGCTAGTGCCGGCTCTGTTGTTGTACCTGATTTGGAAATAACGTTAATAGAGAAGTCTTTACCTTCTAATACGTCCATTAAATCTTTCATGTAAGTGGAGCTAATGTTTTGTCCAACAAATAGCACTTGTGGAGTTTTACGTTGTTCTTTAGATAGCGTGTTGTAGAAAGAATGGTTTAACATTTCGATTGCTGCACGTGCTCCTAGGTAAGAACCACCGATACCTACAACAAGTAAAATGTCAGAGTCATTTTTAATTTTTTCTGCGCATTTTTGAATGCGAGCAAATTCTTCTTTGTCATATTGAAGCGGAAGGTCTACCCACCCAAGGAAATCGTTCCCAGCTCCAGTTTTTTCGTGGATTGCATGATGTGTTACTTTCACTGCATCACGTAAATAAGTGATTTCATGTTCACCGATGAAGGATAACGCTTTAGAATAGTCGAACGTTACATGTGTACTCATCTTTTTCCCTCCAATAATGTATATGTATTTCTGTATTCACTTTAGCGAAACTGAAGTTGTAAATCAAGCGATTCAACCATTGTAAACGTAACCAATATATATTTTTTAGAAAAAGTTCATTTTTTGCATAAAAATTCGCATTTTTCGGTATAGATGTATATACATCCTTTTTCTTATATTTTTTATGTATAAAAACAACATAACTACACCATTCTATAAAGGAGTTAATTAACTCATCGCTTGTTCACGCTTCACAATTAAGGGGGGCTTTTTCATGAGTACTCTGCAACGTATCGCATTAGTCTTTACTGTAATTGGCGCCGTGAACTGGGGACTAATCGGGTTCTTCCAGTTTGACTTAGTGGCAGCCATTTTCGGTGGACAAAATTCAGCTCTTTCCCGTATTATTTACGGCATCGTCGGTATTTCTGGGCTTATCAATCTTGGTTTACTCTTTAAACCATCAGAAAATCTTGGCACTCACCCAGAAACGAACGAAATCCACTAGTCAGTATGTCTTTATTTCACCTCCGACATACGAATATGATTGCATGCAATCATATTTGCAAATATATATCATAAGACAAAGTAAAAGAGGAACGCTCATATGCGCTCCTCTTTTACTTTGTTAACTCGGACTCTTCAATCCATTCGGTTAGCTTTTCTCGCAGCGTATTAAATCCGTTCTCAGATGGATTCGGTATAAGGATCCGCCCTTGTTTTCTTCTCGCCGCTTTTAACGATAAACTCATTTTTCTGTGTTCTTCATCAATTGAAAGTACTTTTACTTCTACTGTATCGCCGACTTTTAAAAAGTCATGAATATCCTTTACATATCCATTTGTAATTTCAGATATATGCACAAGCCCTTGTGTTTCTGCATCTAACGCTACAAATGCTCCGTAATCTTGAATCCCAGTCACTTTCCCTGTTACAACCACTCCAGTTGTATATTGTTCTGACATATGAAACACTCCCATACGTTACCATTTTCTCTACAATTGTAGATAGTAAAGCAGATGATTTATTGTTAAATATCCGATTAGTTAGTACGTACCCTAAGTAAAGCTACTCAGGATATGCATACCTTATATTAGTAAATTATACCACTATGACAGAACTCATTCAAAATTAACGAAAAATTTCCTAGAGTACGTATAATTTTCTAATATTGGGATAGAATACTAACACATGGCTTTCTAGTATTCCCCCCCTTTTATGGACAAAACGTATTATGTTTTGTCCTTTTTTTATTTTCTATAAACCGTTCCATTCTCTTCATTGCTTCCATAAGTTGTTCAAGCGATGTTGCATACGAGCAACGAATAAATCCTTCACCACTTTCGCCAAATACACTTCCAGGTACAACAGCCACCTTTTCTTCTAATAATAACTGTTCTGCAAATTCTGCCGAAGATAGTCCAGTTGAAGAAATAGAAGGAAAGACATAAAATGCTCCGCCCGGCACATGACACGTTAAACCCATTTCATTAAACGATGTCGTCATAAAATTACGGCGTTTCTTATAACTATCTCTCATCCGAATTACTTCATCATTCCCCGCGCGTAACGCTTCGAGTGCTGCGAACTGAGACATTGTCGGTGCACACATCATGGAATATTGATGAATTTTAAGCATTAATTCCGAAAATTGAACAGGAGCTGCAATCATACCGAGGCGCCATCCTGTCATCGCAAACCCTTTTGAAAATCCCGAAATTAAAATTGTATGCTCGCGCATATTTTTAATACTCGCGAAACTTGTATATACTTCGTCGTATACAAGCTCTGCATAAATTTCATCAGATAATACGATTAAATTGTACTTCTCAACAATCACTGCTATTTCTTCAAGCTCGGATTTATTTAACATTGCACCTGTTGGGTTATTTGGTGAACAAAGCAAAATTGCCTTTGTTTTCGCTGTAATAGCTGCTTCAATTTGTTCTGGTTGTACTTTAAACTCGTTTTCTAAAGTCGTTGCCACAGGAACCGGAACTCCTCCAGCTAATGTCACAAGCGGTGCATAAGAAACGAAGCTTGGTTCAATAATGAGTACTTCATCATCAGGATTTATAATGGCGCGCATCGCTACATCTAACGCCTGACTCGCTCCAACTGTAACAATGATTTCATCGTTCGGATCATAAGATACTGCAAATTGTTTTTTTAGATACTTTGCTATTTCTTGGCGCAGTTCCAATAATCCTGCATTTGCTGTATATGACGTATATCCTTGTTCTAAAGAACGGATGCATGCTTGCCTTACATTCCAAGGTGTAACAAAGTCAGGCTCTCCTACTCCAAGAGAAATAACACCTTTCATATTTGCTGCTAAATCGAAAAACTTTCGAATACCAGATGGTTGTAAAGATTCTGCCGTTCTAGATAGTTCAAATTGCTTCATGGTGTCACCACAATGCGCTTATCATCATCGTTTTTTTCGTAAATAATTCCCTCATGTTTATACTTTTTCAAAATGAAATGCGTTGTTGTAGAAACGACAGATTCAATTGTTGCTAATTTCTCAGAAACAAACATCGCGACTTCTCCCATTGTCTTTCCTTCTAATGTAATAGAAAGATCGTATGTCCCTGACATTAAATACACAGATTTCACTTCTGAATAACGATAAATTTGTTCAGCAACCGCATCGAACCCAACGCCGCGCTTTGGCGTAACTTTCACATCGATCATCGCCGTTAAACCTGTATGTTCTTTTACCTTCGTCCAATCGATATGTGTTACATAATCAACAATAATCTTTTCCGCTTCTAATTTTTCAACCATCTTCTTTACTTCTTCTACTTCTATATTTAACAGCTTCGCTAATGTATCTACAGATAATCGACTACTTTTTTCAAGACAAGCTAATAATTCTAATTCTTTTTCTGTCACCATATAAATCATCCTTCCTTTTCGTTTGTGTCTAAATTATACAAATACCCCTTCCAGTTTGAAAAGAAGATTTTTTTAGTGAATTATGTCAAAATAAAGTGAAACTTTAATCAGCGGAATGCTTCACCCCGCTGATTATTAGCCCGCACCAATCGGGCTTTTACGAGCAGTTAATCTCCCACCTCACTTCTTTGCCTCAGCCGTCTTTTTAGGTGGGAGTCTTACTGCTCGTTAAAGCGGGGTAAAGTGAAACTTTAATCAGCGGGAAAATGCGTGATAAAGCGAAAGGGGATGGAACCGTGAAACCAAAAGTTTATATTGCTGAACCAGTTCCAACATTTGTAGAAAACTATTTATCAGAACACTGTGATTATGAAAAATGGGAGCAAAATGAGAAGGTACCTCGTGATGTCCTATTGGAGAAAATACAAAATAAAGATGGCTTATTAAATTTCGGATCTGCTATTAATGAAGAATTATTAAATGTAGCTCCTAACTTAAAAGTAGTGAGCAACATTTCTGTCGGTTACGATAATTTTGATTTACAAGCGATGGAAAAGCGCAATGTCATTGGAACGAATACACCATATGTATTAGATGATACAGTAGCGGACCTTGTTTTCGCTCTTATGTTATCTGCTGGTCGCCGCGTCTGCGAACTCGACTCCTACGTGAAAAATGGTGAATGGAACGCCGAAATCGGAAAAGAGCACTTCGGGCTGGATGTACACCATAGTACAATCGGTATTATCGGAATGGGACGAATTGGAGAAGCCGTTGCAAAACGGGCGAAATTCGGATTTGATATGAATGTTCTGTATTATAACCGTCGCCGTAAAGAAGAAGCTGAACAAAAATTCGATGCTACATATTGTGATTTACAGACGTTACTCAAACAATCTGATTTTATTGTTCTTCTTACTCCATTAACAGATGAAACGTATCATCTTATCGGAGAAAAGGAATTTCCATTAATGAAAGAAACAGCAATCTTCATTAATGCCTCTCGCGGAAAAACAGTAGATGAAGAAGCGTTAATACATGCGTTAACAGAAAAGAAAATCTTTGCAGCAGGCATTGACACTTTTACACAAGAGCCGATTCAAAAAGATAATCCGCTCTTATCATTACAAAATGTTGTGACTTTACCACACATCGGATCTGCAACATTAAAAACTAGGCAGCAAATGGCTATGACAGCCGCTGAAAATTTAGTTGCAGGGTTACAAGGAAAAACACCGCCTAATATTGTTCGTGGATAATGATGAATAAGCAAAAGGCAAGATGACATCGTCATCTTGCCTTTTTTTGTTAACATATTTTTTTCTGCCTTGGAGATGATATGAACAAAAATCAATGGAGTGACAAAAAATGAATCACGAATATACTTGTCCTTATTTCACTTTTTCCACTCGCGGCACTACTATTCATTACGAATTGTATGAACATGACAACAAAACGGAACGTCCTACTTTCGTACTCGTTCACGGCTTTTTATCTTCCTCATTCAGTTACCGCCGCCTCATTCCTTTATTATCGAAAGCAGGAACAGTACTAGCTCTTGATTTGCCACCGTTCGGAAAAAGTGATAAGTCTCATCTCTTTAAGTATTCTTATCATAATTTAGCAACGGTTATTATCGATTTAATTGAACATTTATCTCTCTCAAATATTGTGTTAGTTGGGCATTCTATGGGTGGACAAATTTCTCTCTATGTAAACCGTATACGCCCTGAATTAATCTCAAAGACAATTTTACTATGCAGCTCTAGCTATTTAGCACGCGCAACCTTACCTTTACTGTACTCTTCTTATTTACCGTTCTTTCATTTATACGTAAAGAACTGGATTATACGGCGCGGGATTGTTCATAACTTAATGAATGTCGTTCATGATCACTCATTAATTGACGATGAAATGAAGGAAGGTTACTCCGCTCCTTTTTATGACAACCGTATATTCCCTGCTTTAACTCGTATGATAAGAGACCGTGAAGGTGATTTATCTTCAAATGAATTACAAAAAATCGAAACACCTACACTACTCATTTGGGGTGAAAAAGATCGTGTCGTCCCTGTACATGTAGGTCATCGGCTACACAAAGATTTACCAAATTCTAAATTTATTTCTTACGAAAACACAGGACATTTACTACCTGAAGAAAAGCCTGAACTTGTTTATGAAGAAATTATCGCTTTTTCTGCACAATAATACAAAAGGCTGTCGGAAATTCCGACAGCCTACAATGAACAACTTCCGCCTTCTTTTATTACAAGTAATTCCACAGCTAACTTCTCACATTTTCCAAGCGCAGGTACTTCCTCAAAAGACATAAAGTATATATGTTGAATCTTTTTTGCGATGTATTTTGGATCGTCGAACACACTTACGACGTTCACAACATCGCTCGCTTCTGTTTCATAAAACTCCGGTCCCATTTGAAACGGATCCCAATTCTTCACAACCTCTATCATCTTTTCATATGTACCCATTCGCTTCCCGCCTTTTCACTTTTTAATGCTTTTCTTTATCCTATCACATCAGCTATTCTATAAGAAGAGAGAGAACTTTCATAACTTAACGGTTTACAGAAGAAGGGGGCAAACTTATGCAACTATTTCATAAAACAGTCAATCGACGTGGAACTCATAGTACGAAATGGGATACGTATAAAAACGAAGAACTTCTCCATGCTTGGATTGCTGATATGGATTTTGAAGTACCACAACCAATTCAGACTGCTTTAAAGAAACGTATCGAGCATCCTATTTTCGGCTATACACTTCCTCCCGAAAATATTGGAGATATTATTTGTAACTGGACAAAAAAACAGTACAACTGGGATATTCAAAAAGATTGGATTGTCTTTAGCGCGGGAATCGTTCCAGCTCTTAGTGCGAGCATACAGGCCTTCACAAAGGAAGACGAATCCGTTCTCGTACAACCACCTATTTATCCCCCATTTTTCGAAATGGTCACAACAAACAACAGACGATTATGCGTGAGTCCTTTACAGAAACAAAATGATACATATACGATAGACTTCGATCATTTAGAAAAGCAATTTCAACAAGGCGTCAAACTCATGCTTCTTTGTAGTCCTCACAATCCAATCGGGCGTGTTTGGTCAAAAGAGGAACTTACACAACTTGGCACGTTATGTACAAAATATAATGTAATCGTTGTCGCGGATGAAATTCATTCCGATATTATTTACGGAGATCATACGCATACACCGTTCGCTTCCTTATCTGAAGAATTAGCAGCGCGCACGATTACTTGTATGGCTCCGAGTAAAACATTTAATATCGCTGGATTACAGGCATCGATTATTATCATTCCAAACGAAAAACTCCGTCAAACCTTTATATCTATCCAATATAGACAAGGTTTCCACGGATTAAATACATTTGCCTATACAGCGATGCAAAGTGCCTTTACAGAATGTAATGATTGGCTACATGAAATTCGATTATATATAGAAGATAACGCTCAATTCGCTTGTAAATATATTAAAAATCACATACCCGCTCTTTCTGTAACGAAACCAGAAGGTAGCTTTTTATTATGGATCGATTGCTCCCGCCTACAGCTTTCTCAAAATGAACGCACTGCATTACTTGAGGAAAAAGGGAAAATCATCGTTGAACCTGGTGAGAAATACGGATTAGGCGGCGAAGAACATATTCGAATTAACATCGGCTGTCCAAGATCTGTTTTAGAAGAAATTTTAAATAGACTGCGCCATACGTTTTCAGAATAAGAAAGGAGGTAATTCGGGAAAACCTCCTTTATCAATATCTTTTCAAATACGTTTCACAAAAAAAGCTACCATGCACGGTAGCTTTTACTTTTTCTTCATATCCGACGCTTTTTTTACAATGACACCACAAGCAATTCGATCACCGGATTTACCTGTTGGTTGTGTCATACCATCATCAGCGTTTTCTGTAATAATAATAGACGCTCCATCTTTTCTATGAATCGTTGTTTTCCCTTCTTCAAGCGTTATGTGCGGCGCATCGATTTCTGCTTTAATCTTTCCAGAACCGTCTGCAATTACGTTCGGTAAATCACCGTTTTCTGCACCCTTCGGATTAAGAAGTCCATGCTTTTTATTATCAGGATTAAAATGATTACCAGATGATTCAAAACGTGGTGCTTTACACTCACCAATTTCGTGTACATGCAGTCCGTGCGCGCCTGGTGCGAAACCTTCCCCTTTAATCGTAATTTTCACTCCGCTTGTTTGCTGCACTACTTTCGCAGTCCCCACTTCATCGCCTGAAGCATTATGTAATTTCACGTCAATTTCTTTCGGCTTCCCTTGGTCACAACCTGCCATCAGAAATAATAAACAACAACTTAAAAAAAGCCGTTTTTTCATTCTATTCCCTCCAAAATATATTCTGCCCTTAGATTGTCCGAGCATAGAGGGAAACATACAAAAATGAGTTACTGTTTCTTTTCCGCTAAAAGTTTTTCTTCAACTTTCTGTAATCGCTCCGCTTCGCGTTTTGATACACGAATGAACATACGCCACGTAGCAACGGCACCAATGATAAATAGAACGCAAACAATCCCTGGAATAATATATTCTGTTTTATCTTCCGGAAAATATAAAGGCATCATACGGAACACTCCTTATTATAGGATTCTAAAAACATCAGAATTTTCTGTTATATAATATAAAATTATAGTGGAACCTATCCATATTCTCAAGGGGGCATTCCGAAAGCGAATGATTTCTTTGACTCCTTCGCACACTTTCCTTACTATAAACTTGAGGTGAAAAATATGAGAGAAACATTTGAAATTGGTGAAATCGTTACTGGTATTTATAAAACTGGCAAATACATCGGCGAAGTTACAAATAGCCGTCCTGGCAGTTACGTCGTAAAAGTGTTAGCTGTTTTAAAACATCCGGTGCAAGGTGACTTACATAATGTAAAACAAGCTGACGTACCATTTTTCCATGAAAGACGTGCTTTAGCTTTCCGTGAACAGACGAACATTCCAGAGCAAATGGTGAAGAAATATGAAGGAGAAATTCCAGAGTATACAGAGTCACTCAAATTAGCATTGGAAACTCAAATGGATTCATTTTCTGAAGATGATTCACCTTTTGCGGTTCGTAGTCTAGAAACATTAGAGCAGTTAAAAAAAGACTACAAACTTTAAAAAAACAAAACGACCAAATTACATACTATGCAATTTGGTCGTTACTGTGTACTCACTTTCTTTAATACTTTTGAAAAATCAACGAGTTCTCCCAATGTTGGAGGTGCTGGTTTCACTAAATACTCTTTATCTTTTTCTACTAATTTAAAAATATTATACGTCGTCATCGCATCATCTAGCGCACAATGATGCTTACCCGTCCCTGCTTTTCCATATGCCTCAATTGCTTTCCACAATCCTGTTTGATTTCTCTCCCCAAAAAACTTCTTATACTCAAGTGATAAATCACGACACTGTCCTAAGAACGGAAAGTCTACTCTTGCCATTTCACAATTATGCTTCAACACTTTCATATCCATATTTCCCCACGTAACAATGGTTGGTTTACATCTCCTTTCATATTCTGCAAGTTTTTCAACGAGTTCTGGAAACGAAATTCCTTTATCTACGACTTCTTGTTTAATTCCTAAAAATTTCTTACATCGATCCGTTAAAGAAGGAAAAGTTTTCGGCCTAACATGAGCTGAATACGTGTCTTCTACCTTACAGCCAACAACCGAAACGAGTCCTACTTCAATGATTTCCGGGAAAAATCCTTTTGGTTTTTTTCTGTGCTGGGGCATCGTAAACTCAAAATCCAAAAATAAAAATCGTTGTTCATCCATACGATCCCTTCCTTATCATCTTTGTCATTCCTTTCTATTTGACACTCCTACACGAACAAGCTCGAATGCTAATTCCATTTTAAATATTCAGATTGGATGTATCTTATATATATGTCAAATGCCCACAAATATTTTTAAAAATAAGAAAAAATGACCGATGCAGAAAATATGACAAAATAAGCCCTTTCATTTACATCCCCCTTTTTTCTACTTTATAATGACGTTATGTGTGTTTCATCTAGTTAATTTTTTGACACACTAAGAAAAGTGAATGAAAGGAGATGAGAGTTTTGCACGAAACAACGCAAGAGCTCGCAAACTGGCAGTATTATTTTGCTATCGCAGTCTTTTTAATTACATATGCCATTATTATTTCAGAAAAAATTAATCGCGCTGTCATCGCACTTCTTGGTGCAGCACTCATGGTAATTATGGGGGTCGTTGATTTACACAACGCCTTTACGAAACATATTGAATGGGGGACGATTACGCTACTCATCGGTATGATGATTCTGGTGAACATTACAAGTAAATCGGGTGTCTTCCAATACGTTGCCATTAAAGCAGCAAAAGGGGCGCAAGGAAATCCAATTAAAATTTTAATTTCACTTTCCTTACTTACTGCGCTTGGTTCCGCATTTTTAGATAACGTTACAACTGTACTTCTTGTTGTTCCAGTTACTTTATCTATTACGCGCATACTGAAAGTAAATCCTGTTCCTTATTTACTTTCTGAAATTATTTTTTCAAACATTGGAGGAACAGCAACATTAATTGGTGATCCACCTAACATTATGATTGGTTCTGCAAATAAGCATTTAGATTTCAATGCGTTCTTATTCAACTTAGCACCTATCGTAATCATTATTATTGCTGTTACAGCGACAATACTTTACTTCATGTATCGTAAACAATTAATTGCTGATCCTGTACAAATTAAAAAATTAATGAGTTTAGATGAAAAACAATACATTAAAGATCCAGTATTAATGAAAAAATCTTTAACCGTACTTGGACTTACAATCGTAGGTTTCATGACTCATTCGATCTTCCATGTTGATGCAGCTATCATCGCTTTAACTGGTGCTACTGTACTTATGCTAATCGGTGTGAAAGAACATGAAATTGAAGAGGTATTCGCAAGTGTAGAGTGGGTAACAATCTTCTTCTTCGCAGGACTATTCGTACTTGTTGGAGGACTTATTGATATCGGCCTTATCAAAATGTTAGCTCAAAAAGTAATTGGAATAACAGGTGGAGATGTTTCTTACGCATCTATCCTTATTTTATGGGTATCTGGTATCGCCTCTGCGACAATTGATAACATTCCATTCGTTGCAACAATGATCCCACTTATTAACGATATGGCAGTTGGGCTAGGTTTATCACCTTCTGACGCACAAATCGACGTATTATGGTGGGCATTAGCATTAGGTGCTTGTCTAGGTGGAAACGGAACATTAATCGGAGCTTCTGCTAACGTAATTGTTGCAGGTATCGCAAGTCGTGAGGGCCATAAATTTAGCTACATGGAATTCCTTAAAGTCGGCTTCCCAATTATGATCGTTTCATTAATCATTTCTCATATTTATATTTATTTACGCTACCTTATGTAGTAGAAAAAGGGCTGTCACATGTGACAGCCCTTTTTTCTTGGTCAACGAAATATCTATTAACCAACAAAGAGCTGTTCCAAAATATATTCGAAACAGCTCCCCACATATATCTACTCGTTATACCTTACCGGCTCATTCCGAATAATGAACAAGTGAATCGGTAAGAAAACCGAAAATGTGATTGTATGAATAATCGTAAACAATATAGAATTCGTTCCGTATCTATCTAAAATTGCGTAGATAAGATAAATAGACAGCACAATCGATACAGCTGTTGCTAATAAATATAGAATTGGTACGAAGTTAAAAATGAAACACGCGACATATATGCCGAATACTTTCCATCCTGCTTCTTCTTTTAAGAAATCCGGTAATTTGTCTTTTGCTAAATCACCCCATATCTTACTATTTAAAAAAGGAATAAACGCAAGAGCACCATCCGTTGCACCATCATTTTTCGCCATCGTATACAGTGCAAAAGCCGTTAATAAATACGCAATAATTGCCCAAATCAATACAACAAGAATAAACGCAAAACTAAGAGCAAAGAAACCTGCTAGTACGCCTTGATCTTCCATCTTATCCTCTCCTCTCTACTCTCAACATATTTCATTACTTTACAAGTTATGTTTTAAAATTTATCCAAACTCTCTGTATAATAATAGGAGCGAGATAATAAGAGAGGAGAACGCACTTATGCATCCATTTGTACAAGCATTACAAGAGCATTTCACAGCCCATAAAAATCCTGAAAAAGCAGAACCGATGGCACGTTATATGAAAAATCACTTCCCATTTCTCGGTATTCAAACACCTGAAAGAAGACAACTATTGAAAGACGTCATCCAAATACATACTCTCCCAGATCAAAAAGATTTCCAAGTTATCGTACGTGAGCTTTGGGATTTACCAGAACGTGAATTTCAAGCGGCCGCACTCGATATTATGCAAAAATATAAAAAGCATATAAACGAAACTCATATCCCGTTTTTAGAAGAACTCATTGTAACAAAATCTTGGTGGGATTCTGTTGATAGCATCGTCCCTACATTTTTAGGGAATATCTTTTTAAAACATCCAGAATTAATTTCTGCCTATATTCCAAAATGGATTGCATCAGATAACATATGGTTACAACGCGCCGCTATTTTGTTCCAGCTAAAATACAAACAAAAGATGGATGAAGAACTTCTTTTCTGGATTATTGGACAACTACATTCTTCAAAAGAATTTTTCATTCAAAAAGCGATTGGCTGGATCCTTCGCGAGTATGCAAAAACGAAGCCCGATGTCGTTTGGGAATACGTGCAAAATAACGAGCTTGCTCCCCTTAGTAAACGTGAAGCAATTAAGTACATTAAACAAAATTACGGAATAAATAACGAAAAAATAGGCGAGACTCTATCATAGATAGACGCGTTCCTCTATTGAGATTTAAAAAAGAACGTGTTAGAATATGTTCATTATTATTAATATAAGTAGCGATGAAGGACTTATAAGTACTTGCACAAAAAGCGATTCAGGGATAGTGAAAGCCTGATGCCGCAAGGAAACGGCAGTCCCGAGCAATACGTGATAAAGTGGATGCACCTGTTGTGTATCAACTAGGGTGGAACCGCGGGCAAACGCTCGTCCCTAGGCAATTAAGCCTTGGGATGAGCGTTTTTTTATGTTTTTCAAAGCATATACTGCTCGTTTCATAAGTACCTGAGCACGTCATCGCCAATACGTTAACTTTCAAAAGGAGGATTTTATTATGTATTCAATGGAACAAGTTGTAAACTTAGCGAAACATCGCGGTTTTGTTTTCCCTGGTTCTGAAATTTACGGTGGTCTTGCAAACACTTGGGATTACGGTCCACTTGGAATCGAATTAAAAAATAACGTTAAAAAAGCTTGGTGGAAAAAATTCATTCAAGAATCTCCATACAACGTTGGTTTAGACGCAGCTATTTTAATGAACCCAAAAACTTGGATCGCTTCTGGTCACGTTGGTAACTTCAACGATCCAATGATCGACTGTAAAAAATGTAAAGCGCGTCACCGTGCTGACAAATTAATTGAAGATGCATTAGATGCAAAAGGCATCGAAATGGTTGTTGATGGTCTTACTTTCGACCAAATGGCTGACTTAATGAAAGAACATGAAGTAAAATGTCCTGATTGCGGTAGTGAAGAGTTCACTGAAATCCGTCAGTTCAACTTAATGTTCAAAACATTCCAAGGTGTTACAGAGTCTAGCACGAACGAAATCTTCCTTCGTCCTGAAACAGCACAAGGTATTTTCGTAAACTTTAAAAACGTACAACGCTCTATGCGTAAAAAACTTCCATTTGGTATTGGCCAAATCGGTAAGAGCTTCCGTAACGAAATCACGCCTGGTAACTTCACATTCCGTACACGTGAATTCGAACAAATGGAACTTGAATTCTTCTGTAAGCCTGGTGAAGATTTAGAGTGGTTCGCATTCTGGCGTGAAACTTGTAAGAACTGGTTACTTTCACTTGGTATGACTGAAGAAAGCATGCGTCTTCGTGACCACGGTGAAGAGGAATTATCTCATTACAGTAACGCAACAACTGATATTGAATTTAGATTCCCATTCGGTTGGGGCGAACTATGGGGCGTAGCATCTCGTACAGACTTCGATTTAAAACGTCACATGGAACACTCTAATGAAGACTTTAACTATATCGATCCACAAACGAATGAGCGTTACGTACCGTACTGCATCGAGCCATCTTTAGGTGCTGACCGTGTAACATTAGCATTCTTATGTGATGCATATGAAGAAGAGCAATTAGAAAACGATTCTCGTACAGTTCTTCGTTTCCACCCTGCTTTAGCACCATACAAAGCAGCTATCTTACCATTATCTAAAAAGCTATCTGAAGGTGCTACTGAAGTATTCGCAGAACTAGCTAAAGACTTCATGGTAGACTTTGACGAAACTGGTTCTATCGGTAAACGTTACCGTCGTCAAGACGAAATCGGTACACCATTCTGTATCACTTACGACTTCGACTCAGTTGAAGACAAAGCTGTTACAGTACGTGACCGTGACACAATGGAACAAGTTCGTATGCCTATTAGCGAGCTAAAAGGTTTCTTAGAGAAGAAAATCCAGTTCTAATTATAAAAAAGAGGCGCTCTATTGAGCCGCCTCTTTTTACTTTTCACGTTTTTCTTTAATTGCTACTGTACATCTTGATATACATAGTAAATCATCATTCTCATCAATAATACGTACATCCCAAACCATCGTTGAATGTCCTCTATGTATCGGTGTTCCGATCGCTGTTACAATCCCATCTTTCTTTGAGCGAATGTGATTTGCATTAATTTCTAGACCGAAACAAATACATTTCTCTTGATCAATTAAATTGTATGAACCAACACTTGCTACTGTTTCCGCTAATGCAAGAGATGCACCGCCGTGTAAAAAACCAAACGGCTGATGCGTACGCTCATCAACAGGCATCGTAGCAACCACCTTATCTTCTGTCATCTCTAACAACTCAATTCCAAGTGAATCCATTAAAGTTTTTCCCATATCGTTTCCTCCTTCTCTTACTTTAATTGAATGTATAATTTTACCTATTTATTTTCAAACTACTTATAACACTTATATAAGGAGGTTTCACCTAAATGAAACAGAAATTTTGTATATTACTGCTTATGTTCTCCTTGCTGACTATTGTACCAAATTGTGCACTAGCAGCCAAAGCATCCAACCTGACAATCGATGTTCAGACTGTAACACAAAAAGGTAAGAAACCTTATATAGAATATCAAATTAACAGACCTTCGTTTCACAATTTTTCCGATTCTAAATTTCAAAATAAGCTCAATTTCTATTACAAAAAATCTACTGACAAATTTAAAACAAAATTAGAAAAAGACGCAAAAAAATATTATAAAGAAACAGAAGGATCTAGTACACCTTTTCATCCGTACGTGGCGAATGTTGATTATAAAGTCTCCCTAAATAAACCACCGTTGCTCAGCCTATATGTGAATTACTATCAATATACAGGCGGAGCACACGGTCTTTATAAGTGGAAGGCAAACACATTTGATTTAAAAGAAAAAAAGTTACTACACTTAGACGATCTATTTCAACCAGAAGATAAATATAAAGAAATAATCCGTGCTGAGATTGTAAGACAAATTAAACAAAATGAAAGTATTTATTTTCCCGATGCAACTGAAAAGGTCATGAGCACGAAAAAGTTCCACTTCTTTTTAGAACCGGACAATCTCGTCATTTATTTCCCTTTATATGAGATTGCTCCTTATTCAAGCGGAATCCCTCAATTTCGTATTCCGTATACGTTGCTAAGAGAGTATTTGAAGCCTTCTTATCAAAATATTTTGATTGACAACAAGTAAATATTTTCGCTACGATAATGTTAACCTAAAAACAACAGGAGGTTAACATTATGAGGAGATTTCATGTTTTAGATTTAGCATTAGCTGCCATGTTCGTCGCTCTTATGGCCATTGGTGCAAATATTGTATCTTGGGCACCATTCCTGCAAGTAGCGGGTATCCCATTATCTATGCAACCATTTTTCGCAATTTTAGCAGGGCTTCTTCTTGGAAGTAGACTTGGCGCATTATCAATGACTGTGTATATGCTCGTTGGCTTAGCTGGTGCACCAATCTTCGCTAACTTCAAAGCTGGATTCGGAGCACTTTTAGATCCTACTGGTGGTTTTATTATTGCATTTATTATCGTTGCTTACGTATCCGGAAAACTAGTAGAACAAAAAGAACGACCAACATTCAGTACATTTGCAATTGCCTCTTTCACAGGAATCATTTTAACGTATATTATCGGTACTACTTATATGTACGGGGCAGTCAATTTCTTCATGGGTGGTAATATGAGTTATAAAGCGGCTTGGATGATTATGATGTGGTTCGCAGTAAAAGATATTGCATTTACCATTATCGGTGCTATTATCGCACCTCGCATATACTATGCTGTACGTCGTTCCGCTTATCAGCATTCTCATTCGACGATTTCATAATAAAAAAGAGTTATTTCAGTACACTGAAATAACTCCTTTTTTATATTAAGACTGTTGCTTCGTGTGTTCTTCTAAAATTTTCTGCATCATTGGAACCATGTCATCACGTAATTCTGGGTGTCGCAGAGCCATTTCGATTGTCGTTTGAACGAATCCTAACTTTTCACCTACGTCGTAGCGCTTTCCTTCGAAATCGTAAGCAAATACACGTTGAATTTCGTTTAAGTTTTGGATTGCATCTGTTAACTGAATTTCACCACCAGCACCAACATGTTGCTGTTCTAAGAACATGAAGATTTCAGGTGTTAAAACGTAACGTCCCATAATTGCTAAGTTTGAAGGTGCTGTACCTGCTGCTGGTTTCTCAACGAAATTGCGAACTTGGTAACGACGTCCTTCCTGCTCTAATGGGTCGATAATTCCATAACGGTGTGTTTCATCTTCTGGAACCGTTTGTACACCAATAACAGAAGAAAGCGTTTTATCATATTCTTCAATTAATTGACGTAAACATGGTTTTTCAGCTTGAACGATATCATCACCTAATAAAACAGCGAATGGCTCATCACCAATGAATTTACGTGCACACCAAACAGCGTGTCCTAATCCTTTTGGTTCTTTTTGACGGATATAGTGAATATCTACCATTTTTGAAGAAGCCTGTACTTTTTCAAGTAACTCATACTTTTTCTTTTCTAATAAGTTTTGCTCTAACTCAAATGCATTATCAAAATGATCTTCAATAGAGCGCTTCGTTTTACCAGTAACGATAATAATATCTTCGATTCCTGATTTTATTGCTTCTTCTACAATGTATTGGATAGTTGGTTTATCTACTATCGGTAACATTTCTTTTGGCATTGCTTTTGTAGCTGGTAAAAAACGTGTTCCTAATCCAGCTGCCGGGATTATGGCTTTTCTTACTTTTTTCATCACAAAATACCCTCTCTTCTGTCAGAATCAATAACGATTATTTCCTTACATAAAACAAAAGGGAGGTTTCACTCCCTTTCGTTCCTTACTACTTAAAATTACTTTATATTATAAACGATTCATAATATCTTCTTTAATAGTAAGTAACTTTTGTTCACTATTTTGTAAAGAATTATCTTGAACACCGAAGTAGAACTTAATCTTCGGTTCAGTTCCAGATGGGCGTAGGCAGAACCAAGAACCATCTTCTAATTGATATTTTAACACATTTGATTTCGGTAAGTGAATCTCTTCTTTATGTCCATCTTGTAAAGATGTAACGATGCTCGCTTTATAGTCTTCAACAGCTACAACTGTTAAGCCCGCTACTTCTTTCGGAGGATTTTCACGGAATGTTGCCATCATTTCTTGAATTTGTTCCGCTCCATCTTTTCCTTTTAACGTTAACGATACAAGATCTTCACGGAAGAAACCGTACTTCTCAAATACTTCTAATAAACCATCGTATAACGTTTTACCTTGTGATTTGTAGTATGCAGCTACTTCACATGCAAATAGAACAGATTGTACTGCATCTTTATCACGACAGAATGGACGGATTAAATAACCATAGCTTTCCTCATAACCGAATTGGAATTCGTATTGTCCGCTTTCTTCATACTGTTTAATTTTCTCACCGATAAATTTAAATCCAGTTAACGTATCAACTGTATCTAAACCGTATGCTTTCGCGATTGTACGGCCAATTTCAGACGTTACGATTGTTTTTAATACAACACCGTTCTCTGGAAGCGTTCCGTTTTCTTTCTTTTGAGATAATAAGTAATCAAGCATTAATGCACCTGTTTGGTTACCCGTTAATACTTGGAACTCACCATCGTGATTACGAACTGCAACGCCTAGACGGTCTGCGTCAGGATCCGTTGCGATTAACACATCTGCGCCTACCTTCTCACCGTCACGAATTGCATACTCAAACGCTGCATGCTCTTCTGGGTTCGGTGATTTTACTGTAGAGAAGTTCGGATCTGGTAACTCTTGCTCTTTTACAACTGTTACATCTGTAAATCCAACTTCTTCTAAACCACGGCGCACAGAAATATTTGATGTTCCATGTAATGGTGTAAAGACGATTTTTAAGTCTTTTCCAACATTTTGTACCATTTCTTTATTAATGATGACATTGTTCAATTCTGTTGCATATGCATCATCTACTTCTTGTCCAACAATATGTAATAAACCTTCAGCTTTTAATTGCTCCACATTAGCAACCTCAACTGTTAACTCATCCTCTACTGCATTTACATAGCTAATTAACTCATCAGCTTCTTTTGGAGGCAACTGCCCACCATCTTCACCATATACTTTATAACCGTTATATTCCGGCGGATTATGGCTTGCCGTAAGAACGATTCCACTTACTGTATGTAAATGACGAACTGCGAAAGAAAGCACTGGCGTTGGACGTAAGCTTTCAAACACATATGTTGTGATACCGTGTGCACCAAGTGTAGCAGCTACTTCCATTGCAAATTCAGGTGATTTATGACGAGAATCGTACGCTACAACAACACCGCGTTTTTTCGCTTCTTCACCTAATTTTTCAATAAACTTCGCTAATCCTTGTGTTGCTTTACGAACTGTATATACGTTCAAACGGTTCGTACCAGCACCAAGTTCACCACGCATACCACCTGTGCCGAATTCTAGATTTTTATAAAAGCTGTCCTCAATTTTCTTCTCATCTTGCTTCATGTTTTCTAACTGTTCTTTTAGTTCTGCGTCTAACTCTGCATAGGAAAGCCAGCGACTAAATTCTTGTTTCCAGTTCATATTTCTATCTCCTCTCGCTTGTCATACCTTTATTATATGAAAAAAACAACCTGTATCTCAATATTTTTTACAATCTAACAGGATTTTACTAGGAATATTTGTATACACTATGGTTAAATACTCCACTAAAGGGAATGAGGATTATGCAAGAATGGGGCTTGTCAGAAGAGCTCAAAATACAAACAAAGCAAATGATTGAAATTGCTGAGAAAGAATTATCAATTATGAGACAAGCAATTGATAAAGAAGATGAATGTATTTTGTGCAAAATGGAAGATATTCATCATATGTTAGCAAACGTACAAACATTGGCAGCTACATACTATATTCAAGCGTATTTATCACCTTATACGGAAAGTTCACATTCTATTACAGCAACTGTCCAACATTTAAGTGCCCGAAAACACGGGGCTCTTATTGTTGTGGAAAGAAACGAACCACTTGACTCTCTCATTCAAACTGGAACAACATTACATGCTCATTTAACCTCACCGTTACTTGAATCCATTTTCTATCCAGGTAACCCTCTTCATGACGGAGCCGTTCTCGTTAAAAATGATCATATTGTTTCAGCTGCCAATATTCTTCCGTTAACGAAAAGCACAGAAGTTGATCCTGAACTAGGAACACGTCACAGAGCTGCGATTGGCTTATCAGAAAAAAGCGACGCACTTATTTTAGTTGTCTCTGAAGAAACAGGTCGCACTTCATTCGCTTTAAATGGAACGTTATATACGATTTCTTTATAGGATCCATCTTTTCCTATAGAACAGTACAATAGGAAATGAAATTATATCGACTTAACGAAAAAAAATGACAATAATCATACCAATAAAAAAGGCTGTTCCAAAATATTGGAACAGCCTTCTCTTATGGATCTTACTCTTCTCCGAAACGTTCAACAAGTGTTGCAAGTGTACGTACCATTGCACCTGTTGCTCCAGCTGGCCCTAAATCATGCGCTCCTGACGTTTCAGATGTTCCAGCGATGTCTAAGTGTACCCAAGGTGTATCTTCAGCAAATTCACCTAAGAATGTACCTGCCATAACCGCATGTCCTTCGCGACCTGGTGAGTTATTTAAATCGGCAAACTTACTGTTTCGAACGCGTTCTTTATCACGATCAAAAATCGGTAATTGCCAAATTGATTCATCTGTTTCCATAGACGCCTCTAGCACTTGCTCAAACAACTCTTCATTGTTTGTCATTGCGCCTGTCGTCTGATTTCCAAGTGCAACAATTACACCACCTGTTAATGTCGCAACATCAATAAGATAGTTTGCACCTAGTTTTTTCGCATACGTAATACCGTCAGCTAACGCTAGGCGACCTTCTGCATCTGTATTTAATACTTCAATTGTTTTTCCGCTCATAGATGTGATTACATCGTCTGGCTTAAATGCTGTACCACTTACAACGTTATCAGTTGATGGAATAACAGCGATCACATTTTGCTCTGGGCGAAGTTCACCGATAATTTCCATCGCACCTAATACAGACGCAGCACCGCCCATATCACCTTTCATACCGACCATGCCTTCACGTGGTTTTAAAGAATAACCACCTGTATCGTATGTAATCCCTTTTCCAACGAATCCAATGACATCTGTCCACTCTTCTTTTCCTTTATAAATAAGAGCAATCATTTTTGGTGGCTCTGTACTACCTTGGTTTACTGCAAGTAACGCACCCATACCAAGATCTTCCATCTCTTCTTTCTCAAGAACTTTATAATCCATATCATACTTTTCCGCTAACTCAACAGCATACTCAGCAAGCTTTGTTGCTGTTAATACGTTTGGCGGCATATTTACAAGTGTACGAGCTGAATTTGTTGCACGTCCATGTACGTAGCCAACTGTTAATGCAGCTTCAATTTCTTGTGCATCTTCTGCTGTAATAGCCGTGAACTTCTCTAGTTCCACACGATCCTTTTTATCTGATTTATACGTTTGTAACTCATATGTACCAAGACCTTGTACTTCTGCTGCAATATGAGCTACATCAATTGCATCTAATTTCTCTGTTACGAAAGAATCAAGTAAGATTGCTGCATCTTGTACTTTTGCTGCTTGTAACGTTTTAAATGCCTTACCAAGAGCAGCACGCATCGTTTCTGTCGTGTAAGACTCTTTCTTACCTAAACCAACGAAATAATAACGTTTCACATTTGTTTTTCCTAAACTATGTACTTTTGAAATAGCTTTCTTCTTCGTAGAAAGTTCTTTCTCTTCTAATAAAACTTGTAGTTGTCCTTCAAACGCTTTGTCCAGTTCTTGTACAAAACTACTCGTTTTCTCTTCTTCAAATAAGGCAACGATTACCGCTTCATGGCTTGCTAATTCTTTTTGTACTTGAAACATGTTCAGACCCCCTAAATTTCTCTACTCTGCCTTTATTATAACTTTATTTTCGATAAAATGCGACAATTCTAACTTCTGTTACATCCTATATAATCCATATTTCTTCTATTTATAAAATAAAAAAGTCTAGCGTAATTACCACTAGACTATCTTTGTTTTAAATATTGACCACGAAACACTTGCATCGTTTCGTCTTGATTTAACATCGTTAACTCTTCTTCTGAAAACTTACCATTTCCAACTTTCACTACATACACATTCACTTTTTTCTTACCCCATTGGCTATAAACATCTTTCACCGTATCATAATACAGATCAAGACGGTTTCCTTTTATTGCACCGCCCTTATCAGCTACTACACCGTACCCATAACCTGGTACGAATAGAATCGTTCCAATTGGGAATACGCGTAAGTCCGCAGCGATTGTGGAATATAAATCCCTTTTCACCTTAACTCCTGAATATGTAATACCATACTCCGGATGTCCCGGTCTCTTACCAGTTGACTCAATTCCCGACGTATAACCTGTTGCAGTCATTTCAATTGAACGATATTTAGACCAGTCGTTTGCCTGCTCTAAAGCATTTATCACTTCTTTACTCGGAGCAACATTTCTCTTAACTTCTGCTGCATGTACTTCTTTTGCACTCGTTCCCTCATATTTCTTTACAATCTCTAATAAAGAAACTCCTGTGAAAGCATTCCATGTTACGCATAATGCGGATACAAGTAAACAAGTCATCATAATGCGAATACAATATCGTTTTAACATTTTTATATTCCACACTCCTTCATCGTTAATCATTCCCTATACGATGAAGGAATATGCAAAAAAATAATCCCCAAATGAATTGGAGATTAAAACATTTGATATCCGCTTTTCCGAAGTTTCTTAATGACAATTCCGGCTAAAGCAGCACCTACTAATCCAGTAGATAGAATAAACACATCTGCCTGCCCTAAATGCGATACACTTGTCCCAAATGAAGAGAATGTTTCTTTCGGCTTTGAAAAATAATCCCACACACTCGCCTTATTAATAATAAGTATACAAACAATCGGATACACAATAACCATTACCCATGTCGCTCGCAATATCATGTTGAGTAAAAATCCAATTCCAAAAAACAAAATAAAAAATAACATCATTGAAATAAGTAGTACTGGTATACTCACTCTTTCTCCCTCTCCTTCGCATGCGCCGTAAATACATGATAGGCTGTATAACCAAATTGCTCTCCTGGATCTAATGTTTTGTTCATCTCAAGATGTAGTTCTGATCTTCCTTCAAACAAATATTTGATAAGTAGAGACGTATTTGGATCGTCCGCAATCGTATCTGGATGTAAAAATGCTACTTCAGACAATTCCTTCTCCTGTACAATAATGTTTTCTCCTTCAGGCTCCAAAAGGAAAATAATCATATTATCACTAATCTCATTGCGAATCACGCCCGATCGAACACCAATGATCCCCTTCACATGAGCGACGATACCTGTCTCTTCTAACACTTCACGTTTCACAGCTTCATCAACCGTCTCACCTTCATTTACAAAACCAGCCGGCAAAGACCATTTCCCCTTTAATCCACTATATTTTTTCTTAACGAACAGCCACCTGCCATCTTTTGTAGCTACTAAGCCACCAACAGCTAGCCATACTTTCCCTCGCTTCTCCATGATGTAATACCCTCCTCTATCAGAACGGACAGAATATTCTTTCTTTTTTATATATTATACTATATTTTTTAAATGAAAAAAGCAGAAACAGCTCTTAGCCGTTTCTGCTTTTTCTACTATATATTAAAAGAACTTTAATTTACCTTTTTTAAGAACTAATAAAGGTCCACCTAATAAGAATAGGTAACGGTTATCGATAACTTTCTTCATGAAGGAAGCTTTCCAACCTGTTAACTTTTTGCCCATAACAACGCCCATTGCATCGTCATGACCTAAAGAACATACAGATCCTTTATTGTCGAATGCGAATTTTTTCATTTCGCCTTTACCACGAACTAACACAGTTAAGTTGTGTGCAATGTTGTAACCTTCTTGAATTGCGATTTGTGCCGTTGGTGGGTATGGACGATTAATTTCTTCGTTAATGATTAACGCTGCGTCACCAACCATAAATACATCTTCGTATCCTGGAGCGTGCATGTACTCATCAACTTTTACACGTCCGCGCATTGCTTCAAAGCCAGACTCTTCTACAATACCGTTACCACGAACACCCGCAGCCCAAACTACTGTTTCAGACTTAATTAATTCAGTATCATCGCCGTTTGCAACGATAATACCTTCTTCAGTTGCTTCTTTAATTGCTGTACCGATGCGGAATTCTACACCTTTTTTCTCAAGTTGTTTTACAGCGTATTCTACTAATGCCGGATCGAAACCTGGAAGTGCTGTCGGAGCAGCTTCTACACAGATAATACGTGCTTTTTCACGTGGTACATTGTACTCTTTGCAAAGTTCAGGAACACGGTTTGCAAGCTCACCTACGTACTCGATACCAGTAAATCCAGCACCACCAACAACGATTGTTACTAACTCATCGCGCTTTTCAGTTGCATATTTAGCGAAACTAGCTTCCATATGCTCACGAATTTCACGAGTTGCATTAATGTTAGCAATTGAGAATGCATGCTCTTTTAATCCTGTAATTCCGAATGTTTCTGATTCGAAACCAAGACCGATTACTAAATAGTCATACTCTAGCTCGCCGTCTTTTAAGATGATGCGTTTTTCAGCAGCTTTAATTTCTACTACTGTGTCTTGTACAAAGTTCACTTTATTTGTATCAATAACGTCTTGAATATCTAGACAGATTTTTTCATCTTGTAATGTACCAGCTGCGCTCTCATGTAACCAAGTCGCTTGGTAGTGATAGCTGTTGTTGTTTACTAACGTAATTTCAGCTTCATTTACAGATAATGCTTTTTGCAGACGAACAGTCGTAATCATCCCGCCATAACCTGCACCTAAAACTACGATTTTTGGAGTCTTCACCAAATCACAACCCTTTTCTTTATATAATAGTAATGAAAAATAATACCAAGTACTAAAAACTATATTTGTCAAGAATGTGGAATTTATCACATTCTATATCATAACAAAACGCAGTCAAAAAATCGTACGAATTTTGTCATAGAAATTTAACATAATACTTCCCTATATTAGTCGGTTTTATTCCAGAATTCAAGCGTCTGGAGAATTATCAATATTTTAAAATAACATAGCGTTTTCAAGGGTTTTTCAGCCTTTTTTTCATGTATTTTCCTTTCACCATATTTTATACAATTAAAAAAGCATCTATGCGAAAACTTACACACAATTCAGTCGTTTTCAGAAGTATTATGAACTCAAATATGCTATCATTTATTTGAAAGTGTCATCATTTGCAGGATTTTCGTGTACATATGAACAATATATGAAATCAATATCAAAATTCCATCTATAGGGGGAATGAAAGTGGCAGAAAATCAAAAAGTTTACGACATAACGATTATTGGTGGTGGTCCAACAGGGCTGTTCACAGCATTTTATGGCGGTATGAGACAAGCAAGTGTAAAAATCATTGAAAGCTTACCTCAACTTGGAGGACAATTATCCGCACTCTACCCTGAAAAATACATTTATGATGTAGCTGGATTTCCAAAAGTGCGCGCACAAGAACTAGTTGATAACTTAAAAGAGCAAATGAAGAAATTTGATCCAACCGTTTGTTTAGAAGAAGCTGTTGATACGCTTGAGAAACAAGCTGACGGTATATTTAAACTTGTTACGAATAAGCAAACTCACTATTCTAAATCAGTTATTATTACTGCTGGCAATGGTGCTTTCCAACCACGCCGCTTAGAATTAGAAGGTACAGCAAAGTATGAAAAGAAAAACTTACATTATTTCGTTGATGATATGAATAAATTTGCTGGTAAGCGCGTCGTAGTATTTGGCGGCGGCGACTCAGCTGTTGATTGGACAATGATGTTAGAGCCGATCGCTGAAAAAGTTACAATCGTTCATCGCCGTGATAAATTCCGTGCACATGAACATAGCGTAGAAAGCTTAATGAATTCTCGTGCAGAAGTAAGCACACCGTACATACCAGTAGAACTCATTGGTGATGACAACATTGAACAAGTCGTTCTTCAGCATATAAAAACGGAAGAAAAAATTATCATCGATGTGGATGATGTCATCGTAAACTACGGCTTCGTTTCCTCTCTTGGCCCAATTAAAAATTGGGGCTTAGATATACAAAAAAACAGCATTCTCGTGAATTCGAAAATGGAAACAAATATTCCTGGCATTTACGCTGCTGGTGACATTTGTACATATGAAGGAAAAGTAAAACTCATTGCTTGCGGCTTCGGTGAAGCACCAACAGCAGTAAACAATGCAAAAGCTTACTTCGATCCAAACGCAAAACTTCAACCGATGCACAGCTCTAGTATGTTTTAATATAGAAATGAAAAGAGCTCCTTTTATGCGAAGGAGTTCTTTTGTTATTGTGCTACCGTATCCTTCCAAAATATGTTACAATCAATAAGAACAAACGTTCTTATCAATGAGGGGGATATTTTAAAATGAAAGAACCTATTATCGTAAAAAAAGAAGCTTTCCAAGCAATCGGTATTTCGATTACGACGACAAATGAAATAGAGGCATCTACTGAAGGAAAAATTCCAGGGCTTTGGAACCAATACTTCCAAGAACAAATGATGCATCACATCCCAAATCAACAAACGAAAGAAACATTCGCGTTCTACTCAAATTATGAATCAGATGAAACTGGTACATATCAATTTACGATCGGTATGCCCGTTTCTTCATTAGAAGACGCACCTGAAAATATGACACCTTTAACAATACCTGCTGCTACGTATGCGGTATTTACAACGAGAAAGGGGCCAGTTGCTGAAGTCGTTTGTGAGGCTTGGGAATATATTTGGCAATGGTCAAAAGAAAACAAACGTGCTTTTACAACAGACTTTGAGCTTTATGATGAAAAAGCAACAGATCCAACCAACGTACAATTGGATATTTATATTGCATTAGCCTGAACGACAAAAAAGAAGATACCATTTGGTATCTTCTTTTTTGTCGTTAAATAGCCACTGTGCAAACCCAACATTATTGTCTACAATGAGAAAGTGCAGTATAGAAATATTAGAAACTGTATAAAACCAACGTACAATTGGATATTTATATTGCATTAGCCTGAACGACAAAAAAGAAGATACCATTTGGTATCTTCTTTTTTGTCGTTAAATAGCCACTGTGCAAACCCAACATTATTGTCTACAATGAGAAAGTGCAGTATAGAAATATTAGAAACTGTATAAAACGATTGTTAATAGGTTTTTCAGTTTAAATTTGTCACATAGAAAGGAAGCAATATGGAGGAACTACAACAAAATAAATCTGCTTTAAAAGAAAATGCGAAACCGTTATTAAAAAATACGAATTTCCTTTTTCTTTGGGCAGCTACTCTTTTTTCAAGTTTTGCTTTAGCCTTTTTTACTTTTTCACAAACGTGGTACATAGCAAAAACATTAAACCTTGAGGCTTCACTCGGTGTTGTTTTCGTAGCTCTTAGTGTTCCAAGGCTTATTTTTATGATTATCGGCGGTGCTGTAGCTGATAAATTCCCGAAAAAAAACATTATGTTTTATTCTAATATTATTCGTGCTATTCTCGTCGCAACCATCCTTACATGGTTCATCGTAGGTGATGTAACACTATATACATTTGCTTTATTCGCTTTATTCTTTGGGCTTGCTGATGCTTTTTTCTGGTCAGCTGATGGATCTATCTTGCCTGAACTTGTAGAAAAAAGCCGTTTAACACAAGCAAACTCACTTACACAAATGTCAAATCAAGCATCGGTCATCTTAGGCCCTGTACTTGGCGGAATTCTTATCAAATTTACGAACTATGAAACGATCTTTTCGATCACGATTTTATTACTAATCGTTGCAGCCATACTCGTTCAAAAAATACAATTTACGATGCCAGAACAGCAAAATACAGACAAAGGCATGTTCACTTCTATTAAAGAAGGAATCTTATATGTAAAGGAATCACCATTCCTTTCAACCTTCCTTATTTGTAGTGCCTTTTTAAACTTATTTTTAATCGGTCCAATGCAAGTCGGTTTCCCGCTTTTCGTTAAAAATGTTCTGCACGGTGACTCGCTTCAGTTTAGTTACTTAGAAGCATCTGTAGGAGGCGGAATGGCGATAGGCGCTGTCATTGTCGGTTTAAAAAATATTAATCGTAGACGCGGTCTATTTTGCATTATCATGATGCTACTATCTGGTGTATTCTTCTTATCCATCAACTTTAGCACCGTACTGTGGCAAGCATTATTAGCTGGCATGTTTTACGGTATTACAATTGCAATGGCTATCGTTCCGCTTATGGCGATGATTCAATCGACAGTAAAAGAAGAAATGATGGGACGCGTAATGAGTTTACTTATGCTCTCATCAATGGGCTTTATCCCGCTTTCTTATGCATTCACATCAATCGCACTTGCAATAGGAATTCCAATCGTAACCGTTATGAAAAGCGGTGCAATCGCCGTTATCGTCTTCGTACTATTTGTAGCGATTCGTGTTCCAGTTGTAAGAAAGTTTGATTAACTACTTGGAGTCATGTGTTATACGCATGGCTCTTTTTTAAACGGATCAAATAACGGTATCCCCTTACTTCTTCTCACGGCTGCTCCCCATTCTAATCCAATTTCTAAAAATAAATCCCGCACTGTACTATATAAAAGAGCCTTCACATTTTTACGGATTTCCCCGTATTTATACGCTCTCACAACACTCTTTACTCGCCAAATGAAATTTCCATACACTTCTTCATCAGCTAATATTTGCTCCAGTAAAACACCTTGCTCTAGTAACCCGCTCTTTTTATATGCAAGTTCCACCTTACTCCAAAATATATTAATCTTTTTCGGATTACGCGTCATTGGCACAAGTGCGTATATAAAAGGCTTCGGTATATCATGACGGCAATACGTCTCATCAAGTTCGTACGTTTCTTTTCTATTCTCTTTTATTTGTGGAATGTTTTTAGAAAAAATTGTTTCCCCTTCACTTTTTTGCTCATTTTTACTACAGCCATCTACACGATCCTCACTTTCACATGCGGACAGTTTCATACGGTCATCCATGCGGTCAATTGCAGATGTAAGAAATACATATAAGTTCGCACTATATCCGCCGCGCTTATGTCTTTCTTTTGTCGCAACACGCTTTATAATTCCTAGTTCCTCTAACTTTGCAATTGAACGGCGTACTGTACGAATGCTCTTTCCAACTTTCGTAGCAATCGTCTCCATTAACGGACAAGCAACTCCCACTGTTTTCTGTTTCTCATTCACCGCATACTTCCCTAAAAAATGAATGATGGTTGTATCCGTTTTATTTAATTCAAATCGATAGCACTTCAAAATTTGTCTTTGATATGTATTAAACTCTTCTTTACTTCGAAATTCACTATATGGTTTCATTAAATTATATAAGCTTCCCATTTTTATCACCTCATTTATAGGTAAGAGTCAGGAAGCAAAATTGGCGGGGTATTTTAAAATTTTTTGGAGGTGACAATATGATCGTAATTAGCGCTTGTTTAGGTGGCATCGCTTGTCGGTATGATGGAAATGACAATCTCGTTTCAAAAATAGAGGAGCTACTGCAACAAGAAGATACAGTCCTCATTTGTCCTGAAGTATTAGGAGGATTACCAACGCCTCGTCCTTCAGCTGAAATTATTGGCGGGAATGGCGATGACGTTTTAGATGGAAAAGCAAAAGTGGTGACAAAAGACGGTGAAGATGTCACAGCAGCTTTCGTGAGCGGTGCTTATAAAGCTCTAGAACAAATGAAAGGTTTACACCCAGAATATATTATTTTGAAAGAACGCAGTCCATCTTGTGGTAGTTCTACGATTTACACTGGAGAATTTAACGGGAATAAACAAACTGGTTACGGGGTAACAACTGCTTTATTCAAAAGACATGGATTTAAAGTCATTTCAGAAGAGGATTTTGAGAATATAAAAAGGAATTGACCCTATTCGTCAATTCCTTTTTTCTGTCTTATTTCACGCCTAGTTTTTCTTTCACTTTCGCAGGAAGCTCATCTTTCTTTACTTCTTCCCAAGCTGTTACACCTTTTTTATCTGAGTGATATACACGTAAGAATGCATCTTTACGTAAGTTTTTTTGTGCAGTAAATTCTAATTCTTTCTCTTTACCTTCTTTATCAAATCCAGTTAACTTATATTCGTAATTTTTATACGGCTCACCATTATCAGATTTACCATTATACTCTTTTCCATCTACTGTAATTTGAACATAATACTCATCTTTACCCATACGATTTAAATCACAACCAACTAATAGGCTTGCAAATACAACTAAAATGCTAAAAAGTGCAATATATCTTTTCATTTCCTTCACCTCATGTGTTTTTCTTATATTGTTATCTTAAAGCCTAAGCTTTAAAGAAGAAATTCAAAAACATGACATGAACATTACACTTTTGTAAGATAATAATTATTTCTTCACTTTAGAAACCGTCATCCCATCACCAATTGGAATGAGTACGGATTCTAAACTTGGATGAGTTGCTATTACTTCATTAAAATTCTTCATACACATAAACCAACCTCTAATTATGCAAAAGACAACAATCGTAAGAAAATAGATGAAAAATAATAATTCCTTACTCAACCAACTAGCAGTTTCGTTTTCAATATGTGAAAAGGGATTTCTAAATGATGAATTGAATATATATTTATTGTTTTCTAGCTTTTGAGGGGAGAAATAATATGAATCCTATTTTATTGGATGTTCCGTTACAAATAGAAACAGACAGACTCATTCTTCGAGCTCCACTTCAAGCTGGTGAAGGGGATATAGTACACGAAGCTATTAAAGATTCCATTAGTGAATTAAAGCAATGGCTGCTTTTATTCCAGTCAATTCCTACTGTTGAAGAAACGGAAATTCTCCTGAGAAATGCGCATTTAGATTTTTTGAAAAGAGAAAGCTTTCGCTATCTCATCTACCATAAGGAGACGAATGATTTTATTGGAACGGCTAGCCTTCACGCAATTGATTGGAAGGTTTCTAAATGTGCAATTGGATACTGGATTAATACGCAATTTGGTGGCAATGGATATATGACAGAAGTAGTAAGTGCGTTAATAAACCTTGGATTTCAGTTATTCAAATTTAGAAGGATTGAAATACGATGCGAACGTAATAACACGAAAAGTCGTACAATCCCTGAAAAACTAGGTTTTGAACTTGAAGGGATATTACGTAATGAAGATCTTTCAGCTGACGGTAAACAACTAATTGATACTTGCATCTATGCAAAGATAAATTAGATTGTAAAATTCGTTGTGCAACATATCTTAAGATCGGTTTCTAAATTGGGAAGGCGACGTTTTTGATTTTTTGCGACAAAAGAAAAGACCTCCTTAACGATTTTCCTCCATCGCTAAAAAGGTCTTTTTCTATTTCTGCTAAAAGCTTAGCACTCTTCTGGCTTACCAGCATTCGTCGCCGTACGGAAAGATGATCCACATCCGCATGATGCGATTGCGTTTGGATTATCAATTGTGAATCCACCGCCAAGCATAGATTGTTTATAATCAATTTTTACTCCTTTAACAATTGGAGCACTTTCTGTATCGATAACAAATTCAACACCGAAAAATTCAAGAACTGTGTCGTCTTCTTTTGGTTCTACTTCAAATCCTAAGCCGTAAGAAAGGCCAGTACATCCGCCGCCATGTACAGCAAGGCGCACGTACTTCTCTCCATCTTCAGCATCTTTTAACATATCTTTAATTTGAAAAGCTGCTTGTTCTGTTACTTCAATCATGAAATACACCATCCTTTCTGTTCTCATTCTATTATACATCTTTACGCTTCTATCTTGTACTCATACACTCCGCGGCAAATTACTTCCGCTGGTCCTTTCATTAACACATTACCTTCTTCTGTCCATGCAATCATTAAATCGCCACCAGCTAAATGAACTATAATTTCCTTACCACGTTCCATTTTCCCATTTAAAATAGAGGCTACAACTGCAGCACACGCCCCTGTTCCGCAAGCTTGTGTTACACCAGATCCACGTTCCCAAACACGGAAGTTCATCTCTGCATCATTCAAAATTTCGACGAATTCAACATTTACTCGCTCTGGGAACATTTCATGTGTCTCCAGGACTGGACCAAGTGTTGTAAGAGGTGCTTGCTCTACATCATCAACAAAAATAACCGCATGCGGATTCCCCATTGAAACAGCTGTAAATGCATAACGATGATTATTGTATAAGAAGTTTTCACGAATAAATGGTGTTTCACCTTCACCAAGCATCGGTATTTCTGCACGTGTTAAACGCGGTGCTCCCATATCGATTTTCGCTAATGTAACTTTCCCTTCTTCTACCGTTACTTCCGCTGTTACAATACCAGCTAACGTTTCAATTTTGAAAACTGTTTCTTCTACTAGTTTATGCTCATACGCATATTTCGCTACGCAGCGTAAACCGTTACCACAGCTCTTTCCTTCTGAACCATCATTATTAAACATGCGCATTTTCACCGGAGCTACGTCAGATGGACAAATTAAAATCATTCCATCTGCTCCAATACCAGTATTAATATTTGAAACCTTTTCCGCCACAAGAACTAAATCTTCTTCAGGAATTTGTTCTTCAAACATATTTACATATATATAACTATTGCCAAGACCATGCATTTTTGTAAAAGAAAATTGGCTCATTTGTATTCACTCCAAAAATAGTTTGTTATTTTAAGTATAAAATGCACGCTTTTAGAACACAATATGAATGTCCCCCGTTTCTCATATTTGACAACATTTGGCGATGAGCCATTCTTGCACAAATTGTGTAAGAAAAAAAGCCCTTCTACAAGGGCCTTTTTTTATTTATATACAATATTATCCTCACCCGCGAAAGAAGATTTTATCTAATAGAAAAAGGTGCTGCTGATTGCAACACCTTAAAACATTGGATTTTCATCCAAATACTCATATACATTATGGACAAGTTCTTCTACTGTAGCACCTTGTACGACTTCACCATTTACAAGTGCAAACGGCCCTTCAAAACAAATACCACAATATCCTAAACAACCATATTCCATTACATCTAAATTCGGATCTTTTTCTAATTTCTCTAAAGCTGCTTGTGAACCACTCGCAAGGTTACCTACACAAAATTCAATTAATGGTTTAATCAAAATTCTCCCCCCTGTACTACAAAACAAATTACCTTCTGACTATCTATAAGAAGAAAACTAAGCTGTCTCTTGTTGTTTTCGTTATACATTCTAAACTATTTAGTTACTTCACTATTTCACTTCAAAGTAGATGGACTTATTTTATATAACATGCTACTCGCAATGAAATAGTAATTAAAAAGGAAAAACAGTTTACTTTACTTTTCTTCTTATTGTACAACAGAGTATTCATTCATGCATTGTTATTTGTTCACAAATTCGATATAATTTGATTGAGTAAAGTCAAAATATTTTATTAATATAAAATTGTATGATTAGGGGATATTTCAACAGAAAAGGGGTAATCCATCATGAAACACCTCGTAATACTAGGTGGCGGCTACGGTGGAATGAGAATTCTGCAGCGGCTACTTCCAAGCAACCAACTTCCAGATGATGTACAAGTGACATTAATCGACAAAGTACCATACCATTGCTTCAAAACTGAATATTATGCATTAGTTGCGGGTACTATTTCAGAAACACATATTCGTATACCGTTTCCCGAGCACCCACGCCTCAATATTCAATACGGCACAATAACAAATATTGATCTCGAAGAAAAAGCTGTTCATCTCGATGGCGGCGAAGCAATCCCATATGATGATTTAATTATCGGTCTTGGCTGTGAGGATAAATATCATAACGTTCCTGGGGCGAAGGAATATACACATAGCCTACAATCGATTGAACAAACACGTAAGACATATGAACAATTAAATAGTCTAGAACCAAACGCAACAGTAGCTGTCGTTGGTGCTGGATTAAGTGGCGTTGAAGTTGCAAGTGAACTTCGCGAAAGCCGTTCTGATTTAAAAATTCACTTATTTGATCGAAAAGATAGAATTCTATTCCCATATCCAGAGAAATTAAGTAGATACGTAGAAGAATGGTTCGTAAAACATAAGGTTACTATTATACGAAACTCTAACATTACAAAAGTAGAACCAAATATTGTGTACAACCACGATGAACCACTTGAATGTGATGCAATCGTCTGGACAGCTGGTATTCAAGCAAATGAAGTTGTTCGAAACCTTCCAGTTGAACAAGATGGTAGCGGACGGGTTGTTTTAACAAAATATCACAATATTCCAAATAACGAGCACGTGTATGTTGTAGGAGATTGCGCAGCACTTCCACACGCTCCATCTGCACAACTTGCTGAAGGTCAAGGAGAACAAATTGTCCAAATATTATTAAAACGTTGGAATAATGAACCACTTCCTGACGAACTACCTGTAATTAAATTAAAAGGTGTTCTCGGCTCTCTTGGTAAGAAGCACGGCTTCGGTTTACTAGCAAACCAACCATTAATGGGACGTGTACCGAGATTATTAAAATCCGGTCTTCTTTGGATGTACAAATATCATAAAGGTTAATACTTTACAGGCTGTCTACTAAATAGGCAGTCTCTTTTATGAGTTAAAATATAATTATCAGACACATCTTTCTCAATATAGATGATGATTTATTTTTCATTTTTATATTAAAAACTATTGATAAACAGTGTATGCTATTTATAAGTTGTTTTATTATTTCCTTTAAGACCGAAGTCATTCGGTCTTATTTTTTATGTTGTAAATACTTTTACAGGAGGTATTCCATTTCACTTATGAACTTAACGAAACTAAACGATCGAATAGAAGCGAAGAAGATAGAATTGATCTATCTCGTTGAAAAGTACGGATTCACTCATGATAAAGTGATTTCTTTCAGCCAAGAATTAGATCGTTTACTTAACTTATTAATAGAACTCAAGACGAAGAAAAAACGTTGTTCTTTATAACCGTTATCCTCTCTTTTTTGATACGATAGAACTAGAATCAGAAAGGAGCCATCTATGTTTATATTAAAAGACGTTACATATAAAGATATACTACACATTCCTTATTTACAGATTCAAAAAGAAAAAATCACATGTATTATCGGTGAGAGTGGGAGCGGAAAAAGTACATTGCTCCGCATGCTAAATGATTTGCAATCTCCAACATCCGGTACAATTGAATATAACGGAAAACAAATTTCCGATTATCCTCCAATTCAATTACGACGTGACGTAGTCATGCTTGGGCAAACGCCACCTATTTTTGATGGAACGATTAAAGACAATCTATTAATGGGACTTCGTTTTTCTGAAAAACCATTTCCAAATGATGATGCCTTGCGAAGCGCATTAACGACTGTTAGCTTAGAAAAAAATTTAGAAGACAACGCTGATTCATTATCAGGCGGAGAAAAACAACGACTTGCTTTTGCACGTATCGTACTTATGGATCCACCTGTTTATTTATTAGATGAACCAACCTCGGCACTAGATAGCGATACAGAACGCCGCGTTATGAAACAATTTACTATGCTAGCAAGAGAAAAGAAAAAAACAGTTATCTTCATTACACACTCACAACAACTTCCAAAAGAAATTGCAGACGATATTATTGAAATTAGTAAAACAAACGGTGCAACTAGAAAGGAAGTGCTCTCAGTTGAAGGGCGTTATTGAACTCCAAATTTGGCAACTTGCCGCTGCATATATTTTTATTCTTATTTTAATTGGACTTGTAAAATTAAAAGGGATTCCTCGTGAAAAACAAATTGCGCTCGCAACATTCCGTATGACGATTCAGCTCGTACTTGTTGCATATGTCCTTACATACGTATTTGAAAATAGTAATCCATTTTATACAATTGCTCTTATTACTTCTATTACTACCTTTGCAATTTTTAATATTTATAAACGAGTCAATATCCCGATGTCTAAAGAATTAAAACGAGTAGCCGCGCTTTCCATGGTTGCCGGATCAATTGGCCCACTTCTACTATTTATCTTTGTTATTATCGGGCACGACCCTTGGTATGCACCGCAATATATCGTTCCGATTACGGGAATGTTAGTTGGGAATGCGATGACAGGTGTTTCCCTTGGTGCAAATACGTTCTTAAATAATATGAAATCGCAAAGAGGTCAAATTGAAGGCGCACTTATGCTCGGCGCAACACCGAAAGAAGCCGCTGCGCCGCTCATACGAGACGCTTTTGACTCTGCTATTTTACCAACGATCAATTCTATGGTCGGAATGGGGATTATAAGCTTACCAGGCATGATGACTGGTCAAATCTTATCTGGTGTATCACCATTTACAGCCATTCAATATCAAATCGCCATTATACTTGGTATTTCAGGAAGCACTGCCTTTGCTGTTATTATCTTCTTACAGCTTGGATATAAAACATTCTTTAATAAGCGGTGTCAGTTGAAAGAGATTGACTATGGTGCACAGTAAATGTTGCACTGTTCATGGTAAATAAAATTATATCGACTTACCGATAAAAAATGACAATAAAAAAGAGGAGGCTAATCGCCTCCTCTTTTTATTTACGCCTTCTTAACGAACTGTGATTTTAATTTCATAGCTCCGAAACCGTCGATTTTGCAATCAATATCGTGATCGCCATCAACTAGACGAATACTCTTTACTTTCGTACCGATCTTCACAACTGAAGAAGTTCCTTTTACTTTTAAATCTTTAATAACAGTAACAGCATCGCCGTCTTGAAGAACGTTTCCGTTCGCATCTTTTACAACTTTTGCACCATCATTATTTTCAGTTTCTGCTTCTTGGCCCCACTCATGAGCACATTCTGGACATACGAAAAGAACGCCATCCTCATACGTATATTCTGAATTACATTTTGGACAATTAGGTAAAGTAGCCATAAATTCATTTCCTCCGTTCATTATTTATACGTAAAAATCAAAATTGATGTTTACATCTCGATAAATAAAATTTGTATAGCATTTCTTTATAGTGCCATAGTCTTACGTTATTGACAAGCCTACCTCAAATTCTCATTTTTTATTGTATTTTACAAATTTTCAATTCGTATGGTGTTTCCAATAAAAAAGAAGAACCTTCACAAGATTCTTCTTCTCAAAATGAACGAGCTCTCACTAGAAACTCCAACTATTTTCTTCAATGTAAAATTGATACTCTTCTAACTCTTCTTCACTTAATTTCTTATTATTCTCATATACTTCTTGCCATTCAAAATAGTCTTCACTGAAATAAACAGCAAATTTAATTTTTATATTTTTCTTCTCTTCGTAATCATACCCAGTAAATTCTACTACGTCATAATCTTTTTCTTTCTTCACAAGCTTCCACGTTGGATTATCCGTCATAATCTCTAAAGTAAATCCTTCATCACTTGCACGAACAACGTTTTTTATATTTGGTTCAGTTGGTAAAAAGGAGAGTCCGAACGTGGCTCCGCCAAATACTAACCCTACTATGATGTGTAAACCAACCATACTAGCAAAACTAGCGCCACCCTTTGATTGTAAATAATACGCCTTCTCATGATCTGGCATATTTTCTTCCTTATGTAAAATACGGACAGCATGCTTATAATATAAACGGTTTCCTTGCCATCCAGTAAATATCATCATTCCTAATTGAAAAACTAGACCAATTGATAAAAAAATCCCATCTGGAATATCTATAAAAGGAGTTACAAATATACTAGGTACCGCCAGTAACGTAAGTATAATAAACAACTTATACATTTTACGATAAGCTAACCAAAAAACTGGGAAGAAAAAGGCTACCCAATTCCACGTATTTCCTTGCGCTGGATTTTCTACTTTTCCCCACTTAAAGTCATAATACGCCGTATTCTTTTGAACGACTGTATGTAACTGTTGCGGAGAAATTGTTTCTTGTAAAACAGTGTCCTTCACGTACATCATCCTTTTCTTATTTCTACATACATGTATCTTATAGAAACAAAAAGAAGGAATCTAACAAAAAGTACATATATTTCATAAAAATGAACGGAAATCGAATATATTCCGACAATTATCCGTTTATTATTTCATTTTACTTTTAAATATATTAGAATACTTATGAATGATACGTTTAATACACTAATTTAATCATTTTGTATATTTGATAATAAAAATGTTTCACATGAAACTATCTATATTTCGTATTACCTTTCCTCTACACAGTACATGTAAATCCATTTCTACAAAATACGAAAGACGCCCTTTTCAAAAGGCGTCTTTTTACAGTTGAAAATTTACTAATATAAAAAATGCATTATTTAATAAAGTGAAACTTTAATCAGTGGGGGTTTTGTTCATCCCCCACTGATTATTAGTTGAACCAATCAGGCTTTTATGGGCAGTTGATCCCCTACCTAACTTCTTGGCTTCCGCTGAATTTTGAGGTAGGGGTCTTACTGCCCATTAATGCGGGATAAATGAATCCCCCATGGGACGAGTAAGTTATTTGTTTTCTTATACGTATAAGCTAAACATATACCACCACCAAAAATATATAAAACACTCCCTACTGTAAGGGGATGACCTAAAGTAAAGATAACAGCACTTATAACCATACTAGTAAGTGTAGAAAAGCGCTGAGATAATTTCGTGAAAAACATCCCCCGAAATAAAAGTTCTTCCCAAATCGGTGCAAAAGTGGTGAGTACAACTACGTATAAAATGATTTCACTTTTAGTAGGCTTTATTACTATATTAGATTCATTCACACCAAGCCCATGTGGTAAAACTAAATTTAATACTGCAAGATATATAAGTAGTACAATCATCGTCATTACTATCGTTACATAATGTTTTAAATTATTAAACTGCATTGATTTTACTAACTGTGCACAGCAATTTCTTGCTGGTGCATATATTAAAATAATAGTAAGAAATGTTAAAGGTGGAATAAGATGATCTACATACCATGGATATAAGGAAGAGTCATATATAATGTTCAAAAAACCAATTCCATACATTACCCCAAAAATAATTATTATCATGCTAATTACTTCGCGCATACTTATTGCTACATTCTTTTCTTCATAAGTAGCTAATTCTGTATTCATCCTATCCCCTCCAGTATAATTAAACCTTTTAATCCATTATATACCATTCTCAACACAAAAACCGACGATACAATTTACTGTATCGTCGGTTTTTCCCCTACCATTTTTCTCTACATATTTCAATTAAATGCAGTAAGTACTTCCTTGTCATATCTGCCCTTCTCCACCTTGAGAGCATTCGCTTTTCTTTTGGATTCTGCCGTATTCTCGCTACTTCTTTTAATAAAAGCTCCCATTCTTCCCCTGAACGTTCTAACAAATATTGCAATCCTCTATCTTTTGAAACGATTGTTTTATGATCCAGTGTATATAAAATACGTCCCATTGTAACGACAGCTGATTCTACCCACTCTTCTATAAAAAATAAATATGGTTGCTTCGCTTTTTCACTCCAGTACTGTTCTACGTTGTATTTCATCGTATTTACTACATCATCCCACCTTATTTGAAACGAAAGATCTTCAGCTTCTTTCCCGGTAACTGTAATACCTTGATTTTTTAACGTCCACCATGTGACCGCATTAATATCCCAATGACCTATATTCGCTTTACCATCTGCACAATACACGTACTCATTCATTTCATCATTGTATTTCCCTAAATCAGCAAGCGGAATATACATACCATCCATTCTTTTACCTAACGTACTACCACTAAGTTTCTTATGAAGTTCTACAAGTTGCTGTTTTTCAGCTTCATTCACGGAATCACTTATTACTGTAATAAAATCAACATCGCTCGTTTCTGCATGAAATGCACCGAGTGCGATGGAGCCGTAAATATATACCCCGACTATTTTTTCGTCCAAAAAAATTTCTTTTAATTCTACTGTGTACCGCTCCATTAACTGTCGTACTTCCCTTGGTAACGCATGCTTCACTCCATTTTTCACATCTATCCCTCCAATAAAAAAGAGCCTTTGCGAATTCGCAAAGGCTTCCTGCTTTATAAATATTTCTCGATTTCTTCGTAAACATCCTTCAAACGAGGATTTCCTTCTCCAACAATTTCTCCATTTACAAGAACGACCGGATAAAATAGATCTTCTTCCACTACGCGCTCTGCGAATGCTTTTTTATCTTCATCTTCTTGTTCTTCTTGAAAATCAATATACTCGAAATTAAATTTATTTTCTTGTCCTTCATATTTACGACCAATCGCCGCTTGTAGCCACTCAAATGTTTCTGTTGAAGATGGCATTCCAACGCAGCTCGCACAAATTACTTTCGTCCCATACACTTGCACATTAACCATTTCTTCTCCCCCACTTCTTGTTTCAACAGTATATTCAGATGTCCTAGTGCATAAGCACATCATTTTACAAACTTATTCCATACCCCTATACTGAAAAAACACGTTGTAAACATGATAAAAAATTTCGACATTAAAACAAGAACAGAAAAAATAGATTTTCCCCTCTATCTTGATTATAATAAAACTGATGAAAGGAGTCGATAAAAATGGAAAACCCACATATGCAAGAACAAGTACTAGAAGTATTAGATAAATTACGTCCATTCTTACTTCGCGATGGCGGAGACGTTGAATTAGTAGACATTGAAGAAGGTATCGTAAAATTACGCCTTATGGGTGCTTGCGGAAGCTGCCCAAGTTCTACAATCACACTAAAAGCTGGTATCGAACGCGCATTACTTGAAGAAGTACCAGGCGTTATTGAAGTAGAACAAGTATTTTAATCTAAAAGCGGAAGCGGCTCGTTCAGAACAGGAGGTCATTGGAGCTCCTGACGAAGAGGCGCTTTTTGCCTCACAGGAAGGCGCGAAATGGCCAACTGTTCTAGCCGCTGGAGCTAGATATTAATCTAAAAGCGGAAGCGGCTCGTTCAGAATCGCTTCCTAAAAAGAGACCCATTTGGGTCTCTTTTTTTATTCAAATAACACTTTTCCTTTAACATCATAAAACAAAATTGGAAATCCTTCTCAAAAAGTGAGATAATTAATACTATAGAATCGTTCACACATATACAGAAAAAAACATAGGGGGACGACACATGCCAAAGATGGGGAGCACTTTCTTAACAATTCAAGAACTAGAAAAGAAAAAAGAGTATTTATTAGACCTTTCATCCGTTATACCAACATGGAATGCAAGTTATCAATTTTTATTTAAAGAAATTCAGCAAGAATTATTGAGTAAAGTAAATGAAAAAATTGAAAGACATCAATTCATTTTAAATATATGTGCAGATCAACAGGTAGGGGCATAATGTATTACATACAATTGTGATATATAAAAAAGAGACCTCAATCGGTCTCTTTTTTATATTTTAAGATAGCCAATCTAATTTCCTAATCCCTAACTTATCGACCGGTAAACGAAGTGAGCCATAAAAGTGCTTCATAAATTGCTCAGAGCGGTTCACATCGTGTAAAATGGCTTCTAAGCGATCTCTATATATGCTTTTTTGTTCTTCATTTCCTGTTTGGTAATATCGTTCGACTGTTTCAAAGTAGTGAAGTGGGAACAGGAGCCTTGCAAATAATAGGCGCCAACCAAATGAGGATAGCGAATAATTCCGTTCATAATCTGTAACAAATTGAACGATTGTTTGCTCCCAGTCTTTCTTTTTTTCTATCATCATATAGCGGATTAATTCTGCCATATCTCGAGTTGGGTGATCATACACCCAATCGAAAGGAAGTTTGAGACGCTTCGTTTGATGCCATAATAAGGGTGTGAATCGTTCTTGGCAAATTGTTGCTGCATCAGTCATTTGGGGCGTATCATCCATCTCTGTATCGACAACATACTGAATTGCATTTTCTGCAACTCCTAAGTAATACGGGAAGGATTCAATAAACAATTGATCGAATACGTCTGTAGGGTGGTTCATCACTTGTGATTGCCAAAACTTTTCTAATTGATCGAGCCTTTTTTCCCATAACGCTTTCCATTCGCCTATGCGGCTTAATTGCTCGATTTCTTCTGGAAAGAATGCACCTCGTTTATGGAATATAGAAAGCTCACTTCCTAATGATGTAGCATGTCGTTCTAACGCACGCATACCTTTTAATAAGCAGTAATTTTGTTCTTCTATCTCACTTACATAGTAGCCGTGTATAGTCGGAACGAAAGTCGCTACAGTTATATCCCCTTGCTGGTTCATATAATCACTGAGCTTTTTCATCTCTACAAGTACTTCTTCCTCCATTTCTCCAATTGGAACAAGTACATAAATTTTGTTGCGAATCCAAAAGCTTTTATAGGGGCCAAGGGGGATTAATTCTTTAACATGCATATGATAATGCTCATAAATATGATGAATCATCGCAGTCGCCACCTATGGTTTTTCTTTATATATATGAGCTTGTGCTCGCCTTTCATTCCTATGCACATGATAAAGCAACGAAACGTATACAAATACTAAAAAGAAAAAAAGGTGATAAACATGAAAGAATCAAATCAACTACAAGAAAGAGCATTACAACTATTACAAGAACGTGGTGTAACAATTGACGATATTGCTGAGCTTGTTCATTTTCTTCAAAAAAAATATCATCCAAATTTAGAGATGTCAGAATGCCGTTATAACGTTGAGCGTGTATTATCAAAACGTGAAGTACAAAACGCACTGATTACTGGTATCGAACTCGATGTCCTTGCTGAAAAAGGAATGTTAAGTGAGCCGTTACAAGATATCGTAAAACGTGATGAAGGCTTATACGGAATTGATGAAGTGATCGCACTTTCTATCGTTAATGTGTACGGCTCTATCGGTTTCACGAACTTTGGATATATCGATAAATTAAAACCTGGTATTTTAGAATTCTTAAATGATAAATCATCTGGAAAGGTGCATACATTCCTTGATGATATCGTTGGCGGGATCGCTGCCGCTGCTTCAAGCCGTTTAGCACACAGAGCTGAGCATTCGGAATAATAAAACATGAAAGACCGTCAGTTTCATACTGACGGTCTTTCATATTTCATGAGCATAAATTCTCTTCCGCGACTCAAAAAAATAGGACCTTGCTGAAAACCTATGTTTTTATATAGCGTAATCGCTCTTGTATTAAATGTCGCTACACTAAGTCGGAACGTTTTTGGCTTATATTCTTTCGCAGCAAATGCTATCCCCGCTTGAAAAAACATTTTTCCCAGCCCTTTCCCTGTTAACGCTGGCTTCATGCCAAGTCCGATATCAATTACATCTTCTCCATCATATAAATGAGCATCTCTTCCCCCTGGCACTTGTGCATTTTCCCCAAAACAAAAATAGCCGATAAACTCCCCCTTATCGTCACAACAACCGTAATACGTCCCATCTAATAATTCTTCTATCGCTTCTTCCTCTCCTGAAAAACTATACAAATCATAAGGTTCTTCATACGCCCACGTATTTATCTCATTTGCTTCTTCTACCGTTAACTTATGTATATTCATCCTTCTCTCCCCTAATCGAATATTCTATATATACTCATTCATTTTTCGTGCCTCATTTCCCTCTAATAGGAATATGCACAATTGCATACGCACACCTATAAATCAAATGGTACAATTTATTTGAATCGCTGTTGCTACACTTCTTGATCAAAGAAAAGGCGTTAAAACGGATATTAGCGCCTTATCAAACTCAAGCAATTGGCACATTTTGTCATCATGAAAGACACTCAAAAGAGTGTCTTTTTTTTATATCTTACAAGGACTTACTCATTTAAAAGTATACATACATAAAATAATGTAACTCTTTACACACATGAATCTTTTTCTAAAAGTTGTGAAGTAGACTCAAAATAAAAAAGCACTCTTGGCTAGAGTGCTTTTTACTTTCAAACAAGGAGGTTACATAATATGGATAGTACTCTCGTATTTAACTTCGGCATTGGTATTGTTATTATTTTATTTGTTTTCTTTGTTCTTTGTATGAGTGGGGTATAGCAATTTTTTATGCTGATAACTCCTTTAAAGTATCACTTAATTTAAACTTTCTTAATTGTAATGACGCAATCAATGCTGCCCCCGCTCCAAGCATCACGCTAGCTAGAGCCAGTATGACAACTTGATTATACGGAATAATAATAACCGTTAACTCTAAGCTTGATAACACGATATAGCTAAACAGAATCCCACCAAAAATTCCGATACAACCAGCTATCGCTCCAAGTAAAGTTCCCTCTAATAAAACGATCCTTCTCATTTGCTTCGGAATAGCTCCTACCGCACGAATCATACTAATTTCAGCACGTCTTTCATGCAAACTTGCGACAATTGCATTCATTAATCCTATGCCAGAAATAATGAAAACAATTACAACTAACAAGCGAATTAACATCATCATTTGCGATAATAACTGCTCTTGTTCTTTCAATAAATCATAACTGTTTATAACTTCTACATTCTCTTTATTCTTTGTAATTTCTTTTACTTGCTTCTTAATCCCTTCAAATGATTGATTAGGATTAGTCATAATTTGAATTGCTTCATATCCTTGTACGTGAAACTTATCGCGAGCCCATTGTTCATTCACAAAAATATCCAAACTCCTTAACCTTAATCCTTGCTCAATAATCGAAACGACTTTAATTCTTTGTTTTTCTTTTCCTTGTACGTCAACCGTATCATGCAACTGAAGCCCTAAGTTTTTAGCCACTTCTTTCGTAATGACTCCCTCACCATCTTGTAATGGCTTATTTAAAGGTTGTCCTGCAATCACTTTCGCCTTTGTTACTTTCTGGTACGCTACAATATCGTTACCTACAACTTCCATTGAATCATAGTTCAAATTGTTTTTTTTCATAAATTCATACCACTCTTGATTCGCTTTTTTAAAGTCATAATTCACAAGCTTTGCTGTAAAGTCAGTAGCATTCCCAACACTCGATTCCACACCATCAATTTTTCTAACCTTCTCCATCCAACTAAACGGTAATGTTTCTATTCCTTGCGACTCTACTGGAATTCTTACTACTAAGTCCGCTGGTAAATGTTTTTGTAACCCTTTTTTCATACCTTCATACATAGAATTTACATACATCGTTCCAACAAGTGCTAACATAAAACCAAATGCTAGTATAGCAACCGACACAGCTGCCTTATTCCGATAACGAATTACATTCCGGCTACTAATCGTCGTTTCAATTCGTAATATCATTTGGAACGGTTTTGCAATCACTGGTGCTATTACGCGAATAAATAACGGAATCGCCAATAACAAACCAACTGCAAATAACAGCGCTCCTATCGCACTTGGATTAAAACCGATATACTGCTCTAATACGTTACCTGCTAGTCCAATAACAGTACCAATGAGTAAAATGCTAAGGCTAAAAGCACTCCATCTCTTTTCTTTTTTCTCATTACTAGGAAGACCTGGGCGAAGTGCTTGAACTGGTGGAATCTTTCTAACCATGAAAGCTGGTATAATAGCTCCTATGACAGACATAACAATCCCTAGTAAAAACGTAATGAGTAGAACCTCACCTGAGATTGAGAATGATGCTTTCCCTGCCCCCTCAATATTCACCCATTTGTTAATAAAAGATGCGGCGATTGTTTGCGTACCTGCCCCCAGAATAACTCCTGCTAGCGATCCAATTGCTCCGATGCATAAAGCCTCTAATAAAACGACTAATATAATTTGATTTGGGTTACTACCGAGCGCACGTAATAATGCCCACTGCTTAAATCGACTTCTAACAGATAAGAAGAAACTTCCCATTATTAAAAGAGCTACAACAAATAAGGCAATACCACCTAAACTAAAAATTAACGGTTTCATTACATTTAGTCTTTCAAATGCCTTATCAACATAAGTACGTTGATCTACCTTTATATTTTCTATCTTCTTATTTACATCAAGAGCAATTGCTCTTTTCACATTTACATCAGCTGTTTTCACTTGAACGAGATTGAATTGATTTGATAGATTTAATTCTTTTTGAAGCCAATGGATTGGAAAATAAGCACTATGCCCCATCGCTGCCATTAACGGCGGATTTAAAATGCCGACGACTTTCACATTCTTTTCTCCATGCTGCGGGAATGGCAATTTGATCGTATCTCCTACCCTTATATTTTCACGATCTGTATACCCTTTTGTCAGTGCTACTTCAGCCCCTTCTTTCGGATATCGACCTTCTACTATTTTATAAGAATGCATTTCTGGAGAATCTTGCTCAACACCCCAATAAGACGGTTTTCCAGATAACTCTTTATAATTTGGAAAAGGATATGGTATAAGTACTTTTGATATTTTTTCAGCATTTTCTAAGCCATCTATTCCTTTTAAACTTTCATTATTTAAATACATATCATTTTTTATATAACCAAATTGCAAATTATAATCTCCATACCGACTTACTACTTGTTCCTTTACGCTTTTCTCTACTGATTGATTGCCTAGCAATAACATCGTCGCTAACATAACACCTAAAGCTGCACCGAGAGCAATCAACATATTTCGCAGCCAATTTTGTTTCATCGATTTTACTGCATACTTAATTACCCATCGCATCACCTTTACCCCCTACTTTAAAGTGGTGATTCATAATCTCTTGAATGTGAGTAACTTGTTGCGGGATATTTCGAAACTTCCACCCTTTACTTTCAGCATGTTCATGAATCACTTCACCATCTAATAAGAAAACAACTTTATCCGCATGAGCGGCTACGAACGGGTCGTGCGTTACAATGACAGCTGTTTGCCCTAACTCATCACACGCATTGCGAAGTGCCGCAATTATGTTTTTACTATTTTCCGAATCTAATGCCCCTGTTGGTTCATCAGCTAATATAATAGCCGGCTCATTTGCAAAAGCTCTTGCGATCGCAACCCTTTGCTGTTGCCCGCCTGATAACTGTGCTGGTAAATGTTTTTCTTTTCCCTTCAATCCAACAAGTTCTAATAAACGAGTTGCTGTCACCGTTGCCTTCTTTTGCGAGACATTATCTAACAGTAACGGTAACCCTACATTCTCTTCTGCACTAAACACTGGAATCAAATTAAACTGCTGAAAAATAAAACCGATTTTATGCCTTCTAAATAAAGCTAGCTCTTTTTCTTTTAATGTTGATATCTCTGTACCGTCAACTCGAATACTACCTACTGACGGAATATCTAATCCACCTAACAACTGAAGTAAGGTCGTTTTACCCGATCCACTAGCCCCCATAATACAGACGAAATCTCCTTTTTGAATTTGAAGATTAATGCCTTTTAATATTTTTACTTTACTATCCCCAATATCAAACGATTTTTCTAACCTTTCAATTTCAATAATATTCATCCCCATATCCCCTTCTCTCTCTATTTACCAATCTATATATTCTATTCAGAATGCAAAATCCCTACTTTTTTGTATTTTTTTGTCACATACTAACATGTATCCCATATTAGCTAATTACATTTTCGCTTTATTTCTCACGTCAAAAAAGTTGACTCTCACAACAGAAGTAACCATAATAGTTACACAAATAAAAAACTATCCACAAATAGGAGGAAGAGCAATGAAACATGTAATCGTTTATGCACACCCAAATACAGAAAGCTTTAACCATGCGATTTTAGAAACGGTAAAAAGTGAATTAGAAGAAAAAGGTCATGAAGTACGCGTTCGCGATCTATACGAGTTAAACTTCAATCCAGTATTAGACGCTTCCGATTTCATCTCATTTTCTCAAGGAAACACACCAGAAGATATTAAAGAAGAGCAAGAGCATATCTCTTGGGCGGATAGCATTACATTCATTTATCCAGTTTGGTGGGCGGGACTTCCTGCTATTTTAAAAGGATACGTTGACCGTGTATTTAGCCACGGCTTCGCTTATGCTTACGGTGAAAATGGTATTGAAAAGTTATTAAGCGGTAAAAAAGGCTTACTATTATCTACAATGGGAAATACGAAAGAAGCATACACAGCAGGCGGTATGTTTGAAGCAATGAAGAAAACAGCAGATGTTGGTATTTTTGAATTTACAGGTATTGAAACAATTGAGCATACATTCTATACGAGGGTTCCTTCTGTGGATAACAGTGTGCGTAAGCAATATCTTGAAGAAGTTAAAGATGTTGTGAATCGTGCATTCTAATAAAAAACTCCGGTTGTTAAAACCGGAGTTTTTTTATTTCATCATTAATTTCGGAATATATCTTTGAAGAATGCTTTCTAATTCATTCATATCTTCCTGTCTAATAAGTAAATTTACATTGTCATTCATTTTTTCTCGCCCGCGATATAAAAATATATTTTCTTTTGGATTTTCCCATGTTGATGTTTTATAGCCTTTTAATTCTTCGTATGAATAAAAGTTTAATCCGTCTACTACACCTTTTTCATATATTTGTACACTTTTAATAAGATGGATAGCTATTAAAGTCATAAAACAACTTGCTACAGCATGAATACCTAGCTGAATGAGAAACTGTTCAACTGTATCAATATCGCCACTTACGTACTGAGCATATATATACATACATTGCCCAATGAAATATGCTGGTCCAAGTAATGCAATCCAACGTCTTTTCACCCGAGGATACATTGCAATGAGTTTTCCTGAGCTTTTTTTCATTTCATTTATTTTATATATCTTCCATAGAACAAAAAACAAAACACATAATGTAAAAACAAACATAATACATGACATCCAGTACACTCTGATTCCCCCTTGTATCATTACATATAAATTTTACATTTTATATAACAACGGCGAATATGCAATTATGCATAAAAAAACAGGTAACCTATTCCGGTTACCTGCATTTCATTACATCTTCTCAATCCACTCCGTCAAGTTATGCACAACTTGCGTTGGTTGTACTTCATATTCTGTTAACTTCTCCACAGTTGTGACTCCAGTGTGGACAAGAAGGGTATGCATGCCAGCATTTACTCCCGCTAAAATGTCTGTATCGTAGTTATCCCCAACCATTAATGCTTCATCTTTTCCTATACCAAGCACTTTTAACGCTTGTTCCATAATGATTGATTCTGGTTTTCCAATAAAGATTGGATCCACGCCTGTTGATACTGTTACAACTGATGTTAATGAACCGTTACCTGGTAATAATCCGCGCTCAGTCGGAATGGCGATATCTCCATTTGTAGAAATAAACGTTGCGCCGTTACGCACAGCAAGACAAGCTTTTGCTAATTTTTCATATGTGATGTCACGATCTAAACCAACAACAACGAAATCAGGATTTTCATCCACAAGTTCAAATCCTTTTTCCACAAGTGCATCATGTAAGCCTTCTTCACCAATCATATATACAGTTGCGTCTTGTTTACGTTCATAAATGAAGTTCGCTGTCGCCATACTCGTTGTGAATACTTGCTCTGCTTCCGCTGGAATATCGAAACGAACAAGTTTTTCTGCCACTTGTTCTGGTTTACGCGTTGAATTATTCGTAACGAATAAATAAGGAATGCCGCGCTCTCCTAATGCTTTTACGAAGTCGCTCGCTTCTTCAATTTGTTCTTCTCCGCGATACATCGTACCGTCTAAGTCAATTAAGTAACCTTTATACATCATTATGTCTCTCCTTCTATGCTAACGTTCTCACCTTATCATACCACTCTTATATTACCCGCTTTTTCCAAAGAAAAAAACGCTTTACCTAAAAGCGCCCCATAACGTTCATTTTTTCTCTTTTACTTGGTAAGAACAACTACAATCGCCCTCACACATGTTTGCTAACGTCTTTACATCTGCTCCTGCAAATAAACGATTATACATCTCTTTTTCATCTTCGCATACTTGCGGGAATCTCTCTGCAATTTCTTTTAACGGACAGTTTTGTTTTTCAATTACGAAAGAGTTCTCCCCATCTCTCTTTATTTGAACCATATAACCATTTTTCTCTTGCATGGCCGCTATCTCTTGCACTTTAAATGCTAAATTCTTTTGATTACTCACTCGTTTTTGCAACTGTTCTTCCATTCGCTTCGTTCTCTCTGTTAAAACGTAACGAAGTATTTTTTCATCACCCATTCGAGCTAAATCTTCTAGCATATCAATCGCAAATTGCTTATACTCCTTCGGGAATGTATCTTCTCCCTTTTCACTTAATCCATATAAATAAGTTGGTCTTCCGACATGTTGTCTTACCATCTTAGAATAAATGAAACCATCTTTCTCAAGATTACTTAAATGTCTTCGGATCGCCATTTCTGTAATCTCTAAAACGTCAGCTAGTTCCGCTACTGTATGCTCTCCCTTAACTTTCAACAATTGTACAATTTCATCTTTCGTCGTACGTGCTTCCCCCATGCTTAACCCTTCTCCCTTTTCCCTTTACTTTCTCACATACAATATAAGATCCCCAAAAGGCAGTCCCGGGGATCTTATAAGCATAATTATTCTGGTACAAATGCAGATACAGGTCCTAATTCCTTCTCTAAATAACTGCGAATATTTGCTGGGTATTTCTCTACCACTGCAATATGTTTTTGAATCGTCTTATATAATTCATCATGATTCATTTGAATATAATCTTGCGTAAGCATTTTTCGAAGAAGGATAATTTCTTTCATTCCTTGTCCTTCTTCTGCACTTATCACTCGCTCGTCCATCAAAATATCGATAATATCTTCATAACTTCCTGGATCGCGCATAATAAATCCATCAATCATCGCATTCCCTACATCTAATACACAATCAATAATTAGATGAGCTATACGTTCTAATGCGTAAAATTCAAACTCGGTTTCATATATCTTTTTCTCTTGAAATGTACTTGTTGCTCGTTCTAAACATACTAGCATTTGTTCTATTTTCTTTCTGTCTACAAAATACATGAATGTCACCTACCTGGAAATTAAAGCATTTACATTTTAATTGTAACGCTTTCTTCTGAAAAAATCGACAATTTTTCGAATTCACCTTTTCTCCGTTATTTGTTATAGTTATATTTGTATGATTTTTGAAATTGGAGGAATGGAATCTTGGAACGTGAACTCGCACTAGAAATTGTCCGTGTAACAGAAGCAGCAGCATTAGCATCCGCACAGTGGATGGGCCGCGGAAAGAAAAACGAAGCAGATGATGCAGCAACTACAGCAATGCGTGATATGTTTGATTCAGTAAACATGGCAGGTACAGTTGTAATTGGTGAAGGAGAACTTGATGAAGCACCGATGTTGTATATTGGTGAAGAACTAGGAACAGGTAACGGTCCAGAAGTAGACATTGCCGTTGATCCATTAGAAGGTACAAACATCGTTGCAAAAGGTCTTGCAAATGCAATGGCAGTTATCGCAATCGCAGATAAAGGAAACCTCCTTCATGCTCCTGATATGTACATGGAAAAAATCGCGGTTGGTCCAAAAGCAGCTGGTAAAATTAGCTTAGATGATCCAATTGAAAAAACAATTGAAATTGTAGCAGAAGCTAACAATAAAAAGATTCGCGATCTAACAGTTATCGTGCAAGAACGTGAACGTCATCAAGATATTATTGACCGTGTTCGTGCAAAAGGTGCACGCGTAAAATTATTTGGTGATGGTGATGTTGGTGCGTCAATCGCAACAGCACTACCTGGAACGGGTATTGATTTATTCGTAGGTATTGGCGGAGCTCCAGAAGGTGTTATTTCTGCAGCAGCATTAAAATGCCTTGAAGGTGAAATGCAAGCTCGCTTAGTTCCAATGAACGAAGAAGAAGAAGCTCGTTGTCGTGAAATGGGATTAGAAGATCCTCGTCAACTTCTTATGTTAGATGACTTAGTATCTGGGGATGATGCAATCTTCTCAGCAACTGGTGTATCTGCTGGTGAGTTATTAGACGGTGTTAAATTCCTTGGCGGAGATCTAGCTGAAACATATTCTATCGTTATGCGTTACAAAACAAGAACGGTACGATTCATTAAAACGCATCACCATTTAGATCATAAACCACACTTAAACTTAGATATTTAATAAAGGAGCCATGTGTATGGAAGAACGTTTCTTTCTGTACGACGATACAGTCGCTACAAGAACTCGTTTCGTTAGCTTTATGGGAGAAAATGAGCGTCATGATTTAGCGCTTTTATACTCCGATCGTCATTACGGTAAAACAATTGTCCTTGATATACAGCGCAATAGATTTGCAATCATCGGTCCTGACGATTTAAACGAACCAGGCTACTTAGAGCATGCATTTTCTATGACTGAAGAAATTGCAGAAGAATTACGCTCATTTTTATTTGAACTTATATAATTTATCTTAGGCACCAGCTATTTTAGCTGGTGTTTTTTCGCTTAAAGTATTTTGAATTTTCAATCTTATATGTTATAATTAAGAATAAATCTATTTGGATAGAAAGGACGTTATCTACGTATGCCAACATTTACTTTGTAATGGACCAGCAATTGGATAGCATTACTCTCAAAAAAGCACCGTGCTTTTTCAAGGGAGTAGTCTGCCCATTCCCATTACAAAGGAACGTAACGCATCTGTAGTATGATGTTTACGGAGGTTCCTAAGGGAATCTCCTTTTATTTTTGTCTTTTTATCATGTCTTCATACTACAAGACATCCAAATAGCTGTATTACGTTCCTTTACCACTACTATAAGAGGTGAAGGAAAATGCAGAAAGTACAACTTTCTTGGAGTTTATATGAAAATGAGCAAAACACAATCGAAAAGTATTGTAAAAATTGCAGACGCACTACCTTATTTACTGACACGAATATTCGTAGGCATAACGCCAACGGAAAAAATATATACCGCTTTGCCATTTATAAATGTCCGAAAGATCATACGTGGAATCAAAAGCTTCGTATTTATAAAGCATTCACTGATCACGTTGAAACATTCGACATGACGCAGCAAGATCAAATAGAAACAACTACTACCATTTCCATTACACAACATAAAGAAAACGGCATAGCCGAAATCACGATCGTATTAGATATCGTTTTCGGTTCCCACCGAATGGATAAAGCCTTATCCACATATATTTCCGACTGGAGCCGTACACGCATTGTGGATAAAATTAAAAATGGGGATATTCAATTGAACGGACAACAAATGAAACCAAATACAATACTTTCTGAAGGCGATCATATCTCGATTTGTTTATAAGCGAAAATATGCAAAAAATCCTCTTACAATCGTAAGAGGATTTTTTTATTTCTTCACTTTTCGTAATACGAAGTGTGCACAACCGAAATTACAGTACTCGTATAAATACTCCGTTAACGTACTAATTTTCGTATCATATGTCGAACGTTGATTACTATCATCAAAGAAACCGCGCAATCTAAGTTGCTCATAACCCCAATCCCCTACGATGTAATCATATTTATTTAAGATTTCTGCATAACGCTCTTTAAATGCTTCTTCATTAAAACCGTCACGAAAGTTTTTAATTACTTCGTACTGAACATTATTAATGCTCACCGTAGCATGCATCTCTTGCTCTTGCTTTTGCTCCATCATTAACTTCCTCTCTAAGCATTCTTCTTTTTATCGTATCACAAAGCATACCAACCAACAATTTCAAATACAAAAAATTGAAAATTAGTGCATGCTATGGAGAAGGAGGTGATACATCGTGAAAAAACAAATTATACTCTCTCTCCTCACTCTTTCCTTATTTGCAGGCTGTCAATCATCTAATAAAGCCGAAATGGAACGTGAAGAAGGAAGTCGTGTTCTTGTTTCCAATAAAAACGACATGTATCATACGGAAAATACAAATACAAGATTAACGAGAGTCGGTTATTCATCTAAACAAAAACATGAAGTATCTAACAAACAAGTAGGAGCCATTAACCGTGAGAAAGTCGCTGAAATGATTACAAGCATGACAGTCAAACTTCCTGACGTTACAAACGCTGCTACGCTCGTTACCGATGATGAAGTATTTGTTGTATACCGTGCAAACACAACGGATCCAAAACTCGTAGCGGATCAAGTATATAAAGCTGCTTTGTCCATCGTCCCTCGCTATTATAAAGCATATGTATCAACAGACCAAAAGTTGATTTCTCAAATTCAAGGCCTTCAATCAGGTAGCTTAAATGATACAGAATATACACAGAGCCTCGACATGCTAAAGCGAGAAATGAGCAAAAATCCTCATTTAAACAATACGGGGGATCAGACTTTGAATGATATGATTAAAAAATAAAGAAGGTGGAGAAAACCTCCACCTTTTTTACTATTTCTTACGATCCGCATAAACCTCCATCGCATCACACATAAACTGTGCTAAACCTTCACCAAACTTATCGATATTTTTCGTGAAGCGCTCATCAGCGACGTACATTTGACCGAGTCCTTTAAAAGCATCTAGTGAATATTCTCCAAAGTTTTGCAAGTAATCGTACCATACTCCAATTGCTTCTTGTGCCTCTTTAGAATCTGGTGCGCCGTGTCTAAGCGCCGCTAAATTTCTGTAAATAGTATTAAACTCTTCTTGATTATCTTTTGACATACCTTTCGCGTATTCATTAGCCTTATCTACAGCTGCGTCTCCCCATCGTTCACGCGCTTCTTCTTCGTACGGATTATGGCTGAAATCGAACCCTTCAAATTTCTCTTTATTCGTCATTTCAATCTCTCCTTTTGTATGCTGAATTGTTTTATCAATTGTCGCAATCACCTTATCTAATCTGGCACGTTTTTCAAGAAGCATTTTCTTATGAAGCTGTAGTGCTTCTTCGTGGTCAAATGATGGACTCATGATAATTTCTTTAATTTTCTTCAAAGGGAAGCCTAGCTCTTTAAAAAATAAAATTTGCTGCAATGTCTCTAAATTTTTATTGGAATACAGACGATATCCAGACTCTGTCGTCTCGTCTGGGGTTAACAACCCAATTTCATCGTAATGATGCAGTGTGCGCACACTAATTCCAACTAAATTAGCTACTTCTTTTACCTTCATTGTCATGTGTATCTCCCCCTTAATACATACGATAAAGTATGACGCAACGTTAGAGTCAATAAGTAAATTCATTTTTTGTTAAAAGTTTCATCTCCACTATATTTCATGCATAATAGATATGTACATATATTAGAAAGCGGTGAAAGTATGGTTTCAAGTACGGTAATTGCCAGTATCACAATTCAACTTGTGATTTCGATTCTGGTACCTATTATTGCGTTTGTTTATTTCCGTAAAAAATATAATATTAATTGGAAAGTGGTCGGCGTTGGTGTTCTTATCTTTATTGGATTTACCCAAATTCTCGAAACACCGTTCCACCTATTTATGCGTGGTAATCCAGCAATCGCTCCATTTTTAGAAAATCCGTTTGTCTTTGCAATTTATGGCGGACTAACTGCTGGTATTTTTGAAGAATTAGGACGCTTCGTTGCCTTCTTCTTCCTACTAAAAAAATATCTAGAATATAAAGATGGCTTCGCTTATGGAATTGGTCACGGCGGGATTGAATCCATTTTAGTTGGCGGATTCTCTGCATTGCAGACACTTATATTCGCTAATGCTATTAACAATGGTAGCTTCGCTCAAATGGCAGAAAAACTACCACAATTAAATCTTGTAAAGGATATGTTAATAGAACAACCTGCTTATTTATACTTCCTTGGCAGCTTGGAAAGAATTATGGCTCTTGTATTGCAAATTGCCTTTACAATGCTTGTCTTATACGCAGTAAAACAGAAGAAATATATCTTCCTTGTTTACGCTATATTATTCCACGCATTTGTAGACTTTTTCGCGGCACTTTATCAAACAAAAACAATTAACATCTTTGTTGCAGAAGGAATTACCCTTCTCTTCACAATTGGTGCTGTCATTCTTATTCGTAAAATGAAAGAGAAATTAATGAGTGTACCGGAATAAAAAATAACCCACCAGCTGGTGGGTTATTTTTTACCACGATTTTTGCAATGATGATAACTCTTGCCCTCTTGCAGCTCCCTCTTTGTTTCTGCATCTATAACAATGTACTTATGAAACTCTTCTGCTTCATTTTGAGAAAAGGAAGCAAAAAAATAAACTTGGCGATCAGGGTGAACAAAAAAATCTTGAAGTACCACGCTACTACGACAACCCACGGCTGCTTTTTTTCTGAAAGAAAATTCTTTATCCGGCACTTCTTTAAATAAAATCTTTTTTCGAACGCTATATGCTGCATTGTTGTATTCTTTATAGATTTTCTTATCTAACTGTTCGTAAAACACATCTTCACTCACAAATGATTTATTTCGATTGCTTGGATAATTTAATTTTTGATTGGATTCTGCATATGTTGTGGACAAGTGTATAAAAAAACAAAGACCGAATATAATACATATCATTTTTTTCATCATTACACCTCAAATGTTCATTTATCCACATTACTTTTCCACATATTTAAATCAATATGCCGTTTCCAATAAAAAGGAATTTTTCCCACATTTGTCGAAGTATATAGCGTCAACTTGAAAGATGGGGATGAATTGTGAAGAAATTGATTGTAATACGACATTGTTCAGCAACTGGACAAGAACGTGATGCCGAATTAACGATTGCAGGAAAAAATCAAGCAAACACTCTTGCTACATTCCTCTTAGAAAACCAATCACAAATAGATCATATTATTTCAAGCCCATTTGTGCGAGCTATCGATTCTATTCGGCCCTATGCGCTTCAAGCTAACTTGTCTATCCAAGAAGATGAACGATTAGCTGAACGCATATTAAGCGACGTTCCAATGGATGATTGGTTGCAAAAACTAGAATCTACTTTTACAAATATAGATATCGCCTTTTCAGGCGGAGAGTCAACAAAACAAGCGACGGATCGTGCTATATCACTTATCCAAGACGTTTTAAAGTTAAACCATACTACAACACTACTTGTTACACACGGCAACTTACTGACGCTCATTTTAAAGCACTTTGATCATACGATCGGCTTTATTGAATGGAGAGCTTTAACGAATCCTGATATTTACGAAATTACACTCGATAAACAATGTATCCTAAAACGATTATGGGAAGCACCGTCCAAGTAATATCTCTTTCCAACACATTCAGTTGACGCCACGAGAAGAAACTGTACTAACAATAGAAAGGGGTATCACTCCATATGTACGAAGATGTACTTGCTTTACTACATAAAACAAATGCTTCTTACGAAAAGTTTGAACACGAACCAGTACTCGATTATGAAACAGATCGTATCGTACGTGAAAGGCTTGGCTTACACGGCACTCCAAGTAAAAGCTTATTTTTAAAATCAAAGTCTGGAGATTATTACGTATTTTTTACGTTAGAGGGTACAAGGCTCAACCGAGGAGAGATGAAAGAAATAACAGGAGAAAGCTTATCTCTCTGTTCTCCTGATGAGCTAAGAGAAGAAACAGGCTGTACTCCAGGATGTGTAGCTCCTTTCGGTTATTCACAAAATGTAACGATTATTGTGGATAGTGCTATTTATGCTTACGATAAAATTTTAATTACACCTGGTGTACCTGAATTTACAATTGAATTATCCACAGAGGAATTAAAGAAAATCTTATTAACATGCCCAAATACTGTTTTAGAATATAAACAAAAAGAGAGCTAATGATTAGCTCTCTTTTTTCATTATTTTGCTTCTGCTGTTTTTTCTTTTGCAGAACGAACCTGCTCGTCCGCATGGTAAGAAGAACGCACAAGTGGGCCAGCTTCACAGTGGCTAAAGCCTTTGCTAAGTGCAATTTCTTTAAGCTCTGCAAATTCTGCTGGTGGGTAATATTTAAGAACTGGTAAATGCTTCTTAGATGGCTGTAGGTATTGTCCAAGAGTTAAAATATCCACATTGTTTGCACGTAAGTCATCCATCGCTTCAATTAAATCTTCTCTCGTTTCACCTAAGCCCACCATAATGCTCGATTTAGTTGGAATATCAGGCTGCATTTCTTTTGCTCGACGTAAAAACTCTAATGAACGATCATATTTTGCTCTAGCGCGAACTCGGTCAGATAATCGACGTACTGTTTCAATGTTATGGTTTAAAATATCTGGTTTTGCATCCATTAACATTTTTAAGTTTTCTTCTACTCCACCCATATCAGATGGTAATACTTCGATTGACGTAAACGGATTTTTACGACGTACAGCGCGTACTGTTTCAGCAAAAACAGCCGCTCCCCCGTCCTTTAAATCATCACGTGCAACCGCTGTTATAACAACGTGCTTTAAGCCCATTTGTACTACAGAATCTGCTACGCGTTCTGGCTCTTGTAAATCAAGCTCAGTTGGTAAGCCTGTTTTAACCGCACAAAAACGACAAGCACGTGTACAAACCGCACCTAAAATCATAAATGTTGCTGTTTTTCTTACAGCCCAGCATTCATGAATATTCGGACATTTTGCTTCCTCACAAACTGTATGAAGATTCTTAGAACGCATCATTTTCTTTAAGCCTGTATAGTTTTCATTCGTGTTTAACTTAATTTTCAACCATTCGGGCTTGCGCTTATATTCTGTTTGTTTTGTCATGGTTATCAACTCCGCACAATATGAAATAATTTACCGTGTTCGCTTCTTTCAATGTAACATATCTATTCTAACGTATGAAAGCGATTTGCTCAAATGAAGATTCTAAGATTTTTTCCAATCGTTCCCTATAATGAAATACTCCGTATATCCCACACTAAAAAGAGTGATGTTGTGAAAGGAGTCTATTTCATGCTTCGAAAAATTTCTCTTTTGCTTTCGATTTGCTTTCTTCTCCACCAAAATATCGCTTACGGTGAAGATAATCAGCAAAGCATATACGAAAAGCGCATGGCACTATATAAAGAAACCGAGCAATCTTCAGGCATTCCGTGGTATTACTTAGCTGCAATGGATCAATACGAAAGAAATATACGGAGCGTAAGAAAAGATATTCCGAAAAAACCAGATGCCATTATCTCCCTTTATTTCAAACCAGAAATATGGGCTGGTCCCGTTAATGGTAACGACACTCTCCCCCATACAATTTCTCTATTTGGCGGATTGGGTTTAGATGGTGACAAAGATGGATTTGCAAACGCAAATAACGACCGTGATCTTCTGCATACAGCAGCGACAATTTTAAAGAAACAAGGAACGTCCGAAGACCGTGTTCACATTATGCTTTGGGAATATTATAGACGTGCGAAAACAGTTGAATTAATTACCGAATACGCCCAAATTTATAAACATTACGGACGTATTAATTTAGAAGGAAATGCTTTCCCTCTTCCGATTCGTAGTGACCATAGCTACCGTAGTACTTTCGGTGCTGGAAGAAGTTTTGGGGGAAGGAGAGTTCATGAAGGAACTGATATTTTTGCAGGCTATGGTGTACCAGTAAGATCTACTTGCTATGGCATTATTGAAACAAAAGGCTGGAACCGTCTTGGCGGATGGCGCATCGGTATTCGCGACCTTCATAATAATTACCATTATTACGCTCATTTAGGCGGATTCTCAAAAGAAATACAGCTTGGACAAATTGTCGAACCAGGAAAAGTAATCGGATTTGTCGGTAGCACCGGTTACGGCCCTCCCGGCACAGCTGGAAAATTCCCGCCCCACCTACATTTCGGTATGTATAAAGACAATGGTTATACAGAATGGGCTTTCGATCCATACATGCATTTAAGTCTTTGGGAGCGAAAAGAACGCACGAATACAAAACGATAACCGTAGCATATTGCTACGGTTATTTTTTTAATTCGGCTAACTATCCGTTTTCTTTTTATCAGGTACAACAACACTCCCACTTCCATAATAAGTAGGCACTTCCCCTTGAACAATACGCGTTGCAATCGGAACATCTTGTTTTACCTTTATTTCTTTCGTATGAAATGGAATAATCACTTGCAACGTGACTTCCATCTCCATAATAATTTGAATCGCTGTCGTATTGATCCCGTGCGGTTCAATTTTTTGTTTAATATCCGTATTCACATGACCAATCGTCGTGAAATCAATTGGAATATCGGGACCTATATTTCCAAGAAGCGCATTATCCGTTACACGACCAAAAGGAACTGCCATCGTTGCTCCATTTTTTTCAGAAATACCTAGCCCCTTCAAATCACCTTGTTCTACTTGCTGTAAATATTTTTCTATGTATGTGGTCGTTGACGTTACGATTTCATTTACTTGCTTTGTATTTAAATTAATTGTGGATACTTTTCCGTTTTTATCATTTTGTACTTTCATTAATGAATCGACATCAAACCCTTCATTAATTCTATCTTTTACCGCCTTCGTCATAACCGCTGTCGCCATTTTATGCGTCTCTACTTCCCCATATTTAAGTAATGTCGGCTGAATGCTTTTATTCACAATCCATAATCCTTGCACGAGTAATATGACAAAAAGAATAAACGACATAAGCAGTATGTGCCGAAAGGAAATTGGTCCCCTTCGAAACCGCGAATTTTTCGAACGAAATATACTCATAAAAAAACCTCCTTCTTATATCATTTCTATGCAAGAAGGAGGGACGATATATGCTTATCTCATTTTTAATAATGCTTCTTTTCCGATTGTGCCTGCCGTAATACCTAATGCTTCGGCCTCAATCGTTACTGATTCTAGCGGCGCTTCAAGAAGTTGTTCAATCGTTCTTACACCAACCGCACGGCCAGCAATAATTCCTCGATCACCTAACTTCTCATTTAAAAGACCTACATCTAATGCACCGCACATAATATATCCTTTATCGCTCATTACAGCTAGCAAATTTGTCTTTGGAAGTTTGACGCTAACCGCAATAAACGTATAATTATCGATTATAATTGGCTCCACATTAACCATAGTTCACACTCCTCTCTTTCTTATCTGTATGACAAGAGAAAAATGAGTGTTACAAGTTAACTAGCCTATAGTTTGACGGAAGATGTATGAGTTATCAACACGTCTGTTAACACATCTCTGAGTAACTCTGGCATATAATATTGTTTGTCAGAAAGTGTGGATAGCTCTGGGTATAAGTATCCGAATGTAAACATATCAATCGTTCCTACCGTATATATACGATCTAATTCCAGCGATTCCCCGTTAATCAATACATCTTCCAGTAAAATTTTATTCCCAGGAATCATATCTGGAATGAATTCGACACCAGCGTAAATCATTTTCCCCATCACTTTTCCACGAAATCCGAATCCTTTTACCTCAAGGTTCTCCATATTCGGGCGACATGCTTTCAAAATAACTTCTCTTAACGTTTTCCCCGGCACTTTTAATAAACATGGATTAATTGGATGTGGACAAATTCTGTGAATATCTCCGCGCGTCACAACACCTTCATTTAATCCCTCTAATAGCACACCAGCGTTCACCATTCCAATTTCTGCACCGCACCACGTTTTCAGCGCATTTGCTAACATGTGCGAAAATGCCGTCTCATGAAACCAATCGACTGGTAAAGATTCCTTTAAATGAACGACAGGCTCTGCCATAATCTGTTTACTTTCTTCCTGCAGCAATTCAATTGTGGATAACGTTTTGCTATAAGCACCTAAACGTTCTGTCTTAATCGCTCTACCGTCCTTTTTCAACAGCTTCTTCGTCTCTTTATCCACAGTAAGCTGAACGTGCCCAACGTAACGTCCCCACTTTTCACAACAACAAAGTAAAGTATTATTCATAAGAATGCCACGCTCAAATAAATGGTGCGTATGTGCACCTAAAATAACATCTATATCATAATGCTCTGCCATATACTCATCCATGCTTTTTCCAAGATGAGAAAGGACAACCGTAATATGAGCCTCATCTCGCACTTCTTCTAAAATAGACTCTAAATGGATAAGCGGATCTTCAATATGCCAATCGAGCATATGATAAAACTCTGGATACGCTACTGTTAATCCGATAAAGGCAATCGTAATTCCATCTGTCGTTGTATGTAATTTATAAGGCTTTGCCCACGCTGGACGTACCCCTTCTTTTTCAAATAAATTCGCAACGAGCACCTCAAATCCAGCAGCATCATATAGACGATTCAAATGCTCCTTCGCTAACGTAATTCCTTCATTATTTCCGATCGTTACATAATCATATAACGCCTCATTCAAAAGCTTCGTATTGCCAAGTCCATTCGTCGCTTCCGAAATACTATGAAAACGATCCACATGATCGCCGATATCAACCGTCAAAACGGTCTCTCCCGCTTCCTGTCTTCGCTTTTTCTCCCCTTGTACAAACCGAGAAATTTGCGGCCAATTTTCAAAATGACTATGTATATCGTTTGTATGATAAAGGTGGATGATTGTTTCTTTATTTATATTCAGAGAAAAAACCTCCTCTCAGTTCCTTACTGCCATTTACGCTACACGTACGCAATAATCCTGTAAATACTTTTCGTCTTTTCTTGCTATTTTACATTGTACTCGCATTATAAGAAAAAGCAAAAGATTGTCCTTTTTGATAAGAAAACTTTTTCTAGTGTGTGGAAGGGTTTTAGATGATTGAACGGGGGATTTGTTGGGGTTCCGGGGATTTGTCAAAAAGTTTAACAGAGAGTTCGGTAGGTGGGCTTCAATTGAATTTTCCAATAGATTGTCAGTGGATTTGTCAGTATCTTTGCCTTACTTCCAGTCGGTCTCTTTTCCTACAACATGTTGTGGGGTATATACGGAATTTCTTTTGTCTTACTTTGTCGATAAGTCGATATCCCTTGTCGAATCGTCGATATATTGCAATAATCGCCGATATATTCGGAGTTATGGTCGATTTATTTGAATAATCGCTGATATATTTCAATGCATACTAGATGGGGTATCATCCGGAAAATATACCTTGTAACACGACATATGTCGTGTTACAATCTCACCATAAGGTGGTGAACCATAAAATGGATAAAGAGATATTAAAAGGAAGTATTGATATTTTACTGCTCTCCATCATTAAACAGCACGATACGTACGGATATGAAATTATTCAAAAGCTAAAAGAAAACAGCAATGATCTATACACGATGAGCCAAGGTACACTCTATCCAGCACTTAAGCGCTTGGAACAAAAGGATTTAATCAATTCCTACTGGGGTGAATCTGAAACTGGTATGAAACGAAAATTTTATCACATTACTACGAACGGCAAGAAAATTTTAGAAGAAAAACTAACAGCGTGGGATTCAGTTACAGCTCTTATTAAAACTTGTCAGAAAGGAGCTTTAAATTAATGACGATTGAAAAATACATAAAGAGTATCGTTCAAAAAACAAACCTCTCGCAACCTGATAGAGACGAACTTTACTTCGAAATTTACGATCATCTTACAAGTTTAAAACAAGAATTTCTCGATCAAGGAAAATCTGAAGAAGAAGCTACTACATTAGCCATTCAAAACTTCGGAGAAGCCTCTACTTTAGGAACTGAAATTGAAAAAGCGATGCAATCTTCTACGCAAAAATATGTACAGTGGATTGGTTGGGGATTATTTTTACCGTATTCATTTGTTTTATTATTTAAACTGTTGCTCGGTAGGCAAGCTTTTTACTTTGGTAATCTGAAGTACTTCTTTGAAACAGGTGACTGGCATTCTATACACGGTGGGTTAATAAACTTAATTCCACTCAAAAGTACAATCAGCTATCTAAGTGGATTCGATCCTACACATTTACTAGATCCTTATAATATAGAAATCGTACTTATGAATACATTAGGGAACGTCATCATATTTATCCCATTCGGATTCCTTCTGCCGTTATTATTTAAACAAATAAACAATGTAAAAATGGCATCAAAAATTTTCATTAAGTTTATTTTATTAATTGAATCATTACAACTCCTTACTTTTACTGGTGTTTTCGATATTGATGACATCATATTGAATATGCTAGGTGCTTTAATTGGATATGGTTCGTTCATTGGGATGAAACATATTTGGGAGCGTATTAAATCTGTGGATAAGGTGGATACGATTTAGGTTCGGGGTATACAGCCTGTTCTTCCTGTCGTAATTTGTTGATAAGTCGATATATTTAGTTAAACACCGACTGGATATCCCAGCCTGCCCTGAACTGACCTAAACTGAACCCAATCAAGCACAACATAAAAAAGCGCCCTGCATAGCAGGGCGCTTTCTTCATACATATATTAACCAATAGAACCTTCCATCTCAAACTTGATCAGGCGGTTCATTTCAACTGCGTATTCCATTGGAAGTTCGCGAGTGAATGGCTCGATGAAGCCCATTACGATCATTTCTGTAGCTTCTTGCTCAGAAATACCGCGGCTCATTAGGTAGAATAATTGTTCTTCTGATACTTTCGATACTTTCGCTTCGTGTTCAAGTGAAACGTAATCGTTTTTGATTTCGTTGTAAGGAATTGTATCAGATGTAGATTGGTTATCCATGATTAACGTGTCACACTCGATGTTAGAGCGAGAGTTTTTCGCTTTTGGTCCGAATTGTACGATACCACGGTAAGTTACTTTACCACCATGCTTCGCAATCGATTTAGAAACGATTGTTGAAGACGTGTTTGGTGCTAAGTGAATCATTTTCGCACCAGCATCTTGGTGTTGGCCTTTACCAGCAATCGCAATAGATAATGTTAAACCACGAGCGCCTTCGCCTTTTAAGATAACTGCTGGGTATTTCATCGTTAATTTAGATCCGATGTTACCGTCAATCCATTCCATCGTTGCGTTTTCTTCACAAACCGCACGTTTTGTAACTAGGTTGTATACGTTGTTCGCCCAGTTTTGGATTGTTGTATAACGGCAATATGCATCTTTCTTAATGATGATTTCTACTACCGCACTGTGAAGTGAGTTAGTCGTGTAAACAGGTGCTGTACAACCTTCTACGTAGTGTACGTGTGCGCCTTCGTCTACGATGATAAGCGTACGCTCGAATTGTCCCATATTTTCAGAGTTAATACGGAAGTACGCTTGAAGTGGTGTATCCACTTTAATACCTTTTGGAACGTAGATGAATGATCCACCAGACCAAACTGCAGAGTTTAATGCAGAGAATTTGTTGTCTGTTGGTGGGATTACTTTTCCGAAATGCTCACGGAAAATATCTTCGTTCTCTTTTAATGCGCTATCTGTATCTTTGAAGACGATTCCTAGAGCTTCTAGGTCTTCTTTCATGTTGTGGTATACAACTTCAGATTCGTACTGTGCAGATACACCAGCTAAATATTTTTGCTCAGCTTCAGGAATACCTAATTTATCAAATGTCGCTTTAATTTCCTCAGGTACTTCATCCCAAGACTTCTCAGATTTCTCAGATGGTTTTACGTAGTACGTAATTTCATCGAAATCTAAGTCGTTTAAGTCGCCGCCCCATTGTGGCATTGGCATTTCATAGAACTTATCCAGTGATTTTAAACGGAAGTCTAACATCCACTGTGGTTCTTCTTTCATACGTGAAATCTCTTCAACGATTTCTTTTGTTAAACCGCGTCCAGCACGGAAAATCGAAACGTCTTTGTCTTTGAAACCATATTTATAATCGCCGATATCTGGCAGTTGCTTCGCCATGTTGGTGTGTCCCTCCTTAGATAACCTCGTTTTTAGGAACCTTTAACATTACTTATCTTCGTTTAAGCCCTTTTCTAACGCTTTCCACGCTAATGTTGCACATTTAATACGTGCAGGGAACTTGCATACGCCTTGTAATGCTTCAATATCTCCTAAATCAATGCTGTCATCGTACTCTTTTCCTAGCATCATGTCAGAGAAAATTTTAGAAAGCTGAAGTGCCTCTTCAATTTTCTTACCTTTTACTGCTTGTGTCATCATCGAAGCTGAAGACATTGAGATAGAACACCCTTCTCCTTCAAACTTCGCCTCTTGTACAATACCTTCTTCTACTTTCATCGTAAGTTGAATACGATCGCCGCAAGTTGGATTGTTCAAGTTAACAGTAACACTATCTTCTAACACGCCATTGTTACGAGGATTCTTATAATGATCCATAATAACTTGACGGTATAACGTATCTAAATTATTAAATGACATTTGTGAAATACTCCTTTGTCTTGATTAGTGATTCAACAAATGTATCAATTTCTTCTTTTGTATTATATAAATAGAAGCTCGCACGTGCTGTAGAAGAAGCTTTCAGCCACTTCATAAGCGGTTGTGCACAGTGGTGTCCTGCGCGAACCGCAATGCCTTCTACATCTAATACAGTTGCTACATCATGAGGATGTACGTCTTCAATATTAAATGTAACAAGACCAGCGCGATGCTTTGGACCATAAATTGTAACGCCATCTACTTCTGATAGTCTTTCTAAAGCATATTGCGCTAATTCATGTTCATGCTTTTCAATATTATGAAGACCGATTTCTTCTAGGAAATCAATTGCCGCACCAAGTCCGATTGCATTACCGATAATCGGTGTACCTGCTTCAAACTTCCACGGAAGCTCTTTCCAAGTAGATTCTTGTAAATCTACGAAATCAATCATTTCACCGCCAAATTCAATTGGCTCCATATTGTTCAGCAATTCTTTTTTACCATATAATACGCCGATACCTGTAGGTCCGCACATCTTATGAGCAGATAATGCGTAGAAATCACAGTTTAAATCTTGTACATCCACTTTCATATGAGGTGCACTTTGTGCTCCATCAACGATCATGATTGCACCGTTTTCATGTGCAATTGCTCCGATTTCTTTTACAGGGTTAATCGTTCCAAGTACGTTTGATACTTGCATAATAGAAACGATTTTTGTATTCGGTGTAACTGTTTGACGAACATCTTCTAAAGAAATTGTACCGTCTGGTTGAAGCGGAAGGTATTTTAAAGTTGCACCAGTTTTCTTCGCAACTTGTTGCCACGGAATGATGTTACTATGGTGTTCCATGTAAGAAATAACGATTTCATCGCCTTCTTTTACATTTTCAAGACCATAGCTAGCCGCTACTGTATTTAATGCAGTTGTCGTTCCGCGCGTGAAAATAATCTCTTCCATTGATTTCGCGTTAATAAACTTGCGAACTTTCTCGCGTGCACCTTCATACGCGTCGGTAGCTTTCGTACCGAGCGTATGAACACCGCGATGCACGTTAGAATTATATTCTTTATAGTAACGTTCTAACGTTTCAATGACTTGAATTGGTTTTTGAGAAGTTGCTGCACTATCGAAATATACAAGTTGTTTGCCGTTCACTTTTTGATCAAGAATTGGAAACTGTTTGCGTATTTCATGAATATTCATTAGCGAACTTTCCTTTCAATTACCTCGACAAGCTGTGCCTTTACTCCTTCAATTGGAAGCTCATTTACTACAGGTGCTAAGAATCCATGGATGACTAAACGTTCTGCTTCGCGTTTTGGAATACCACGGCTCATCAAGTAGTATAATTGGTACGGATCTACGCGGCCTACTGAAGCTGCGTGACCTGCCATTACATCATCTTCGTCGATTAAAAGAATTGGGTTTGCATCACCGCGAGCTTTTTCATCTAACATAAGAACGCGAGAAGATTGTTGTGCATTTGATTTAGATGCACCATGTTCAATCTTACCAATTCCGTTAAAGATAGATGTTGCACTATCTTTTTGTACACCGTGTTTTAAAATCCAACCTTCAGAGTGTTTACCGAAGTGAACAACTTTAGTTGTAAAGTTTTGTGTTTGGTTACCACGACCAATTGTTACTGTTTTTGTATCAGCATATGATCCGTCGCCCATTAAATTCGTAACGTTCTCTGAAATTGTGTTTCCGTCATTCATAAGGCCTAGAGCCCAATCAATGCGGCCGTCGCGTCCAACAACACCGCGGCGGTTAACGTAAGTTGTTACGTCTTTTGCTAATAGATCAACCGCACCAAATTTCACTTGTGCGCCTTGTTCCACGATTACTTCTGCTACGATATTTGCAATACCTTTAGCGTTTTCATTTGCAACGTAGTTTTCTACATAAGTTGCAGTACTGTTCGCATCAGCTACGAATAATACGTGGTTATATACGTTAGCTTCTTCGCCGTCTACTAAGAATACAGCTTGAAGTGGAGTTTCAAGAACAACGTTTTTCGGAACATATACAAATGCACCGCCGTTGATTAATGCAGCATGAAGTGCAGTTAAACGATGCTCGTCTACCTTCACGCCGTCTTTCATTAAATACTTTTGTAATAGTTCAGCATGCTCTGTTGCAGCTGTTACGATGTCTGTAAAAATAACACCTTTTTCTTTTGCTTCGTCTGCTAAAGAAACGAATGCAGTTGTACCAGTACGTTGTACTAATACGCTGTTATTTTCATCGATTAAGTTTTTCACTGCTTCTGGAAGCTCTGTTAAAGAACTTACAGGCTCTTGCTTAGCAGTGTCGCCTTTTCCGATAAAGTCCCATTTTTCAATTTTCGTTTTATCAGGCGTTGGCATTGGAAGTTCAGTTGCTTGTGCAAGAGCTTGTAAGCGGAACTCAGTCAACCAAGCAGCTTCGTTTACTTCGCTTGCGCGCTGACGGATTGTTTCTTGATCGAAAGGTAATGTACCGATTGTCATGTTTATGCTCCTCTCTTACGCTTCTTGCTCTGCTGTTTCGTCTTCAATACCTAATTCTTTTTTAATCCAGTCGTAACCTTCAGCTTCTAGACGTTGTGCAAGCTCAGGGCCACCAGATTTAACGATACGACCGTTCATCATAACGTGAACGAAGTCTGGAGTGATGTAGTTTAATAAACGTTGGTAATGCGTAATCATTAGGCAACCGAACTCTTCGCCACGCATTTGGTTAATACCTTTAGATACAACTTTTAATGCATCGATATCAAGACCTGAGTCGATTTCATCTAAGATTGCGATTTTTGGCTCAATCATCATTAATTGAAGAATTTCGTTACGTTTTTTCTCTCCACCAGAGAAACCTTCGTTTAAGTAACGTTGTGCCATTTCTGGATCCATTTCTAGGAATTCCATGTTTTTATCTAAAGTACGGATAAATTTCATAAGAGAAATTTCATCGCCTTCTTCACGACGTGCGTTAATTGCAGAACGTAAGAAGTCAGCGTTTGTTACTCCGCTAATTTCACTTGGATATTGCATTGCTAGAAATAGACCTGCTTGTGCTCGCTCATCTACTTCCATTTCTAATACATCTTCACCGTCGATGATGATGCTACCTTCTGTTACTTCATATTTTGGGTGACCCATAATTGCAGAAGATAAAGTTGATTTACCTGTTCCGTTAGGTCCCATAATTGCGTGGATTTCTCCACCTTTTACTTCAAGGTTTACACCTTTTAAAATTTCTTTACCGTCGATTGATACGTGTAAGTCTTTAACCGTTAATGTAGAACCAGCCATCTCAATACCTCCATTAATCCTCTATATACATTTTAAAAATTCCTAAAACGTTCATATTCTCATTTTATTCTCATTCTAATTTTATATCAAATAAAATGATATCGCAAACGACGAAAAAAAGTAACAATTTTTTCACAAATGTATATAAGTATTTCCCTTGCATCTTTATATGATACACCTTTCTTCTTATTTATATAAAGAAAAAAGGACTGGTAATTTTCCAGTCCTTCCCTTATATTTATTCACTTACCGGAAGTACAGCACCTTTATATTCTTTATTAATAAAATCTTGAATTTCTTTTGAATGCAGTACTTCTACTAGTTCTTTAATTTCTTTTTTCTTCTCGTCACCTTTACGAACTGCAATAATATTTGCATACGGAGAGTCTGATCCTTCAATCGCAATTGCATCCTTTGTTGGATTTAATTTCGCATCAATTGCGTAGTTTGAATTAATGAATAAAGCATCACCTTCATTATTTTCATATAGCTTCGGTGAAAGTCCCGGTTCTACATCTGTTTTAAACTTTAAGTTTTTCGGATTTTCTACAACATCTTTTACTGTTGCTTTAACAACATCTACACCGTCTTTTAATTTAATAACGCCACCTTTTTGTAACAATGCGAGCATACGGCCACGCTCCGCTACGTTATTACTCATAATAACTGTTCCGCCATCTGGCAATTCTTTTAAACTTTTATACTTCTTAGAATAAATGCCCATTGGCTCTAAATGGATTTTTCCTGCGTTTACAATTTTATATCCCTTTTCTTGAATTTCTTTATCTAAGTAAGGAATGTGTTGGAAGTAGTTCGCATCAATTTCCTTATCCGCTAACGCTTTATTCGGCAAAACATAATCCTGGAACTTTTTAATCTCTAATTTAATGCCCTTTTTCTCTAGTATCGGCTGTGCCTTTTCTAAAATAACAGCATGTGGCACGTTAGAAGCTCCCACAACAAGCTTATTCTCTTCTTCCCCTCCGCAAGCAGCTAATGTAAATACAGACAGTGCTGTAACAACTGACAATAGAATCTTTTTCATATGATGTCCCCTTCTCCCCTATAGTTATGTAGTTATAAAAAAGGCTGGCATACACCAGCTCTTTTCAGCAATTATTCTTTTACAGGAACAACCGCTCCTTTATATTCTTTATTAATAAAGTCTTCGATTTCTTTAGAATGCAATACTTCTACAAGCTCTTTAATCCCTTTTTTATCTTTATCACCTTTACGAACCACTAATACGTTTGTGTATGGAGAATCATCACCTTCAATTGCAATTGCATCTTTTTCTGGATTTAATTTCGCATCAATTGCATAGTTCGAGTTAATTAAAACAGCGTCGCCTTCTTTATTGTTATACACTTGTGGTAACAAACCAGGCTCGATATCCGTTTTGAACTTTAAGTTTTTCGGATTATCTGCAATATCTTTTGGAGTTGCACTAACTGGATCTACTCCGTCTTTAATTTTTAAAATGCCTTCTTTTTGTAAAATTGCTAAACCACGTCCATGGTCAGTAACGGAATTACTCATAATAATTGTCGCCCCGTCTGGAAGTTCTTTTAAACTCTTATATTTTTGAGAATATACACCAATTGGTTCCAAGTGAATTTTCCCTGCTATTTCAAAATCATATTTTTTATCTTTCATTTCTTTTTCTAAATACGGAATATGCTGGAAGTAGTTTGCATCTAAATCCTTATCCGCTAACGATTTATTTGGTAACACGTAATCTTGGAACTTTTTCACTTCTAATTCAATTCCTTTTTTCTCAAGTAACGGTTTTGCCTTTTCTAAAATTTCAGCGTGCGGCACGTTAGAAGCCCCCACAACTAGTTTCTTTTCATCTTTATCTTTCCCGCCACAAGCAGCTAACCCAAAAATAGAAGTTGAAATAAGTGCTGTAAGTAATAATTTTTTCATTTGAAACATCCTCCTGTTTTTTTATTATCGTTTATCTATTCGAGTCGTTACACTATCACCAATCCACTGAATGAAAAATACCACTAGTAATACACAAATTGTCGCAACGATTGTTACATCGTTATTTCCTCGCTGGAATCCTTCTAAATAAGCAAGTGTTCCAAGGCCACCAGCACCAACAACCCCCGCCATTGCTGTATAGCCTACTAAAGCGATTGTTGTAACCGTAATACCAGATACTAATGCTGGTAACGATTCTGGAATTAATACTTTCAAAATAATAGTGCTTGTTTTTGCTCCCATTGCTTTTGAAGCTTCAATTACACCTTTATCAATTTCGCGAAGTGCAATTTCAACCATTCTCGCGTAAAACGGTGCCGCTCCAATAATTAAAGCTGGCAGTGCTGCACTCGCTCCAAGAATTGTTCCAAGCAGAATCTTTGTGAATGGGATTAATAAAATGATTAAAATGATGAATGGTATCGAGCGGAAAATGTTTACGAACGCTCCAATCGCCGTGTTAACCGATTTGTTTTCCCATAAATTATCTTTCGCTGTCATAAAGAGTAACAATCCTAAAATTAGTCCTAAAACAAATGTGGCAAGAGCTGCGATTGCCGTCATATATAACGTTTCACCAGTTGCTTCTAACATTTGATTCCAATCAATATTTGTGAGTAACTTATCCATGTGCAATCACCTCCAGCTCTACTTGATCTTGATGTATTCCCTCTATTGCTTGCTGAATCGCTGTTTCCTCACCATTTAAATGAATAACTAAACTACCGTAAGAGCCGTTATTTGTTTGGGCGATGTTTCCTTGCAAAATGCTAACTTCTATATCACTGCGTTGCATTAATCTTTGAAGTACTGGTCTTTCTACAGCTTCACCGATAAACTGCAAACGAACTACTTTACCATCTGGATACTTTTCAATTAAACTTTCAATCGTTTCATTTGTATCTTCAGAATCCGTTAACTGCTGTACAAATCGCTTTGTAATGTCTTTCTGCGGATTGCGGAATACATCAAGTACTGGACCCGTTTCTACAATCTTCCCTTTCTCCATTACCGCCACTCGATTACAAATCTTTCGAATCACGTGCATCTCGTGTGTAATGAGTACAATTGTTAAACCGAGACGCTTATTAATATCTAATAATAAATCTAAAATTTGATCTGTCGTTTCTGGATCAAGAGCTGATGTCGCTTCATCACATAAAAGCACTTGTGGATTGTTAGCTAATGCTCTTGCAATACCAACGCGTTGCTTTTGTCCTCCGCTCAGCTGAGATGGATACGCGTCCCCTCTTCCTTCTAATCCAACAAGATGAATTAACTCATCCACTCGTTTTCTTCTCTTCGCCTTATCAACACCTGCAATTTCAAGTGGGAACTCGATATTTTCGCGTACAGTTCGTGACCAAAGTAAGTTGAAGTGCTGAAAAATCATTCCGATTTCTTGCCTTGCCTTACGAAGTTCACTCCCTGTAATTGCTGAAATCACACGATTTGCAATTGTAATTTGGCCAGAAGTTGGTTTCTCTAACTGATTGAATAATCTGATTAAAGAACTTTTCCCAGCGCCACTATATCCGATTACACCAAATATTTCACCTTTGTCTATTTTTAAATTGGCATTATCTACAGCAGTGACATCACCGCTTTTTGCTTTATATATTTTCTTTACATTTTCTAACAAGATCATGATGTTCACCCCTTTTTTTGTTTAAAAAGCGTAAGCGGCTCGTTTAGAACAAGAGGACGCCCGAATCCCTGACGTAGAGGCGCTTTTTGCCTCATAGGAAGGGATGAAACGACCGACTGTTCTAGCCGCTGAAGCTAGATTTTTGGTCGACTCCGCAATTTTTTATTTTTAATGCGTGTAGTCCACCGTTATCACTACTTTTATTGTTTGAATGTCCTCCACATTCAAACAATAAAAAAACCTTTCCGCTTTAGAGAAGCAGAAAGGTTTATATGCGTATATAACAACATTATCCCTCTCTCTCATCTCTCAAAGCATTTGCTTTGCAGGAATTGGCACCATTTCAACATAAGTTGACGGTTGCCGGGCTTCACAGGGCACAGTCCCTCCACCTCTCTTGATAAGAGAAATCAGATTACATTTTCGTCTGATTTGTAATTTATGAAATTGTCTATATTTTATGAATTGAATTGTATCAATATCCACACACCATGTCAACAGAAATTTTCGTAAAAAATGAAACTTCAGAATTTTAAGCACCTACTGACATCGGTTTACATATATGGAACATCGATTCAACTAATAGCATCGTTCGATACGTTCCCGAATATTGTACACGTCCATCGTTCATTAGCATTTGCAATCGTACATTTCCGTTCACCAATTGTTTTACATCTTCCTCATCTACACAAACGATTTGCTCCGTTCCTCTTTCCTCATGTAGCAGCTCTATATAATCTCTTGAAATTTGTAACGAACAACTTTCATCTCCAAAGCGGAAATTAACAGTTTTTTCTCCTTGTCTTAAAAGCGGCTCTAAATGATATTGACCATTAGCGTAATTTACAAATGATTGCAGCAAAGAATATAATTTCACCCTAAATCACATCCTTCATATCACTTTCTATTACACATACCATTCCCTCTCACTAAAGAGCAATCCTGTTACTTTCGCTCGACAAATACTGTAACCACCCTGCATCTCGACATATTTCCCGAGAAATATGTCGAGGCGGCAAAAACTTTGCCGCCTACTTTAATTCCGTATATAAATATTCAACCGAATGAAATGCATATATCTTCTTCATGAGTGTCCCATTTTCAAAAACAAGTAAACACGGTACACTTTCGATTCCATACTCTTTCGCTAAATGCGGAGCATAATTTAAATCTAACATTCCAATTTGGAGGTCTTCAATTGTCATCTCAACAACTGTTAACATCTTTTTTGCTAATTGGCATGTTCCACACATTGGAGTATATACATATAACACTGTTTTTTCTTCGTTCTCTATTAGGGCTGTAGCTTCGGCTCCTGTCCAATCAATCACTTCTATCATTCCTTACCGTAAATATTCTGTATAAACGTCAATGTCAGCTCCCCATAATACATTTGCTAAGTGTGAAGATGGCGCAGTTGCCACTTCTCGGTACGAGCGATCAATGTAAATATGCTCTGCTTGCGGAAATTCTTTTCGAAATTGCTTCCTTAACTTTTCTCCAGCATCATCAGCATCCACTAGTACATACACTTCCTTATCAAAAAACTGATCAATGAGCTCATCCATTTTCGATAAACCAATTGTACCATTTGTACAAACAATTTCCACCGGTTCACGAATAATAGATTCAATCTTTCTTCTATCTGATTTACCTTCTACAATAATGACTTTTTCTACATAAATCATATGTCATCACCCGATCACCATATACTATACAACCTTTAACTTAGTATATAGTATATTCGTTATTTTCATGTTGTTTCCTGTTTATTTTTGCAAAAGAAAAGCGGAAGTGGCTTGCTCAGAACAAGAGGACATTGGAACTCCTGAACTAGAGGCGCTTTTTGCCTCAAGTGAAGGAGTGAAATGACCGACTGTTCTAGCCGCTGGAGCTGGATCACAAAGAAAAGCGGAAGCGGCTCGTTCAGATTGTGAGGGGGATGGAGCTTCTGACGTAAAGGCGCTTTTTGCCTTGTAGGAAGAAGCGAAGCCACCGAACAATCTAGCCGCTGGAGCTGGACAATAAAGAAAAGCGGAACCGACTGTTTAACCCTGTTGGCTAAGGTTCTTTCGCACAGAAGACGCTTTTTGTCTTCTCGTGCGGAAGGTTCTTAGACATGAAGGGCTAGGAGGTGGAGCTGGACAATGAAAAGCGCAAGCGGCTCGTTCAGAACAAGAGGGCATTGGAACTCTTGAACTAGAGGCGCTTTTTGCCTCAAGTGAAAGAGTGAAATGACCGACTGTTCTAGCCGCTGGAGCTGGACAATAAAAAATTAAACGAAATAGTTTTTTCAAAAAACGTTCTCCTACACGATAATTAGTATATGATTCTACGTTCATTATTTTACACAAAATAAAAAAGGACAGCACAAAGGCTGTCCTTTAGTCGACTATAATTAGTCTTGGTTTGTCATTTCTGCATATTTTTCTGCAGTTAATAACTTCTCAACTTGGCTTGCATCAGAAAGTTCAACTTTAACCATCCATGCACCCTCGTATGGAGATTCGTTAACAAGTTCTGGTTGGTCACTTAATTCTTCGTTTACTGCTACAACTTTACCACTTACAGGTGCGTATAACTCAGAAACTGTTTTAACAGATTCTACGCTTCCGAATGGCTCGTCAGCTTCGATTGTTGCACCTACTTCAGGAAGTTCAACGAATACGATATCGCCTAGCTCACCTTGTGCAAAGTGAGTAATACCGATAACAACTTCATTACCTTCAGTTTTTACCCATTCGTGTTCTTCAGAGTAACGTAAATTATTTGGAATGCTCATGACTGTACCTCCAGTGAATGTATTAATTATGTAAAAATACCTTATTGGTACTTTTTCCACACACTTTCAAACTGCTCTTCGTTAAAACCAAGTGTTACATTCGTTCCATTTGTTACGATTGGACGTTTAATCAACATGCCATCAGATGCTAAAAGTTCGTACATTTCGTCTTCACTTGCATCCTTTAACTTATCTTTCAGACCAAGTTCGCGGTAACGCATTCCACTTGTATTAAAGAATTTTTTTAATGGTAATTCACTTTTTTCATGTAAATTACGTAAATCTTCTTTTGATGGTGGATTTTCAACAATATGAATCATCTCATATGCTACATCGTTTGCCTCAAACCATTTCTTTGCTTTTTGACATGTGCCACACTTTGGATATGAATAAAATGTTACTGTCATAAATTCACCTACTTTTTTACTAACCTTTACCTTTATCATATAGAAAACGTTTTATTATTTCAAACGATTATTCGCTAAACTTTTACTTATTTCGTGATAAATTTTAATAATCCTGCGAATTTTCCTTATTTTCCCGCCATTTGTTAAGAAAAAATAAATATATATTTTTTTAGATTCTTCTCTCATCACTCGCCGAACATATATCTTAAACAAACGTTTGATTAACTCCCTATTTTTCTTTGCTAACTCTTGGGCTACATCGGTTTCTTCCTACCGAACATACATCTTAAACAAACGTTTGATTAATTCCACATTTTTCTTTGTTAACCCTTGAATTGCATCGGTTTCTTCCTACCGAACATACATCTTAAACAAACGTTTGATTAGCTCCCTATTTTTCTTTTCTAACCCTTGGGCTGCATCGGTTTCTTCCTACCGAACATACATCTCAAACCAACATTTATTTAACCATTTCATCCTATAGTCACAAAACCTGGAAACACTTTACATGACAAAGATGTACAGATAAAAGGAACTAACGATTTTGACCGTAATAGTGAGAGTATGCCATGATGTTGAAGAAATTACTGCAAATAAAAAAGACGCATTTAAATGGATGCGTCTTTTTGCGATGTTTCTTTTGTGAAATCATATAAAGCAATTGCGCCTAAAATAACCAATATACTTTCAGGGGCATCTAACAAAATAGTTTTCCAAGTGTCTGATATTAACCATTTAATACCTGCCGTTGATTCAAGATATGCTTGAAAATAACCGATTGTAAACTCAATTACAAATAAACATACAAGTAATGTTAGACCCATTCGAATTAATTTCTTATTTGTAAACATGTAACACCTCTCAAAATTAATTGGGTATTTCTGATTTCAGTTCGTTACATACAAAAATCCTTATATTTAATTTTAACATACGAAAATATCCAAATAAATACAATATGCATACTTGCATATTTCTTGCATATTGAGGAATTACTGTTAATAAAAAGGCCCTACTAGTGTAGGAGAAAATAGCTTTAGCAATCCCAACAAGTAATCGCATAAATAACGAAATCATTTGAACCACTATATAGACAATCCCAGCCCTTGAAATAAGGGGAAATCCCTGTTCCTGGCTACCTACCATAATGAATAGCCCGCCGCATAACGCTACAGCGGATGCGATAGAACCAACAGGTAAGAAATTACTGCAAAGAAAAAGCCATGTATACACATGACTTTCATAGCATAATCACTTCTATATTCAATACAAATTAAAGTGAATTATATTTCTTTACTTTTAAAGGAATAGATATTACATATAAATCTATAGCATAAGTAATAATCAAACTCCCTTTTCCTTCATCAGCAAATTTTGCTTGCTGAAACTTTTCTTTTCCCCCATCTCTTTGGAAGCCATTCAAATCCTAAGAACATAATACTAGTCCTCTACTTATTAACTTAACTACTTTTCTTTTTTCCATGATATTTCAAATTCTCCACCATGTTCTTCTGTTATAATTTTAACTTTATATGTATCATCTTTAGACACTTTAATATTATTTTTACTGTTTCCACTAGTAACTTCCAGTATTGTATTATCATTTGAATCTAAAACATAAGCCTTTATGGTTCCTTGCTTAGTTTTATCATCAAAAGAGAATGCCCAACTTTCACCTTTTTTTACATTCATATCTTGAGTTGCAAAACCAGTGAATTTTTTATACTTCCCATCTATACTATTTGAACCTCCATAAACTTTACCACCAACAATCGTTCCCTCTCTTGTAAAACAACCACTAAGAACCACCAAACATAGAACAAATAATAGTGTGTTTTTAATAGTTTTCAACATCATTCCCCCTTATCCTCACAATAAATATCCTCTTATTTACATTTTTTCTTTCATAAAGAAAAATGGACCTATGACCCAGTAAATAACATGATGAATGTTGACAATCCCCTTGTTAGAGTATCATATAAAAAATAAAAAGGAGTAATAAGCAATGAATATTAAAATAGTGGATATATCAGACAAATTATTAGATGGATATAAAGTTTTAGTTCAAGTAGATAGCAATCAATTTATCGCTGAGTGGGATGGCGATAAGCCAGAAAAACACGAAAACTATAATGTAGAAATACATATAGATAATGAATTTATATGGAATACAAATATAACCCTTTCAGATAAAAATGCAAATGCAATAATTCAGAATAGTAAAGGCTTTAAAGTAATTGCTAAGCTAGATTATAACAGTGAGGATAGCTTAGCAACACTAAATATCTACGATAGTATAATACTAATTGATGTAGAAGGAATCGAGCAAGATATAGCAAATGAATGGGTAGAAATGCAGTGCACTTCAATTAAGATATTTAATACTAATTTTTAACAGAAACCCATTACATAACTATGGCATAGTCGTTATGATGTAGTGAGATATAGAAAGAGTAAACGATTATATAAATAAACATGTTTATATGCCTATGAATATCCTACTGCAATTCCTGCTCAAGCAGACATCACTAACCATACCGTAGCCACTCATAACCGCAAGTCCAGTCTCAACAGGAACGATTATTGGCCATACTGAAGCTAAAACTGCTTGCATGCCCACAAACCAATACCAATCGCAAAGGGAGATGTGGAACTAACATTATTACCCCTTGATAAAACGAGCTAATACTGGATGCGCTTCATTAAAACTTTATAATTAAATCTGCAATAGCTGATATAAAATTATAAATCGGTATCATTACAGCAGCGAATGCATCTGGCATACATTGTAAAGCTTTCGTGAGCTTCTCAATCACATTGTTATATGCTTCTACATAAAAAAATAAGAAGCCTCGTTTACAGGCTTCTTCATCATCTATTCAAATAATCGGCAATTGTTTGAAATACGACGATATACATATTATGAATACTTTCTTCAGTATTGCCACCATTGGACAAACCGACTGCCCATTGTTGTCCTTCACCACTTCCGATATTTGCAAAGCCTTGCGTATACATAGCATTTACATCTTTTCGTGCACTGTTATACTCTATCCCCTTTGTAATAAACGTTGAATATGATTTATCTTGCAAACCGATAAAAAATACTGGTTTCTTTAGCGATGAAAATACATTTTTATACTGCTCTGTTGAGGCTTCTTGAAAGTGATCTTTCATTATTAAAAAACCATCCACTTCCTTAGATTTCTTTTCCAGTTCCTCTAACTTTGTTTCCTCAAACTTTATATTCCTAAACGTATCTTTCGGCTTTTCTCCAATAACTCCAATTACGAGTGCTCTTCCGTTATATTCTAATTTCTCTCCTTCTTTATCCTTTGCACACCCCGCACTGACTAGGCATATCAATATAAAAAATAAGAAATACGATAAACGCTTCATTTAGCACCCTCCCCTTCTTTTAAGTCAAGTGACAAAAACGTAAGGTGAATTCAAGAAAATGTAAGTAAAATCGATAGCTCAAATGACGTTTCTATATTATAATCAATTGAATTTATTTACATTACTAAACATAGGAGATTATCATGAAGAAATTTAAACTTTCATCTTTTCTTCCGTTAAGTTATATACTTCTACTCGTACTCGTAAGTCCCCTTTACGATGTATTAAATAAATCTACTGTACACGCAGTAGATGTCACAACTGTAGTAGATGATTGGATTCCATTTGTGAAAGCATTTATTATTCCTTATTTACTTTGGTTTCCTTACTTATACGGCGCACTTATTTATTATTGCTTTGCGAATCGAAAACAATATTATGTCACTTTAAGTAGTATAATTCTTGGAAAACTTGCTTGTTTTTCTATTTATTATTTTTGGCAGACAACTGTACCACGTCCAACAGTCGTTGGATCCGACGTATTTTCTGAACTAGTCCGCTATATTTATAGTATCGACCAACCGGTAAACTGTTTCCCTAGCATTCACGTTCTTACTACCTTTGTGATTATGCTAGCTGCCTTTAAACGTAGAGAACAACATGCTTTTGAATATTATATTCTTACCTTCTTCGGTACGCTTATTATTTTATCAACGCTATTTACGAAGCAACACGCATTTGTAGACGCCATTTCTGGAATGACGCTTGCAAGCATACTTTACTTCGGCGTTCAGCTTTTATTAGCAAAAGAAACTGTACGTGTTCCAGTAAAACAAAATCACAAAATGTAAAAAGCAGACTGTGGCTTCCAGTCTGCTTTTCTCTATATAAAAGGAGATTTTCAATTTAAGATTGCGGTACAGTCATATCACCAGAGTGAATACGACCTGCTTTTTTAAGAGCAATGTAAAGTATATAAGAAACAGCTACTGGAATGATGATATAAGTGATTACCATCGCTGGGACAACTTCCCATCCTTCGCTAGAAATTAAATTAATTGGTGCGATAAGAGAACTTAATCCAAGACCTGCAATTTCTTTTCCTGCTTCTAGTTGGAAAATTAATGCGGATACTGGACCAACTATAGCACTGGCGACGACAGTTGGGACGAGAATCATTGGATTTTTAGTGATATTTGGCAACTGTACTTTCGGAGTACAAAGCGCTTGAGCTAATATGCCGCCTAAATTATTTTCTTTCGCTGAGATTACAGAGAATCCGATAAACTGAGCAACGCAGCCTGCAAGAGCAGCACCACCTGCAACACCGTCTAAGCTAAGTGCGATCGCTAACGCAGCTGATGAAGCTGGAGAGATAAGTAATAGTCCCCAAACGACTGCAATAACAATAGAAGCGATGAACGGGCTACCAGCTGAGCTATCTTTAATGAATGCTCCAATTGTATTTAAAACAGGAGTAATATTATGAGACAACCAAATACCAACTAAACCAGAACCTAATATTGCCGCAAATGGAACGAGCATCATATCTAACGCAGTTTTTCCACTTAAACGTTTACCAATATATACAGCTAAAGTTGCTGTTAATAATGCACCGATTGGCTCACCTGTTTTAATAATTAGACCTGCTTCAGTAATTGAAATGGATCCAGCACCAATCGCTCCAGCTACCATAGCCGAGAAGATTACAAGACCATTTGCACCGAGCATAAAGGCAATTCCGGCACCAATGGCTGGTGCCATAAGCGATTTTGCAACAACTCCGATTGTAATAAGCAATGGAATATCAACAATTCTTCCTATATTTTCGATTAGTAAACCAATTCCAAGGGATACGAAAATACCTTGTGCGATTCCAGCAGATGCTTTAAATACACGAGACATTATATATTCCTTCATTTGTTTCACCTTCTCCTATAAGTTAGTAACCAATTGTTTTCATATAATCACGTAAAATATCGTTTGATTTTGCGAATCGAGATTCTTCATCCTCTGTTAAGTTTAGTTCTACAATTTCTTTTATACCATCTCTAGTAATAATAGCTGGCACTCCTGTACAAATATCATACTCACCGTACTCCCCATCTAAAATAGCTGATACAGCAATGACACGGTAATCATCGTTAAAGATTGAGCTCGCAATATATGCTAGAGAATTTCCGATTCCGTAATAAGTAGTACCTTTTCGTTTATAAATTTCCCATCCAGCTTTTGCAGTCTTCTCAACAATTTCATCTAAATCTATTTCACCAAATCGGTCTTTTTTCTCTTCTAAAATTTGTAGAATCGGCTTTCCGCCAACAGTTACGTGAGACCAAGCAACCATTTGAGAATCACCATGTTCTCCTAGAGAATACCCATGAATACTACGAGGATCTACATGTAACATTTCAGATAAAATTGTTCTTAAGCGAGAAGAATCTAGTGATGTACCAGTACCGATCACACGATTTCTAGGTAATCCAGATAATTTCCACACTTGATATGTAATAATATCAACTGGGTTTGATGCAAGTAAGAAAATACCATCAAATCCACTTTCCATTACGCCGCCAACAATACTTTCCATAATCTTCGCACTCGCTCCTAAAGTATCTAAGCGACTTTGTCCAGGTTTTGGTGCTGGTCCTGCTGTAATAATAACGATGTCCATATCTTTGCAGTCTTCATAGCTTCCTGCATATACTTTTGTTCTTGTATTTGTAAAGTTAATGCAGTGTGATAAATCCATTGCTTCCCCAACTGCACGTTCATGATTTATATCAATTAATAATAGTTCTTCGCAAATGCCTTGATTTACAATGGAATATGCACAACTTGATCCAACTAATCCAGTACCGATAATTGCAATTTTTCTTGTATTTCTTTTCATAGCAATCTCTCCTAATTGATCATATAATCTATTTCTTTTGTTCTTTACACTCCTCATTATATAGATTCCCACGATATAAACCATGGATACTTTGTGAAATATTGAGCAAACTTTTGTCCTTTTTGTGAATTGTTATATTCCATTTTCGCCATATTTGTTACAACTTAAAAAATATTTATTATATATTTATTGACATGCCCAAAACAAAAAAACGAGCGACTTCATTCGCTCGTTTCTTCATCCCATTATTCCGCACTTAATTGACCTTTTAATTGCTGTACAACCATTGGGTTAGCAGGTGCAGCTGGCTTATAATAACTCTTTTGCTTTGCGTACTCATACATATTACGTTGACGCATCTCATCCTGATTACGAATTTGGATTAACGTTTGATGTAACTGTTCATTATCAGACTGAGAAATATAATTTGCATAACTTGTTAAACTTGCATTCAATCCTGCTAAATAATCATTTACCATATCTTTTTCATTCATCTGTCGCTTCCTCCTATCCTAGAAAAGTCATCAATTGCTGTTTCGTATTTCGTGCATCTTGTGCATCCTTTTGTAGCATTTGTTTCAGTTGTGGATCTGTACAAGCCTGTGCGTACTGGTCTAACTTATTAATAATTGTTGCATGTCCACCAATTAAATGGCGTAAGTTTTCTACTTCAAGCTCTGTTAAATTTTGCATAGAATACTCCTACCTTTCTTCATACATTCTCCTTTAGTATTCTGTTCTTTTGAAATCATATACACTAAAAAACCTTAGAATTTCTCCTAAGGTTGCTGACTGTCTCTCTTCTTATTCAATCTTTTATTACATGTAATCCTTTAATAAACGTTTCCAATAATACATGTAAACTTATATCCAAATCTAACGGTAGACCAAATCCCCCTTGCTGTTCAATCGACGCAAACCCGTGACAAATACTTCTGAATCCACGCGTCGCATGAAGTGCATTCTCTCCTTCTAAGCCGTATTGTTGTAAAACATGAAGACAAAGCTTTACAATTCCGTCACCTGCTTTTCTTACTTCTTCATCTCGTAAAAAAGTTGCTTCATACAGTCCAGGATGTTTGCGTACGAATGCTACATACGCTTCTCCCAAAGCATGAATTGCTTCATCCATCCGTTTACCCTCGGCCGCTTCTTCCAGTCTGTTATACAGCTGTTTGATTCCGTAAATGCCAAGATTTTTCCGTACATCTTGTAAACCTTTCACATGATTGTATAGCGAGGGGGAACGTACCCCTAATGTTTGCGCTAATGAAGCTAACGTTACTTCTTGTATTCCATTTGTATCTGCAATTTCTGCTGCTGTTTCTACAATTTTCTGTAATGTAAGTCCGATTCTTGGTGACATAAATTAACCCTCTTTTCTACTTTCTATATTCCGCTTAGCTTCCTTAATAGCATGTTTTATGACAGTACCTGGATTCTTTATCATTTTCCCATGTCCTGCCGCAAGTAAGGAAGGCTCATATTCGCTTAGCTTCTCTGCACTTTGTAATGATATTTCTTTGCTCCACGTTGCCATTGCAGGAAACGGAAACCAAAATTTCATTTGTCCCGAAACAGCCATACCTCCTCTTGTTTGGAAGGCATCCCCGACAATAAGAGCTTTATTTCGTACATCAAGAAGCGACATGGAGCCTGGCGTATGTCCCGGCGTCATAATCGCAAGAAGCGATCCAACTCGGTCGCCATCTTCCAATAAAACATCAGGTACCGTTTTTACCTTTTTAGGTACACCGCCTTTTATCGGTATATTCGGTTCATCCTTTTGTAACGTCGTATCTCCTTCTAAAAGCTTTGCGTCCCGCTTAGAAATATAGACTGGAACATTAGGAAGCACTTCCTTTAATGCGTCTAATGCACCGATGTGATCATCATGCGCATGTGTTAATACAATATTCGTAATTGGTTTCCCTATTTTTTCAGCCGCCTGTAAAATACCTTTTGCGCTATATGGCAAAGCCGCATCAATTAAAGTTAAACCATCTTCTTCCTCGACAAAGTAACAATTCACAGGAAACACTCTTGGCAAAAATGACAATTGATATACCGTTTTTTCATGTATCACTCTCATATTTCCAGCTCCCTTTTCACGAAAACTAATACCATTAGTTTCATTATACTAATGGTATTAGTTTTTTGTCACTAAAATTTTCATTTTTGCAAAAAAAAAAGAAAAGTAGCCGTTTATACGACTACTTTTCTTTACAGCTATTAAACTGTGTAACGCTCATCTTCTAAAATTTTCGCAGCGATTTCACGTTTCTTCGGAATTACGTTAAGTGGTGTGTGGCGAGTTAATTTACGTAATGATGATAACATCATGCGCAGCATGTCGCCGTTTTCAACTGCGATAAGTGTTTCTTTCGCATCTGCTTCGATTTCGTTGAACGCCTCTTGGCAGAATACTTCAGTGTATAACACTTTTTGTTTATTCTTTTCAAGACCAGTTGTTTTAATTGCCTTTTCTGTACGAAGAACAGCTGACTCCATTGCGTATAGGTTGCTTACGATGTCAGCGATATTCACAAGAATTTCTTGCTCTTTATCTAATGCTTTACCGTATTTTTGAGCAGCTAATCCAGCTACCATTAAGCCGATTTTCTTCGCGTTAGTTACTAAATATTTTTGAAGTGCTAATGGCTCATCGCCTACTTCTTCTGGCATCATCATCATTAACTCTTCTTGTAATTTTTGTGCTTTTTGAAGAAGTGGTAATTCACCTTTCATCGCTTTACGTAAGAACGTACCTGGTACGATTAGGCGGTTAATTTCGTTCGTTCCTTCGAAAATACGGTTAATACGAGAATCGCGGTACATTCTTTCAATCTCATACTCTGCCATAAATCCGTAACCACCGTGAATTTGAACACCTTCATCAACTGTATAATCTAGTACTTCAGAACCGAATACTTTATTTAAAGAACACTCGATTGCATATTCAGCGATAGAAGCTGCTACTGCTTTACCGTCCTTTACTTCCTCTTCAGATAATGTGCTCATGCGGCTTTCGAATAAACCTACTGTACGGTATACAGAGCTTTCAGCTGCATATGTTTTCGCTGCCATATTCGCAAGTTTCTCTTGAATTAATGGGAAGCGAGCGATTGGTTGTTTGAACTGTTGACGTTGGTTTGCATATTGTGCTGAAATTTCTACTGCACGTTTCGCAGATCCAACTGTACCAACACCTAATTTATAACGGCCGATATTTAAAATGTTGAACGCGATAATATGACCTTTACCGATTTCACCAAGTAAGTTTTCTTTCGGTACTAATGCATCTTCTAAAATTAACGTACGAGTTGAAGAACATTTAATACCCATTTTCTTTTCTTCTGGGCTTGTAGATACGCCAGCATATTCTTTCTCTACGATAAATGCTGAGAAGTGCTCTCCATCAATTTTTGCATATACGATAAATACGTCAGCGAATGCAGAGTTTGTAATCCATTGTTTTTCACCATTTAATACGTAATGTGTACCTTCTGCATTTAAACGTGCAGTTGTTTTCGCACCTAATGCATCAGACCCTGAACCTGGCTCTGTTAATGCGTATGCCGCTAATTTTTCACCAGTTGCAAGTAATGGTAAATACTTTTTCTTTTGCTCTTCATTACCGAATAACACGATTGGTAATGATCCGATACCTACGTGAGCACCGTGAGTAATTGCAAAACCACCAGCGCGCGAGAATTTCTCTGCGATTAACGCTGAGCTTACTTTATCAAGGCCAATTCCGCCGTACTCTTCTGGTACGTCAGCGCCTAATAAACCAAGTTCCCCAGCTTCTTTTAAAAGACGAACAGAACGATCAAACTCGTGTTGCTCTAAATATTCAAGCTCTGGAAGAACTTCATTTACGATAAAGTCCTCTGTCGTTTTTGCAATCATTTTATGCTCAGATGAAAAATCCTCTGGCGTAAACACTTGATCAATCGTAATCTCATCAACTAAAAAGCTACCGCCTTTAACCGCATTTCCTACTGTTTTTTCCATGAAAATTTCCTCCTTCATATTTTCATAAGCAGCTTCTTTCTTTTTGAAAGAAGCTGGCTCTCAATTTTATTTTTTATAAACCTTTGTTGCTTCCATTCTTTGTATTGGCGGCGTCTCATTTTGAGCGAGCCGCTTCCACTTTTTTTATAGTAATTCAAACACTCCTGCTGCTCCCATTCCGCCGCCGATACACATTGTTACGATACCGAATTGTTGGTTGCGGCGTTTCATTTCGTGAATAAGAGATAGTGTTAGTTTTGCTCCTGTACAGCCAAGTGGATGTCCAAGTGCTATTGCACCGCCATTTACGTTTACTTTTTCTTCATCTAAACCAAGCTCACGAATAACTTGGATCGATTGAGAAGCGAATGCTTCATTTAGTTCGAATAGGCCAATATCAGATAGCTCTAAACCAGCTAATTTTAATGCCTTTGGAATTGCAGCGATTGGGCCAATTCCCATTACTTCTGGTGGTACACCAGCTACTGCAAATGAACGGAATTTCGCAAGTGGTTTCATGCCATCACTCACTGCTTTTTCACGATCCATTAATAGTACAGATGCTGCACCGTCACTCATTTGTGAAGAGTTACCAGCTGTTACAGAACCGCGAACGTTAAATGCTGGACGTAATTTACCTAAAATGTCTAGCGACGTTTCTGCTCTTACACCTTCGTCTTGTGCGAAAATGATTGTTTCTTCTTGCAGTTTATTGTTTGATCCAACCGTACGTAACGTTACATCTACAGATACTGTTTCATCAGCAAAGTTCCCTGCAGCTAATGCTTTCGCAGCACGTTGATGACTTCTTACTGCAAATGCATCTTGTTCTTCACGAGAAATTCCATATTTCACAGCAACTTGCTCTGCTGTATGTCCCATACCCATATAATATTCTGGAGCTGCTTCAACAAGGCGACTATTTGGACGAACAACGTGTCCCATCATCGGAACTAAACTCATTGATTCCGCTCCGCCTGATAATACAGCTTCCGAGTGACCAAGCATAATACGCTCCGCTCCGTAAGCAATACTTTGTAACCCTGAAGAACAGTAACGGTTAATTGTAATAGCTGGAACATCGTAAGAAAGTCCTGCTAGTCCGCCGATATTACGAGCCATATTTAACCCTTGCTCTGCTTCTGGCATCGCACAACCGAAAATTAAATCATCGATTGGTCCTTCATAATTCGCACGCTTTAATGTTTCCTTTACTACTAACGCCCCTAGATCGTCAGGACGAACTGTTTTTAATGAACCCCTCTTTGCTTTTCCAATTGGTGTTCTTGCTCCCGCAACAATGACAGCTTCTCTCATGAACGATATCTCCCCTCGTTATTAGTTACGTAATGGCTTTCCTTTTACAAGCATGTGCTGCATTCTTGCTTGTGATTTCATCTCACTTACTAAGCTAATAAATGCTTCACGTTCTACATCTAATAAATACTGCTCATCAACTTCTGTTCCGTACGGCACTTTTCCGCCCGCGATGACATATGCAAGTTTCTTCGCAATGTGAAGATCATGTTCAGAAATGTAACCTGATAAGTGCATTGCTTCTGCACCAAGTACAAGAGTTGCATATCCTGTTTCACCAACAACTGGTATCTTTTTACGAATCGGCGCTTTATAGCCAGCTTCATATAAAGAAAGTGCTTTTTGTTTCGCATCATATAGTAAGTGATCACCATTCACACTAATACCGTCTTTATCGCCTAAGAAGTTGTTCGATACAGCTTCTTGTGCTGATGTAGAAACTTTCGCCATCGCTACAGATTCGAATACTTTATTCGCAACTTTTTGCAGATCAAACTCTACACCGTTTGGCATTTTATTTAAGTGTTTAATGTATAGCTCTTTATTACCGCCTCCGCCAGGGATTAAGCCAACACCAACTTCTACTAAGCCCATATACGTTTCACTAGAAGCTTGAATGCTCGCTGCTGGTAAACAAACTTCTGTACCTCCACCAAGCGTCATACCGTATGGTGCTGCTACAACTGGCTTAGAAGAGTATTTAATTTTCGTCATTGCATCTTGGAAGTTCTTCACAACCAACTCAATTTCAAAGTAGTTGTCATCTTGCGCTTCCATTAAGATCATTGCTAAGTTCGCACCAACGCAGAAGTTCTTCGATTGGTTACCGATAACAAGACCTTTATAATTCTTTTCTACTTCATCAACAGCGTAGTTAATCATTTGCGTAATATCCATACCGATTGCATTGCTCTTCGAATGGAATTCTAAGCAAAGGATGCCGTCACCTAAATCAATTAAGCTCGCTCCGCTATTTTTCTTTAATACGCCATTTTTCGCTTTTAATTTCTTAAGAGAAATTGCCTTTTTATTACGTTCGATTAGCTTATATTCGCCATTATCGTAATAGTAGCTATCTCCGTTATCATGTTTGTAGAAAGTAGTGAAACCTTTCTCTAACATTTCTTTCACCCAAGTCGGAACAACTACGCCGTTTTCTTCCATCTTTTGAACGGACTTTTCAACGCCGATTGCATCCCAAACTTCAAACGGTCCTTGCTCCCAGCCGAAGCCCCACTTCATCGCTTGGTCAATTGCAACGATATCGTCAGCAATTTCTTTATGCAGTTTTGCAGAGTATAAAAGAGTTGGTGTGATGATGTTCCATAACAACTCTCCTGCGCGGTCTTTCGCGTATACAAGCGCTTTCAATTTATTCGATAAACCTTTTTCTTGTTTACTTAACTCGATAGATGCAGCTTTTAATTTTTTGCGAGCTTCGTATTCCATCGTTTCAGGATTTAGTTCTAAAATTTCTTTTCCTTGTTTTAAGAAGAAGCCTTGACCTGTTTTACTTCCAAGCCATTTTTTATCAAGCATGTCATGCATGAAGGCTGGTACTTTAAATACATCACGCTCTTCTTCTTGTACGTTTTCATATACGTTATTTGCAACGTGTACGAATGTATCTAAACCGACAACATCTAATGTACGGAACGTTGCGCTCTTCGGACGACCAATAAGTGGGCCTGTTACAGAATCAACTTCCCCAATGCTATAGCCGCGTTTTATCATCTCTTGAAGAGTTACTAATAAACCATACGTACCGATGCGGTTTCCAATAAAGTTTGGTGTGTCTTTTGCGATAACAACGCCTTTTCCAAGAACATCTTCGCCAAATAGTTTCATGAAGCTTAATACTTGTGGATCTGTTTCTTTCGTCGGTATTACCTCTAGAAGTTTTAAATATCGTGGTGGGTTAAAAAAGTGTGTGCCTAAGAAGTGCTTCTGGAAGTCGTCTGAACGACCTTCTGCCATTTTTTCTACTGAAATGCCTGACGTATTCGAGCTTACAATAGAACCCGGTTTACGAACAGCATCTACTTTTTCAAATAGTTTCTTTTTAATATCTAAGTTTTCAACTACTACTTCAATAATCCAATCTACATCAGCTAGACGCTCAAGATCATCTTCTAAGTTACCTGCTTCAATCAGTGCTAGATTTCCTTTCACTGTCAGAGGAGCTGGTTTTTGCTTTAATAGTTTTTGCACAGCCGTATTACTAAAACGATTTCTCACACTTTTATGTTCTAATGTAAGTCCCTTTGCTTCCTCTTCTTTTGTTAGCGCAGGTGGTACAATATCAAGCAATAATGTCGGAATACCAATATTAGCTAAGTGTGCCGCAATCCCTGAACCCATTACGCCTGAACCTAGAACAGCAGCCTTTTTAATTTGGAACATCCATTTCTCCCCCTATTCTTGAATGAATGCTCATTCAATTTTTCGACATAAGTCGCAATCAATGAGTGAGCCTCTACTAATAAATATATGATACAGTTTGAATTTTCGCAATATATTTATTGATAAAATTTTCTGAAATAAATATATTTCTTTCATTTGGCTATGCTATACATGTGTATTTTCTTCATTAAAATGCACTTTTCCTTTTTATAATCTGACGAAACTGGAGGAATATATATGGCAAAACTTAAGAAGAACCCTTCAAAGGCTGGAATTAGCGCAGCAAGCGTAACTGGAAATGCAGGTCCTCATAATCACGGTGTGGAAAAGGGCCGTCAAGGTAATAACCAACAATATAAGAAGCATAATATGGGCGAAAAATAACGGTATATTTTTGGGCAGAAAACGTGGCATAATGGGTAATGGCTGCTTTTTCTGCCCAATTTATTTGTACATATGGAAAACAAAAGAGGGAACGATGATGAAACGAACAATAGTTATGATTGTAATGATTGCTACACTATTTACAGGGATGATTTTCTTCTCTTATGCACAAAGGCAACAAGCTGTAAGAGCGGATCAACCTAACATTACTGGGCAATATGGCATTACAATCGATGCAGACACAGGTGAAATTTTGTATGGGAAACGGGAAGACGAACGCTCTTATCCGGCTAGTATAGGGAAAATGATGACTACCTTACTCTTACTCGAGAATGTAAAAGAAAATGAAGAAATTACAGTTACAGAGAACGCAATTAAAACAGAAAGTCAAAGTAAGAAAATTAAACTTCGTGCCGGGGAAAAGTTAAAGCGGGATGAGGCATTAAAGCTTATGCTTATCATTAGTGCAGACCCGATAGCTGAATCCATTGCAGAACATATCGCAGGATCAAAAAATGAATTTGTAAAAATGATGAATGCTAGAGCGAAGGAACTTGGTACAAAGCATGCGACTTTCAAAAACGCAAGTGGTGCTGATGCACTTGGAAATAAAGTATCGCCATATGACATTGCTATGATTACGAAAGAAGCATTAAAGTACCCAGTTGTTTTAGAGTATATGAATTCAACACGTACAACTCTACATACTTCAGAACGCTCTCCAAACATCGCAAACTATGGACGAGAAGAACTATATGACGATCCATATGCAATTGGAAGTAAAAGCGGTCTATCAGCACTCGGAAAATATACGGTCGTAACAGTGGATGAAAAAGACGGTAAACGCGTTATTAATGTTGTTTTATCTTCTACTCGCACGCAGCTATATCCTGATACGAAGAAAATGGCACATTACGCATTTCAGCAATTAAAATAACCAAGGAGTATTTTCTCCTTGGTTATTTTTTAACCATACCTTTTAACACGAACGCAACGTTTGCTGGACGCTCTGCTAGACGACGCATGAAGTAGCCATACCAGTCGTTTCCATAAGGCACATAAACACGCATTTTGTAACCTTCTTTTACTAGCTCAAGTTGACGCTCATTACGAATACCATATAACATCTGGAATTCAAATTGGTCTCTTGGAATGTTGTGTTCTTCGGCAAGTTTTTTTGTATATTCAATAATCGCTTCGTCATGTGAAGCAATCGCAGTATAATTTCCATTTAATAAGTGCATTTTAATAATTTTTTTATAGTTATCATCTACATCTTTCTTCTCCGGGAACGCTACCTCTTCAGGTTCTTTATAAGCTCCTTTTACAAGACGTAAATTAGGACTATAAGCATTTAATTCTTCCATATCTTTTTCTGTACGATATAAGTAAGCTTGAATAACTGTACCAATATTATCGTACTCAGATTTTAACTGTTTAAAGATATCAATTGTCTTTCCGCAGCGTGTATAGTCTTCCATATCAATGGTAACAAACACACCATTTTCTTTTGCAGCTTCTAAAATACGGCGCATGTTGTTCATTACGATTTCATCAGAGATATCTAATCCCATAGAAGTCATTTTTAAAGAAAGCTGCGAATCAAGACCTTCTCTTCCAATTGCACGGATTGCTTCAATCGATTGGTTAGCCATTTCATTTGCTTCCGCTTCATTATCAACGAATTCCCCTAAATAATCGATTGTTACACAAAGTCCTTGCTTGTTCAATTGTTTAATAGCTGCTGTCGCTAATTCAATTGTCTCCCCTGCGACAAAGCGACCTGCACCAAAGCGTAAACCGTACTTTTTAGCCAGTTTTGTTAGCGCTTTATTTTTTGACAAGAAAAGAAACGAATTTCGCATTAATTGTTCCATGTAATTCACCCCTATGACTGTAATTTATCTGTTTTTTACCCCTCTTCAAAATTATATCATTGTTTAAAATTATTGGATACAAATAATTATTTAGATAATTTATAAAATACTATAAAAACATTTAAAAACCTATATTCTCGCTTATAAATATGCAGGGAATATTTTTCGACATTTAGAAAAAACGACTTTACTAGGCACAAAATAAGCATGTCGAAAATATTCGACATGCTTATAAAACCCTTTATATTCCATGTAAATTATATAAGGATATTAATACAGAAAACTTGAGATTATATTTACCTCAAGTTTTTTATTGCTCATTTCTCTTCTCTTCATTCAACTTTTTAATATCTGTAATTAACTGTACCATCTCTTCTTTCGCATCAGGATATGTCTCATTCCAATGCTTCACTAAAGCCGGCATCGTCTTCGCTATGTAAGAATACAGTGCCCACTTCTGCACCTGTTCTTTTCTCTCTGCATTGCTCTCTCCAAGTAATAGTTCTGTGTATTTTTCTAGTAACCCGTCAAATTGTTCGTTAAACTTTTCACTCATCTTATCTACCTCCTATATGAAAAAAGCAGCGAAGATCGCTGCTTTTCCTTACAATTTTGATCGAACAGAGTTTAATTTCTTTTCCATCGTGCTTACTTTATCACGACGATCATCGATACGAATTGTTGTTGCAACGCGCTGTGCACCTTTCGTATATGGAACTTCATGCATTTGTTGAATTACTTCTAGAATGACAGGAAGATCTCCTTCAATTACTGTATTCATTGGTGTTAATTGATACTTCACGCGATCTGCATTTTTCTCTAGCACCTTTTGTACTTCTGCTACATATTCACTAACACTTGGATTACCAGTTCCTACTGGAATAATCGATACGTCAACAATTGCCATAGTAGTTTTCCTCCTATAATTGCTTCTTATATATCCATTGTCTATTTTACCGAAATACTCATCATTTTACTAATTTGTTATTCCTCTATTTTAAACTGCTCAACCAATCTTTCTAAGTCTCTCATATGCTCCGTCAAACTTTCCATCGTATGAGCTACCTTTTCTAGATGACTCACTTGAGATTCAGTTGCAGCATTTACTTCTTCCGAAACAGCTGCGCTTTCTTGACTTGTACTAGCAATTGTATGCATTACCGTTGTAATTTCTCCTTGCTCGTAACCGATGTTATGTACCTCTTCTACAATTTGTTCGACTGAAGTACTAATTGTATTTACAACTGACATAATTGTGCGGAATTCCGCTTCTGCCTCTGTCGTAACTTTATTTTGTATATCTGCAATATCTTTTAATTTACTTATAACCTCTACAACTCGTTTTACCTCTACTTGTACATCGCCAATCATCGTTGCGATTTCTCCTGTCGCCTCTTTCGATTGTTCCGCTAACTTTCGAACTTCTTCGGCAACAACAGCAAAGCCTTTACCTTGTTCCCCTGCACGCGCCGCCTCAATCGAAGCATTTAAAGCAAGTAAATTCGTTTGATCCGAAATACCTTTTATAAGCTCTACAACATTTTGAATCGATCCAACTCTTTGCTCTAACTTTCCGGATGCTTCCTCTGTATGAACAACAATCGAAGATGATTGGCCCCTTGTACGAACTAAATTACGCATCGTATTTAATCCTTGCTTAGATGCCTCTTCAGCTTTGCCAGCCACACCTTTTATTTCACCAACCGAATTATTCATTTGTTCCACTGACTGCGCCATATTCTCGAGTTGCTCTGAAACTTCATCTACACTATTAGCAAGAGTAGAAGCTCCTCCGCTCACATCATCCATTGCACCTGATACTTCTCTACTAGCTGCTACAGTTTCATTCGTTAAATAATGTAGATTATTCGTTGATTGTTGCACTGTTGATACACTATTTTTAATTTTACTTACCATTTCATTCATTTGCTCAACCATATGATTAAAATGATTCGTCAGCTCTCCAACTTCATCCTTACTTGTCACTTTCATTTGCAACGTTAAGTCACCTGCTGCTACTTTTTGAACGTGATTTGTTAATAGTTGCAATGGTCTTGCTAATCTTCTTGAGAACAAGTATGAAGCTGCGATTCCAACTAATAAACTAATACATGCCATTATAAGGACTGTATTTCTCATACTATTTAATAGCCCATCAATCGTTTCTTTCGGATAAAAAATTCCTATTTTCCATTTCATCAAATCAAATGACTGGCTATAAACAACTACATCTTCACCTTTTAATGTAGTGACAGCATATTTTGTTACCTCTTTATTTAAACTCTTCACAAGTGGCTCTTTCGAAACATCTTTCCCTATTTTCTCTGGGTAAACAAGAGCCATACTTTTATCATTTATAATAAACATTTCTCCGCCATTATTGTATTGAATATTATGAAGTAACTTCTGAATTGTTCCGAGCGATACATCCATCGCAACAACACCTAACACAGATCCATCTTGAGCTGTAATTGCTTTAGAAACTCCCACACTTAACTTACCTGTTGCAATTTCATACATAGGTTGTCCCCAGTGAACCTTTTTCACATCAGCTTCTGATTCTTTATACCATTGTCTTGTCGTTGGATCATATCCTTCTGGCACTTGTCCACCTTCAGCAAGATTGGCACTTAATGTTTTTTTATCTTTCGTACCAATATATAAGTCTAAAATACCAGGATGATTCTTTTTGTACTCTGAAAACTCTTTCGTCAAAAATGCTTCTTCTTCTGGAGTAACTCCGTCTTGAAGTATATTACGAACCATCTCACTGTTCGCATAATATCCCATATCTTCATCCGTTCTTTGAACAAATGTCGTAAGTTGCTCTGTCACAAGATCCATCGTATTTTGAGAATACTGGTCTAAGGAGCGCACTTCCTTCTCTTTCTGTAATTGATACATAGCTGTACCTAATATTACAAACATCATAGAAATAAGCACCGAAAATACTACCGCAATTTTTAAACGTAAACTTCTCAACATCTTCCCCCAAGCATCCCCTTCTCGTTGTATTGTAATCATATTAATCACTATATTAAGTATAATGGATAAAATTAAAAAATTGAAATTAATTCTCATCTCAATCTGAGTAGAAAACCTACTACCACTTGTGCAAAAACAAATAGTTCATTATCCTTAAGCTATATCATCTCATTCGTTCGGAGGGAACTATGTTACAAAAATTCGGTTTCTCACAATATGAAAGCCAAGCTTATGAAGTTGTCGTATCAAGCAATGAACCATTAGATGCTACAACAATTGTGAAGCATTCTGGTGTTCCAAAAGCAAAAATATATGAAGTGCTAGCACGCCTGATTGATAAAGGAATGGTAATGGATTCTGTTTCAGAAAAGAAAAAATTGTATACAGCATTACCACTAAAGCTCGCAATTGAAAAATTAACGACAGAATTTCAATCAAACATTAAAGAATTAGAAACGAATATATCAAAAAAATCATTTACAGATGACCGTGTGTGGAGCTTAAAAATGCAATCTTCTATTCGAGTTCAAAGTAAAGAACTCATCGAAAGTGCAAAAGAATCAATTCGCATTTCAGCTTGGAATGACACTCTTTCAGAATACCTTCCTTCACTAGAAGAAAAAGCAAAACAAGGCGTCAAACTCGAGTCCCTTATAGTTGGAAAAGTAGAAACAGACTTAGAAAACATGCATTTTCTAATCCCAACTGAAGAACCTAACGCATTAGAACGCTACTTGCTACTCATCGTTGACGACCGCGAAATTTTATTTGCTGGTGTAGAGCAAGAGTCATGGCAAGCGATGAAAACAATGTCGCAACCTTTCGTAAAGTTCTTTACAGAATTTTTCTATCACGACGTTGCACTTGCAAAAATTACAGAAAAGCATCTGGATCTCTTCATGCAAGATGAGGAAATTAAGAGTTTGTTGAGGAAGTTAAGATACTAAAAAAACGCCTCTATTACAAGGCGTTTTTTTCTACATTTCTTTTCTATTTTTCATCCTTAACACATAAGCACCAGCAATAATAAAACCAATTCCTAAAACGAATAAAGCCGTAAATTCATTGCCGACGCCGCCAGTAGCTGGTAAACGCACTTCATTATGAGTATTATGTTGTTGCATCGGCTTCACATCAGCGGAAGGTTTCACTTCTCCACTCGGTGTTGGCTTATTTGGCTTAGAAGGAAGTGATGCCTTTTCTTCTTTCTTATTTTTCACAATATGTTTAATAATTTCTCCATTCTCTTTTATTTCAAATGCAAATGTCTCTTCATTTATTACATATCCATTCGGTGCTATTGTTTCTTTATACGTGTACTTTCCGTATAGTAGTTTAAATTTCGCTACACCTTTTTCATCCGTTTTCCCTTTTACTACTTCTTTCCCTTGTTCGTTGTAGATTGTAAACTCTGCATTTGGCAGTTTCGTATTCCCATCCGCTACATCTACTTTCGTTATTTCTAAATCACCTTCTACTTTCTTATCTTGAACGATATGTTTAATAATTTCGCCATTCTCTTTTATTTCAAATGCAAATGTCTCTTCATTTATTACATATCCATTCGGTGCTATCGTTTCTTTATACGTGTACTTTCCGTATGGTAGTTTAAATTTCGCTATACCTTGCTCATTTGTTTTTCCTTTTACTACTTCTTTTCCCTGTTCATTATAAATTGTAAACTCTGCATTTGGCAGTTTCGTATTCCCATCCGCTACATCTACTTTTGTTATTTCTAGTTCACCTTCTACTTTTTTATCTTGAACGATATGTTTAATAATTTCTCCATTCTCTTTTATTTCAAATGCAAACGTCTCTTCACTTATTACATATCCATTCGGTGCTATTGTTTCTTTATACGTGTACTTTCCGTATGGTAGTTTAAATTTCGCTACACCTTTTTCATCCGTTTTCCCTTTTACTACTTCTTTCCCTTGTTCGTTGTAGATTGTAAACTCTGCATTTGGTAATTTTGTATTCCCATCCGCTATATTTACTTTCGTTATTTCTAGTTCACCTTTTATATTTTCATTTTTCAACTCTAATACAGCAGTTTCACCAGTTTTCACTTCAATTTTTTTAATACTTCCGTCTAACACATATCCAGCTGGCGCTTGAATTTCTTTGACGCTATATATACCGATTGGAAGATTCCCTAGCTCCGCAATCCCCTTATCATTAGTCGTGACATTTTGTTTAAAGTTTTCATTAGAAACTTCAAACACCGCTCCTTTTAATAATTCCTTTTTTTCTCCTAATTTCATAATCTTTAAAGAGCCTACTGATTCCCAATTTACCACTAAATCTGTACTGATTTTCTCACTATTTCTTTGTAACAATACCGTTGTATTTTGAACTTTTTCTGATCCTTTAAAAGCTATTGCTTGTAAATTTGTTAAAGTAGACTTCACTTTCATTTTAAAATTACCACTACTCGTATCTTTCGGGATTAATATTTTAAATTTTTCGTTAATTGATAATGTACTTTTTTCTTCTCCATTTTCATTTACAATTCGAAGCCCTTTAGGAGCATTTTCAGGAAGAATTGTATAAGAGCCAGAAACCGCATTTGTTTGCACTGCATAAAATCCTGTTTCTAAATAATTACCTTTTTGTGTAGCAGTTTGTGGATCTACAGGATTAACTTTAAAAAATATATCTTGTGATCCAGTTTCTTTTTTTGAAGCTTCTACTAAACGCTTCATAAGATTATGTACTCGTTCATTTTTTGCAACTAAATCTTCTTCCGTTAATTCATTTGCTGCAATCCATACCGCTAATTGTGTAGCATAATGCACCTCTTCTACTGTCGCTACCCCTAATTCAGATGGGCTTTTTTGAGGATATCCATTTAATAAAACACGATATACGGCATCAGATGATTTCCCCATCTCAGGCAAATCATCTCCATTTGGAGAACGCAAATCAGGCGTTAAACAATACGCAATACTACCCGAAGCCGTTTTAATTATTTCTGTCTTTATTTCACGCTGTTTCGACTTACTATAACTCCAATCCATTTTATATGTTTCTCTGTTCATTACTTCTGCCTTCACTTGCGGCATTGCAATTCCTAATAAAATAATAAAAGCGCTTAAAAAACTAAACCATTTACCTACCATCTTTCGTTTCATTCTCTCCACCACCATATATAAATTTCTACATGAAGCAATCTTACTGTTTCATTGTACTTATAGTGAAAAAAAGAGAATAGGTGGTTTTTTTGTAGTATCTTGTCGAATTGTTGAGAAAGTTCCAAAGTAATAAGCAACCTTTAAATTATTTGCTCTCATGCTGCTATTGACAAATGGACATTACATATTTTAAATTTTCAAACATGATAAAAAAGCACTTTATAAGTGCCTTCATAACTTACGAGAAACAAATTTTAAACGAATATATATTACTTATCTTTTTCCTTTATCTCCGTCAACAGCTCAATAATTTTCTCATTTTGCTCCACTTGTTTCTCTGAATTTTGATAGATGAAACGGACCCACCTTAATACAACAACAACTATCAATATCGGTAGTAGAGCAATTATCATGCCAAATACCGAGAAATTAGACATCATTCTCCATCACCTCGCTACATACAACCTTCTCCATCCACCTACTAAAACTTGCAATTTTTTACAAATAAAAAAGAATCTATCAAACGATAGATTCTTCTTTTGCAAACTGAGCAGAACGTCCTCTCGTAATCGAGAAAATTGCACAAAGTAGTGCTAATATAATAAAGCCGCCACCTACCCAAGCATTATATATAACAGATGATTTCTCAATAACAACTCCGCCTACTGTTGAACCGAGAGCAATCCCTAAGTGAAGCGCAGAGTTATTTAAACTTTGCTGAATACCAGCTGATTCTGGTGCAATTTCAATTAAATAATTTTGTTGTGCTGGTGAAATAGCCCAGCTAAGCATACTCCAAATTCCCATCATAATAATGAACAGCGGGAATGAGAATGTCATCATTGGCAATATGAAGATCGCACACGCAAATACGATAATAATTGAAATAATACTTTTCTTCGATCCCCATTTATCAGCAAGCAAGCCCCCAAGGCCGCCTCCAAGTACCGCTGCAATTCCGAAAATGAAGTAAAATACACTAATCCAATCTGCTTCAACATGCATCACATCTTTTAAAAATGGTGTTAAATATGCATATAGTGTTAAATGACCCGTTAAAAATAAGAATGATGTTAACTGTGCACTTACGATTTTCTTATCTTTTAACGTAGCAATTTGTTCTCTTATTGATAACACTGATGTCGGTGGTACTTTCGTTAAGAATAATGAAATACAAGCGATTGCTATAACTGTTAATACCGAAATTAATACAAATGGTGCACGCCATCCATATGCATTTCCGAGTACAAGGCCAAGCGGTACTCCAAGTACAAGTGAACCACTAATCCCCATGAAGATGATTCCAATTGCACGCGCACGAAAATGTGGTTCTACAACGCTAGAAGCAAGTGTTACTGACAGTGCAATAATAAGCGAACCACTCGCCGCACAAATAACCCTTGAGAACATTAACATCCCATAATTCACACTAAATGCTGAAATAATATTTCCGATTAAGAAAATTGATAATGCCCCAATGTATAATCTTTTTCTTTCGAATTTTCCAGTTATCGCCAATAAAACCGGACCTGATAAAGCAAATACTACTGAAAATATTGTTATAAGCTGACCAGCTGCACTAATAGATACTCCTAAATCATTGGCAACTAGATCGAGCGTTCCTCCTATAATTAGCTCAACCGTTCCGACTACGAAAGCCGCGATAGCTAAAATATACACACGAAAATTCAAGTCTTTCCCCACGCTTTCTTTTTTGGTTACTACGACTATAGTAACCAAAAAAGAAATTGAACACAAGTACAATTTTTTTACAATAAAAAAACAGGCGTATCATACGCCTGCCTTCTAATTATTAAACACTAGTTTTGTTCTTCTTATTTAAATACCAATATACTGGGAGTCCAGTAAAGACAATTCCAATTGATAAGAAACAACTTACCGGATCATTAATAATCGCACTTCCAAGTACAAACAATGATCCTAAAATCGCAACGATTGGTACAATCGGGAATAACGGTACACTGTATGCACGCTCTTTATTCTTGTTACGTTTTCTTAAAATGAAGACACCAATAAACGTCATTACATAGAAAATATAAATAATGAATACGGAAATCTCAGATAGCTTATTCGGATCACTAATAACCATTAAAATAATTCCTAAAATGATTTCAACAGTAATCGCATTTGCTGGTGTTTTAAATCTTGGACTTTCCTTTGCGATAAACTTAGAAAACGGAAGGTGTCCACGCTCTGCCATAGACATCGGAATACGTGGGAACGTTAAAATCTTTCCATTTAAACAACCGAAAATAGAAACGATAATACCGATACTAATGATTTTCCCGCCATATTCTCCAAGTAGCATGCCCGCAGCTGTCGCTGTTGCATTCTCTCCAAGGTCTACAATTTTCGCTGCTGGTAACACATTTAATAATGCCAAGTTAATTAGTACGTAAGCAGCCGTTACAATTAAAATCCCAACTGTCATCGCTTTCGGTAATAGCTTTGTTGGATTCTTCATTTCTCCGCCAATCGAAGCAAGTAGAATCCAGCCGTCATAAGCAAATAATGTTGCTAAAATTGCCATACCGATACTTTGATTTTCTGATATCGGCACTACTACATTAAAGATATCGCTATTTCCTTTCCAAAAACCTAACACAACAATTAATACGATTGGAATCATCTTTCCAATTGTCGTAACCGTTTGGACGATACCTCCATATTTTGTTCCCATACTATTTACAACGCCAAGGAACACAACTGTTCCAATAGCAATTGGTAAATTCCATACTTTATCTAAATAGAAAAAATTAATCATTAAAGAACTAAAGTACAATCCTAATGTTCCAATAATAGCTGGTCCATAAACAATTGTTTGCATCCAGCCTGATAAATATCCCCAAAAACTTCCGTAAATCTCCTCTAAATACGTATACAACCCACCATTTTTCGGGATTTGCGCTCCAATTTCAGCTACTGTTAAACCACTTGCTAACGTCAACAGACCACCAATTACCCAAGCAAGAATAGCCATATTAGAACTCCCCGAGTAATCTAATACGCTCCCTGGCTTCATAAACACACCAGATCCAATAATCGTTCCTACTACGATAGAAAGTGCTACTGTTAAACCAATTTTGTTCTTCTCATCATGATGCATGCTGCGTATCCTCCTTCCAATTCTAGTGTGATGCAAAAATGAAATAAAAAAACACTCCTCCCTAAAAAAGGGACGAGTGTTATATTCGTGGTTCCACCCTTGTTTCAATTCGTAAAGTAACATACTTCACCAATTTCTCAAGTCTAAATAACGGTTTTTGCCGGCAAGCAATTACTAGGTATCCGTTCACTGCTGCAGTTCAGAGGTGGTAATCCATTTTTCCGTATTAGGAAGCTCACAGCCAAAGGCTTCCCTCTCTGAGAATCGTAAAAAATTGATCATGTCCTCATCATCACTTCTTGATGTCGAATTTTGTAGTTATTGTTCATTATATTGAATTGTTAGAAAAAATCAATATATTTTTTTATATAACATAAGAAATGTTTCTCTTCTTATATTATAACAGAAGCTATAATATTTCTCTAATTCCCCAGTATCTTTGGAACAGCGTAGCGGTAAAAATTATCTCAGCGATTTTCAAAATATATCGATTTACCAACAAAAAACGACAATAAGTAAGAGGAGACTTTCTAAAAGAAAGTCTCCTCACATACATACCTTCCGGTTGCCCACACGGAAGATACGACTTTACTCAATTATTTCTCATCTTTTTTCATAAAAAATTTACCCCGCATTAACGGGCAGTAAAACTTCCACCTTAAAATCCAGCGAATACAAGGATGAAGTTGGAATATTAACTGCCCGTAAAAGCCCGATTGGTTCAACTAATAATCAGTGGAAATGCACCACTGATTAAAGTTTCACTTTATGGTGCGGTAAATCAACGTTCAATTCCTCTAATTGTTTCTTTTCATTCTCTAAAATCGCTTTTGCTTTTTCTTTCGTTGTCTCATCTAATCCCGCAAAGATGTCTTTATGCTTAACCTTCTCTGGGAACTTCACGCCTAGTTTTGTTAATTCTTCTTTTGCTTGCTTATGTGTTAATTTCCCGGACTTTTCCTGTTCAAAAATAGACGTTGCTTTTTCTTTTGTTGCTTCGTCTAAGTTAGCAAACATGTCTCCATGCTTACCCTTCTCTGGGAACTTCACGCCTAGTTTTGTTAATTCCTCTTTTGCTTGTTCACGTGTTAATTTGCCGGATTTCTCTTGCTCTAAAATTGATTTTGCTTTTCCTTTTGTTGCTTCGTCTAAGTTAGCAAACATGTCTCCATGCTTACCCTTCTCTGGGAACTTCACGCCTAGCTTTGTTAATTCTTCTTTTGCTTGTTCACGTGTTAATTTACCGGATTTCTCTTGCTCTAAAATTGATTTCGCTTTTTCTTTTGTTTGATCATCTAATCCCGCAAACATATCTTTACGTTTTTCTTTCTCTGGAAGCTTTACACCTAACTCCTTCAACTGTTTCTTTGTATCGTCCATAATCGTTTTTACTTTTTGTTTTGTAGCGTCATCTAAATCTTTTTTCGCCGTTTTTGTAGACTGCTCAGCTGCTTGAGTATTCGTTGCCGCGAATGCCGGAATACCGACTCCTCCAATGATTCCGAATGATAAAGCACCTGCAATCGCTAAATACCCAACTGTTTTCTTCTTCATAGGAAATTTCCTCCTTCATATTTCTAAAGCATGTACACTTTCGTATACAATTCCTATAGTAATGTCGGTTTCTTAACATTTCCTTAACGACTTAACAAAAAAACGCCGCTCATCCCGAGCGGCGTTGTTCTAAGCTTTTTGTAATTGTAATTCTTCACGTTCCATTATTCTTCTTAATACAATTGTTTGTGTCATTGTAAATAAGTTACCCGTTATCCAGTACAACACAAGTCCTGATGGCGCCGCAAATCCCATAAATAAAATCATTGCTGGCATCATAATTTGCTGCACTTTCAGCATCTGTACTTGTTCTCCAGGTGTAATATTAGATTGGAAAACTTTCATCTGAATAAATGTCGTTAACGCTGCGATAATCGGTAATATATGATAAGGATCTGCATGTCCTAAGTTCACCCATAAAAATGACGATGTGCGAATCTCTTCTGTTCGGCTAATCGCATAATACAAAGCAGAGAAAATCGGCATTTGTATTAATAGTGGCCAGCAACCAGCTAGTGGATTCCAACCGCCTGATTTCATTAGTTCCGACATTTCCTTTTGATACTGCTTTTGTTTTTCAAGATCTTTACCCACATCACCGTATTTTTGTTTCAGCTTCTGCAGTTCAGGTTGCATTTTCTTCATTTTCGCTTGACTACGATATTGTGAAACAGCTAATGGAATCATGGCTGAACGAATAACGAGCGTCATAATAATGATAGCAATCCCGAAGCTAGCTCCTGGTATGTGATGAGCAACAAATTGAATCATAAACGAGATTGGATATACGAAATAATGATCCCAAATTCCCGTACTATGTGCATCAATTGGGGCTGCATTACTGCAACCAGATAAAACAAAAACAAGTAATAATGATAAACTAACGAGCACAGCTCGGTATGATTTTAACATGTTCATTCCTCCAATGTTTCGTAATTATTTAGCGAAACATTGGTGTATACGGACCGACCTCGTCATTCTCTTCACTGGATTCTTGTCTGCGCACAGAACGAATCATTCCATATTTATAAAAAATAGAGAAAAGCGTTACATTACCAGTACCCTCTTCACACGTATTAACTAGTTTAAAAGCTCTTTGTCTACCGCTTGATGCTTGCTGACGCACAAAGCGAGAAACATTAGCAAGGAAGAAAACTTCTAATAAACAAAGTGCTGTCGTTACAAACGATATATATAGAATTGCATCCTGCAATAAAAATTCCATCGCTTCACATCCTTAATAAGGTCATTTTAGCACATTCAACAAACATTCTCTATTTCCTTTTATCGTCAAAAAAGTATTTTGCATATTTTCTCAAGAAAACTATGCTAAAAAACTAATGTATTCGCTTTCTTTAGTATATTCACACGTATTCTTGTATAGGTTTAATTTGTTAGAAATTTATAAAATTTTCGCATTATAATAAAACTATTGCCAGTTTTTGAAAAAACCTTTATTCTCTTCTTGTAATCAAAAATGAATATGGAGATGAAACATACTATGGGTCAACTAGGAGACGCCGATTACGTTCCCGACACCGCCTTTTTATCCTTCCCAGCAGCTAAAACATTTCACTTAGAATTTATCATACAGTTGGTTGTTATTTTCGTAGCCTCTATTTTGTATGCAATTTCTATGAATATGTTCTTTATCCCGCATAACATGATTAGCGGTGGATTCGCTGGTGTAGGGATGATTATCGGTTATTTAATGCACTACAATATCGGTGCACTTATCTTTTTACTAAACATTCCTCTTCTTATTTTAAGTCACTTTTACTTAGGCAAGAAGACAACCTTTTTAACAGCGTACTTTGTAGCTGTATCATCGTTAGCGATGAACATTATCCCTGTACATCAAGTTTCAGACGATATTTTACTGTCTTCTGTATTCGGTGGTGTAATCTGCGGAGCAGCTTCCGGAATCATATTCCGATTTGCTTCTTCAACAGGTGGCTTTGATGTTGTTGGATTGATTGTAGCGAAACATCGAGATATTTCAATTGGAGCAATCATCTTTGGATTCAACTTAATCTTACTTGTTGCAGCAGGATTTATTTTCGGATGGGATATTACGCTTTATACGTTAATTAGCCGGTTTGTAGTCAGCAAAGTTATCGATGCTGTGCATACGAAACATATTAAATTAACGATAATGACAGTTACAGAAAAAGGCGAGGAAATAAAAAGCGCACTATTGCATCACGGCATACGCGGGGTGACAATGGTAGATGCTGTCGGCGGCTATACAAACCATAAGAAAAAAATGATTTACACTGTCGTGACTCGCTATGAGTTAGGCGAAATGAAACGTATTATCCGTCAAGTGGATAACAAAGCATTCATGAACATTACTGAAACAGTTGAAATTGTCGGCCGTTTCAAACGCATATAAAAAAGGTTAATACATGAAAGGGCATAACATATTAGTCATATATAATATGTTATGCCCTTTGTTATTCAACTAACGCACCCTTTAGCATAATAAAATCACGAAGTTTATTACTACAAATCGGAGGATAGCATTCCGTATACAATACTATCTGTCCATTCATTTTTACTCCAAAAATCTTGTATAAAATGGGCTTCCTTTCTCATGCCTATTCGTTCACACAATTTTTGTGAAGCTGTATTACGTGCATCAAGATTAGCTTGTATACGATGTACATGAAATTCATTAAATAATTTAAATACCAAACTACTTACTGCTTCTGTTGCCAAACCTCTCCCAGCTACTTCATTTGAAAAACTATAACCAATCTCAACAGTGTCTTTCATATTTGTGTACCATACGGATAAATCACCAACTACTTTAGTCTTGTATATAACTGCCAAACTTAATATTGATTCTTCATTAAGTACATTGTTTGCTAGCTTCTTATTAAATCTTTTCTGCATGTCTTCATGAGTCCACTTATTATGTAATAGGAACTTACATGTATCATCATTATTATAAATAGCAAATACATCCTGTAAATCAGTACTCTTAAAAGGTCTAATTATTAATCTTTCTGTTGTGATCTCCAAGTTAGCTCTCCTCCCTTACATTCATGCTACAAAACATTTTTTATAGTATGTAAGCCTCCTTCTTAGATCTCACCTTGATTACATATTTCATCATAATAAATTAAAATCCTTCTTCCACTAAACCGCATTGTTAGTGGTATTTCCTTGCGATTTTTATTTTTTACACTTATTACAAAATCAGATAATTCTATTATTGTGGCCCTAAATGTGTTATAATGAAAGCAGACTCACAAAAAAAGAGTATATAGACTTGGAAGTTTCTCTTATTTTTACAAGCAAAAAGAAACGAGCAGTCAGGTATATTTCAAACACCATACACGTAACGGTTTAAAAAACCGATCATCTTAGTTATTCTTCCATGATCTTTTTATAAAAAGATACGTACAACTAAAATTCACTTCAATATACTATACCTACCTTTTTGACTTCCAAATCATCTTATTACATAAGGAGATGAACATATGAATCAATATATAAGATATACAATAGCTGTCCTGTTTGCTATTATCGGCGGAACAATCTGCTTCTGGACAAACACTCAGCTTGGAGAGAATATCATTTTTAATGGAATCGAAACGCTTGTAAGCGCTTCAATTTTAGGTGGATACATTTTCTTCCTCTTCAATCCAGAAGAAAATGCGCAAAAAACAATGTTATTAACAATGATCGGAATCGTTGGCGGATGTATCTCCTACTCAATGACTAACTATACATTACCACTTCAATTAAGCTCAGCTTTCTTCCACGGTCTATGGACTTGGTTCATTGCATTCTGCCTAGCAGACGTATTCAACCTTTTACAAGACAATGAAGAAGAGAACGGTCGCCAAATTGAAAGTAACTCGTAAGCTGGAAGATATTCTTCCAGCTTTTTTAGATCGGTTTTCATACCCCTGTTGGTATTTACTGAAATATATCGGCGATTTTTTCATTATATCGACGTTTCGACACGGGATATCGACTTACCGACAATTTTCAGCAACCTATGTAGGCTCTATGCCCTGTCACTATAATAAAAAGAAGCTACCCTCACGGCAACTTCTTTTCTACATACCCCATCCGGTACTTACCGGAATATATCAACGATTTTTCAAATATATCGATTTCTCCACTTATATCAACGATTTTTTCATTATATCGACGTTTCGACACAGGTTATCGACTTACCGACACCCTTCGACACTCAAAACGCACAACATACCCTATCCCCCAAGCAACTTACTGCCGAACTCTACGATTAAAAAGATAACTAATAGGATCGCGAGTATCTTTAATGCTACATATGCTACTTTAAAAACAGCATAAATGAGCAAGACTATTAAAATAATCGTTAAAATTTCCATCTAGAATTCCTCCAAGCTTTGCTCTTCTTATCTTATTTTACTCGCTCCAGACTTTTTATGGAACGGCATAAGACGACATAAAAAAAAGAGGATACCTCACCCATCGTAAGATACCCTCTCTTTCAGCTGCTCAAACCATTCTCTCTCTAATTGTAAATATCCTATTTCACTCTTCTCGGCACTCTTTAATTCTTTGTCTGCTTTCCTCATATAAGTGTGGGACGCTTCCATATCGCCCTCTAAATATTTAACAATTCCTTGTGTGCGATAATACCCATGTAAGTCCACTTTTGTAATGGCCTTCCCATGTTCCTTCGCTTCTTGCAGAGAAAGACTATCCATCTGATAAAGAGCTTTATATAAAAGATACCAACTATGAAAACTACTAACAAAATATTTATTTTCTTTCGTGACAGAAAGTTGGGCAACTTGTTCTACATATAGTATTGCTCTTTCCATTCCCTTTTGATCCGATCGGGCAAGGAAAACGAGCATAAGTCCGCTCATGATCTCTCTTATATTTTTATTTTCTTTTATTTTATCTTCGCTAAGTTCTACTAATCTCTTATCCCAATCTTTCGGCCTCTTATAACTAAATAACTCCCTCGATACTTGAATGTTATATACATGCTGCTTCGCCTTTTCATCATCTTTAATTAGAATAAGAAATTGCATACCATCGCTCATAAGCGTTCCTTTTATCGGCGCGATTGTAACCGCAAAAATTATAAAATGGAAAACAGAAAAATATAAAAGATATTGATAATAACTCACCATGTATATGTAACCAAAAGTAATACCAAATAGTAAACTTGTAATTGGTCCACCTAAAGTCATCCATGCCCATTTTTTTGAAAGGTTAGGTGTTACTATAGAAGGCGGTATTAACATTGCCACGCCTCCGAAGTACGCCCATAATTTATTTTCTCGAATGCGTACTTTTCCCCTCTCTTTTTGAACAGTAATAGGCCCTACTGTCATAAATTTAAATGTCAAACCACCTATTACGCCGAATACGACATGTCCTAACTCATGAATGATTACCACTGCCAGAAAAATCCCCAATAATGCCCATATATTCAACATTGTTTCTAATTTCCCAGTTCGGATCACTCCGTATAAAATGGACAGAATGAGCGCCACTGTCAGTGAACCAGCTGGCCTTCTTAAAATATCCACCTTTTTCTCCCCTTAATAAATCATTTTTCTATGCATTTCGTACATATATGTTCCAACATGTAATACCCAAACGAACGAAATCATAATGACCATAAAATAATCTTTCCCATCTAAAAGTGCATACACAATCGCCGCTAACCACGCACAGGCAAGTGTCATATTTGTATATTGGTATGCCTTATATCCCGCTTCATGAACAATTTGTTTTTGCCCCTCATCTGCATTCTTTGCCCACATTTCCATTGACTGAGAATACGTAACACTCTGTTCTGGATATAGAGCGTTATACCTTTTCCTCATTACAGATCCTAACCAAGTTATAGCAATAAAGCACACTGTAGATACCACAATACTTACACTAACAAAGAGCAAGTTTCCCTCACTTGTATACGTTCTATAAAAAGCGATAACTGAGCAAACAAACCATGATGGAATAACAATTTCCATTACTCGAAAATAAATAAGTGCTATTCCTAATCTTCGTCCCTTAACATTTTCTTCTTCATCTTTCGTTTGTGCGAGCGCTCTTGTACGCTTCCAAATATAATATATAGCTATTACGCCAAATAAACTCATCATGCCAATGCTAATAACAGGAGATATTTTACTAGTTCCCTCTGTTGCAATATCTCCTACTACATACCCTATAAACCCACCGCATACCGCTCCTACTAACAACTTCAGTATAGCCAAAATTTTCCCCTTTACTTTACTCTTCATCTCCATCTTCCCCCTCCACTAACGCAAATATTTCCTCCACCGGTACGTTGAAAATTTGTGCGATTTTTAGCGACAATACAATAGATGGTGCATAATCCCCGCGCTCAATTAAACTAATCGTTTGCCGTGATGATCCAATCGCTTTCCCTAAATCCCCTTGTGATAAACGATGCTTTGCTCGCAATTCCCTCACTCGATTTTGAAGCTTCATGTCTTCCCTCTTTTTCATTTATTTAATTAAAATTGTAAATAATATCCTTATTTTTGTCAATTATAATTGTCATTACGACTATAATAATTGACAAAAATAAAGATGTATTATGATGAAAATAACTTATATAATGAATGTGAAATATTAAACAAAGGAGGTTCCATATGAAGAAAACATCTACCTTTTCTTACGTTCTTACTAAGCTTACAGCAGCTTTATTATTATTATTATTATTATTATTACTTATTAGCACGCTTCTCTTAACAACTAGTCAACAAACATTATATAGTTTCTTAGCTGGATTACGAGAACTACTTTATGTTCCCTTCGCTCCTATTCTTGCGGCGTATGCAATTTTTTGTTCTATTTGCATCGATAAATTGAAATTAAAAACATATACAAGACTGAAGACATTATGCCTTTATATTTTTTGCGGCTATTTATTTTCTCTTCCATTCCTAATATTTAAAGAAGCTAGTCTAATACAGTTCTTGTTTCTCGGATCAATTGGAGCAGTGTGTTCTCTTTTTTTCTACTTATGTGCAGTTATAGCAACAAAACTTAAGTGGATACAATATGTCGTGCCAGGCATTATGCTTATTATATTTATCACAATCAACTTTATCGATCTAGAAAAGGTTGGAACATCAAAAGAACAATGGGTCGAAACAAAAACAGAAAACTCTTTCGAAGCATCTTTTCAACATTTTAGTGGTGAACATAAAGTCCCCATTGAACTAAAACGAGGTGACATATTAGAATTTACCATTGAATCACGAGCTGAAAATCCGGATGGCTACATGGGAGCCGTAAAAATGGCTAGTGAGTTTCAAGAGGAAGAAAATTATTTAACTTCAAACGGTCCTAATACATACCAATTTGCAGCAATTAAGACGGGAACGTATTACATTATAGTTAATGGCAATAAGTTAAAAGGAAAGTTGAGAATAGATTGGAATATAAAATAAAAAGGCAGTGCGTCTGCACTGCCTTCCTAAATTCTGACATAGAATGGATTCCATATTAACTTGCGTTTTGTAACAATACTCGTTTTAGTTGTTTGCGGAAACGTACTCCTAACGTAGTTGCTACGATAACGATAACTCCAACAATGATTTTACCGATATGATCTTCTAGCACTCCAAAAATATCATGTAAGTTGCCACCTAACCAGTAACCACCGATTAAGAAGAATGATATCCAAAATAGAGCACCTGAGTAAATTGTAATCGCAAAACGACGGAATGGTAAGTTAATAATTCCTGCAAAATATCCTGTAAAATGACGTACACCAGGAATAAAGAAACCGATAAAAATAAGGAAGTATCCATACTTATCAAACCACATTCTTGTTAAGTCGATTTTTCTTTGTGTTAAAAATACGTATTTCCCATACTTTTGAATAAAGGGCATACCTAATTTATTTCCTAAAAAGTATTGAATTGTCATTCCTACACTTGTCCCAATAAAGGATAGGATAATTAAAATCGGTAAACTTAAATCGCCCTTCTGTGCTAAAAACCCCGCATATGCTAACGTTGGCTCTCCCGGAAACGGAAGTGCAATATATTCTAACAGCAAACCAACAAGTACAACATAGTACCCGTACTGCTGAAATAATTCATGAACCCATTCCATGTCATCTCTCCTTTCAATCACGTACAACTTCTTACTATTATTGTATAAAAAAATTGTCGAAATAACTATCACAATAGCTTACATTTTTATTACATTTTTGTAAGGCTCACACTAAAGTTTTCTGTTCATTATTTGCTACTATCCATTATCGTTTTAAAATAAGCTAACAACTATATATCAGACGAAACAAGGGCATTAATATGCATTTTTTATCCAGTTTTTAACACTTAAAGTCACCTTATTTTGTTCTCAATAAAAAACCACCACAAACTCATACTAACTTCATATTAGCTTCATATACGTATTGTAAGATTATATCGGAATTTGTTGAAAAATTTAACTAATATATGACTAAGCATTAAATTGAATAAATATAAGTAGTTTTTCGAAATTGAAAAAAGGGTGAATAAGAAATGGAAGCTTATAAAATGCATGATTTTATTAATACAAATGTTGAATCTCATCAAAATGAAACCGTTTTTAATTTACACATATGTGAAACAAGTGAATTTGATGTAAGTTTAACAAAATCTACAACACTGTCTTTTATCGTTTCAAAAAAGAACATTAAGATTGTTACGAAAAAATGGATTAATTCAAATCAAGAAAGCATGATTGGTAAAAGTTACATCATTCCAACGAAAGCTTTCCACTACTTCTTACCAATTATTTCTGAAACTGAAGATGAGCTAAATATTCAAGTTCAAAGTTTTGGACTACATGGTGAACTTTTACTAAATGAAAGATTACTTATTGATAAAAACAACAAACAAAATCCAAATATTACTACCTTCTTTGAAACATTAGATGAAAATGTAAATAAAGTATTACGAGGATTGCAAATTCATTGTATGTAAGACTATTACAATAGTAAAAAGGAGAATATAATGAAAAAACTATTATTAAGCGCACTATTATCATTAGGATTTTTAACTATTCCATTCACAAATGCTGAGGCAGCTACAACAAACGATCAGCTTATCGTGAATACGCAGTTAAATAAAATGGATTATTATCAAAACGGACAATTTATAAAGAGTTTTACTGTCGCTACTGGAAAAGCATCCACACCTACGCCTAAAGGTACTTTTCAAATCGTTAATAAAATTAAAAACCGTCCTTACTATACAGGAAAAATTAAAGGCGGCGATCCACGTAATCCACTTGGTGACCGTTGGCTCGGACTAAACATGGCAGGAACTTACGGAACAACTTATGCGATTCATGGTACTAACAATAATCAAGCAATCGGCAAATGGACAACACTAGGTTGTATTCGTATGTATAACAATGATATACACTGGTTATTTGAGCGTATTCAGCAGCAAGCTACCGTCACTGTAAAATAACCTAAAAACAAGATTTATGTGTAGCCAAGAATTTTATATCTTGGCTTATTTTATTTATTCATTTACAGTAGCAAAACAACTGTATTTACATATATAATAAGAATAGGTTTCGTTAAGCAATATCAAAACATTGATAAACATGGATATTAAAATTATACAGTTATAATATTTTATAAATTTTACAATACATACTATAATAGAACTAATGTAATTCTGAAATATTCAGTTTCTCTAAACCATTCCCCTTGCTACTTTCATGATGACTTTATAGCGGGGGCTTATTATATGTATAAACAATTTGAGTTATCCAAAAAATGATGAATTCGAATATTGCAGTAAAAAGCGTTATTTAGGAGGTGTTACTATGACGCATATACTGGTGATTGAAGACAACCCAGATATACAAGAACTGATTCGCGAATTTCTAATGGCACAAAACTTTACTGTTGATGTCGTTGGCGCTGGAACAGAAGGTATTCTTCTTTTCCAAAAAAATTCATACGATCTTGTCCTCCTTGATGTGATGTTACCAGATATAGATGGCTATAGTATTTGTAAAATTATGCGAGGACAATCTGATGTACCGATCATTATGTTAACAGGCTTACATAATGAAGAAAGTGAAATTAAAGGATTTGAGTTAGGTATTGATGACTATATTACGAAACCGTTCCATTACACCGTATTTATTAAACGTGTAGAGGCTGTATTAAGAAGGGCAGCAACGAAGGAAGCAGAAGCTGCAACTATACTACAATTCCATGAATTGATGTTAAATTCTACAGCCTATGCCGCTTATGTTCATGGTAATCAAATTGAATTAACAACAAAAGAATTTGAAATTTTATATACTTTACTGCAAAATCGGGGAAAAGTATTATCAAGAAGTGATTTGCTGAATAAGGTATGGGGCTATGAACATTATGGTGATGTAAGAGTTATAGATACACATATTAAAAACTTAAGAAAAAAATTAGGGATTCCTTATATTAAAACGGTGAAAGGCATTGGCTACAAAATCGAATCGTAGTACAGACAACATCACCAAAAATATTTTCATCAAAACCTTATTATTTTGTATTCTTTTATCACTTTGTCTTTATCAAATTATTTATTTTCTAGCTTCGAACTACGATAAAGAACGTTTTGCAAAAGAAAATGGAGCGCTGTCTACAGAACAAGCGGATTCAGACAAACAAAACGACCAAAGTAAAACGAATCAAAGTAAGGCTGTTTCAGAGAGTATGATTTCCAATTTCCAATCTTCTACTATAGATTATAAAGCACTCTCCACAGCCATAAATCACCTTTTGCAGCCTAGCCAAACTGTAAAAGCAAAAGAACATACCCAAAATATTGCGGGGGAAAACAGCACTTCTACTCCACTTACAGAAACGGAAAAGCAAGTCGCTACTAATGATGCCTTACATAAACAAAATGCAGCAAATAACACAAATGATACACAAGATTATCCAAAATTAGCAGATGCACTGCAGCAATTAGCTCCACATATTGGTGCGACAATGCTTGCATTATCTTTACTCGGATCTTTAATTTATACGAAACTAATTGCCAAACCTTTTCAATTTATGAGCGATGCTTTAAAAGATATTATGAATCTTGATTTCTCAGATAAAAAGCTACTTAACAAAAATACAGACCAAACCGATTTTAATTTACAAGTAGCTGCTTCACAGGTCCCAAATATTGTGAAGAATTTACATGCAAGCAATCAAGACTTAAGAAATGAGCTCAAAAAGGAACAACAGTTAGAACAATCTCGTAAAGAATTTATGTCTATGGTTTCCCATGAATTAAAAACACCAATCGCAGCCGTTATGGGACAACTAGATGGCATGATTCACGGAATTGGAGCTTATAAAGATAGAGATAAATATTTAAAACGTTCCTATGAAATGATGCAAGACATTAACATATTAACGGAAAAAATGTCGGAATTATCCAAAATACAAAACCCTCAATTTAAACCTGATTTAAAAGTTATCTCATTAACTAATATTATTGAGGATGTTATGAAGAAAGTAGATTACTTTGTATCTGTAAAGCAATTAAATGTTCAATCTAACATTAAGCAAGATGTACAAATTTTAGCTGACCCTAAATTTATTCAAACTGCTATTTTTAACATTATTTCAAATGCAATTCATTACACAATTGACCATCAGCATGTATATATAAAGCTTTATGAAAAGCCAAACGGTTATGCATTAGAAGTATTAAATACAGGTTCACAAATTGATGAGGATAAACTCGCCCATTTATTTGAGCCATTCTATCGCGCAAACCCTGGCAAACACGGATTAGTACAAGGTAGTGGCCTTGGGCTATATATTGTAAAACAAATATTAGATAAACATCAGTTTCCTTATGGGATACAAAACACGCCTCAAGGTGTAAAATGTTCTATTGTATTCCCAAAAGCAATGTAAAAAACCTACTACAATTTCATACCCCAAATTCATACTTCGTATGAATGGCGGAATTTTGTAGAGTATCTTACTCTGTTTCGTTCGCCCGTTATCCTTATTTGGATAGCGGGCGTTTTTTATTATTTAAAAGGAGGATCTTCATGGAGAAATTTAAGTATTCATTACTTGTTTTATTCGGAGCTTGTAGCTACGGCGTACTTTCAACTATTTTCAAACTCGGATTCATTGATGGATTTTCAGCACATCAACTATTAGGGGGACAATATGTCTTTGGATGGATCGGGCTTCTTCTGCTCGTTCTTTTCGTTTCACGTCATAAAGTAACAAAAAAGCAATTCTTTTCCTTACTAACAGTTGGCACAACAATGAGTATGACTGGTATCTTCTACGCTATTTCTGTAGAAGAACTACCAGCATCTATCGCTGTTGTCCTACTCTTCCAGTTCACATGGATTGGTGTCGTTATAGAAGCAATCGCTAATCGAACATTACCAAACCGTGAGAAAGTTATATCTATTATTATTTTATTTACTGGAACATTGTTTGCAGGCGGTGTCTTTGAAGGTCTCGGACAAAACTTTTCCACGAAAGGTATTATCTTTGGTCTATTAGCCGCTGTCTCTTTTTCATTCTATGTTTTTGCAAGTGGGCGTGTTGCTACAGAAGTTCCGCCTTATACGAAAAGCTTTCTTATGACAACAAGCGCTACTCTTATCGTATGCCTATTCTTCCCGCCAACCTTTTTAACGGATGGTGCCCTGCAAGCCGGTCTTTGGAAATACGCTTTCTTCCTCGGATTGTTCGGCGTTGTCGTACCTGTCATTTGTTTTTCAATTGGTGTACCGAAAGTAGGAACAGGACTTAGTACAATACTAGGAGCAGCTGAATTACCAACGGCCATTATCGCTTCTATTACACTTGTACATGAAGTCGTAACCTTCATGCAGTGGATTGGGATACTCTTTATACTACTTGGAATTTTTACTCCTCAGCTGCTTACGGCTAGGAAAACAAAGAAACATAGTAGCGTGCATAGTGCGTAACAAAAGACCTTTCATGTATTTGAAAGGTCTTTTTCTCTATCTCACTTTACCGCTCCATACAGCTTTTCTATTTCATGCTCAATTTGTTTTACATCGATTCGTTCAAATAGTGGCTGCACACTATCAATTCTATTCGGCAACGTGTTTTGAGGCTCCCAATTTCGGTTCACAATCGATAATATGTTTCTAACTCTTTCACTTGAAAATGGTAAAAACGGTTCAAGGAGATTTGCATACGGCCAAGCGCCTCCAGTCAACTACCCCCACTGAGATGAAACATTTCAGTGGGGGCTTGAGTTAGAACGCTAGGTCTTTTCGTCTATCGCTAGACAGTTTGACGCTCTAGCATTCATGCCCCCTTATGGTAACACCCCAAGTATGTTTTTGGTTGGTACTGGCAACGAGCGATTGTTTTCCCACTTGCACCACCCTTTCGAAAAAGAGCAGTTCTTCCTTGCAGAAGAAGCCACCACTCAGATGAACCTGGCGTGTGCTACAAGCCCCGACAAATCGAGTACACATGGATGGTTGACGCACCCACTAAGCTATGCGCGAAGCAACAGCCTTACGTTTTTGCACTTCTAATAGAATCGGCGTTTTCACCTTGAGATTGTCGTCCAATTCTACAACTTTTGATTTTTGCAATGTATTCAGCGCACCATTAATATCAGCGTGGATACATGTTCCTGCTTTACTTTGGTACAGACCACGAGTGGTTCGTTTGCCGCTAAAGCGATACTGAGTCCTATCATCCTTAGACCAAACTGGAACCCTATCTTTGTCTAGGAAACTGGCTTTTGAAGTATAGCTTTCTTCTTGTTTTAAAAAGCGAATGCCTTCTTTTACACATTTATTCTCAATCGCTGCAATCAGTTTATGAAATGGGATTTGAACAAACTTTTGATTATTCTTTTTTCCCATATCAGATTTTTGTTTCCAACCCGTGTTATACCCTACGACAATAGTATCTATATCGAATGCTTTCACTTTTTTGAACAACAAGCCTACCGTTTGTGAAATATAACCATTTATTTGTCGTTCTCGTTTATGCCAAAGTGCAGCGATTTTATTCGTTACAATGCGTTTGGAAATTCCATTCTCCATATTTTTCTGTTGCAGATTACGTATCATTTTATTGAAGTACTGGTTAATAGATTTTAATTTTTTCCCATCAATTAAAAATGTATCACCTGTATTTGTCACGCAACTTACTAATCTGTCTACACCTAAATCGCAACTCAAAGCGTTACTAGTAGTCGTGGGTGGTTTCTTCATTTGAGAAACGTGCATTTCATATGTGTAATGCACCTCAAAGAACCGACCTTTTTGCTTCGGTACAATCTCAATGTAGGAGATTTTTTTATTTCTTAAGTTCTTTGGCATACGTATTTTAATGGAACCGAATTTTTTTCTAAATGCAACATTCATTGGAATCATCCAATACCCATTATCATCTACTTTTGGCACTTGATAGATTTCAATAATTCGTTTATCAGTTGAACGAGAATAATTCGGAAACTTAGGACGACCTGTGAATGTTTCAGGTTTTTTCTTCCACTGTTCCAACGCTTTAAAAAAGCTCTTCACTTCTGTAAATAAGGCTCTACGAATGGCTTGAACAGAGTTTGATTGAACGCCCGAGTAGTTCATATCGGCTTGCATGGCAGTGTCCACTTCTTTTACAGTAGCCATCTTGTTATTATTCAAGTAACTTTGTTTAATCGTGTACAATCCAACATTTCGCAACGCTTTTGAGCTATGTGACATGCGCTGCAGTAAACGAAATTCTTTAGCTGTGAGACAAGCTCGTCCGATATTCTGTTTCTGGGTGAATCGTTGTATTGTTTCTCTTTTCTTTTGTTTACGTAATACCTTCACTGCTTTCTTTTTAGCCATTGTTTTCACCACCTTTCTTAGAGAGTTCATTAAATTTTTTTTTGACAAATCAATATTTGGAACGGAACAAAATATGAACATGGTCTTCATCGTAATTCCTTTTGGCTCAAGTAACCGAATGATTATTATTATCCAATTTCGTTGTCTTACGATATATTCCCTCCTTATCTAAGGGCAGATTATATCGTAAGACAAAAAGAAACAAATATTCGCTCTCAAAAAATTGTTATGAACGAAACAAAAGTGTTTGGTCTACCTTCTGACGGTAATTCATCTCTACCTGAATTATTGGGTTTCACCCGTAACACAAATCAAATGGAGTCTTCTTGCCGAAAAGAATAAAAATACTCATCTTACATTCCTCCTTTTAAATATAAAAAAGCCCCACCCTTATCTTAAAAAAGATAAGGGCGGGGCTGTATAAACAGTCGCGGTACCACCTTATTTCGCCAATTACTCACATAATTAGCCTTAACAAGTACGGAGCTATATGCTCTTATACTGTGGTTTTGATAACGAGTACCAACTCTCGTCGCCGCCTACTATTATCATTTGATAAGTTCAGAACGAAGCTCAAAGGCCATTGTTCAAATGAAGATTCTTGCTTCTTCTCAGCTACCGAAGCTCTCTGGAAAGAATGGTTTCATCCTACTTTTCCTTTTCAACGCTTTTATATATAACACGTATTTTACGACTTAATTGCAGAAAAATCAAACTTTTATTCAGAAAGAAAAGGAAATCCTATCCTCTCATAGAATAACTATACGTTCACAAAAGGAGTGATACGATTGAATCAAAAACAACTAAGCGCACGTAATGAAAAAAGCTGGAATGCAGCTGCTTATGAAGCTTGGACGAATCGCCACGGGGCACCGGCCGATTATGCGAAAAAGCTTATGAAAGATCCCGTGCGCGAGGTAGATCACTATTTACCTTACATACAATCTCCAAAAGGAAAACATATTATTAATTTACTCGGTTCAAAAGGCAATAAAGCCGTTGCTCTCGCTCTTTTAGGAGCTGACGTAACAGTTGTTGATATTTCGACAAGTAATGCAAAATATGCAAATGAACTTGCGGAAGCAGCAGGTGTCTCTATCCAGTATGTCGTTTCTGATGTACTAAATGTGCAGCTCTCCGAATCATTTGATATCGTATTACTGGAACTTGGTGTACTCCATTACTTTCTAGATTTAAAACCGCTCTTTCAAAAAATTGCTACCTTGCTTAAAGGAGATGGAACGCTTATCCTTCGTGACTATCATCCTGTTTACACGAAATTATTAGGAGTAGACCACCCATCATTTCGGGCCAATGGAAATTATTTCGATGAAGAATTGATTGAAGATGATGTTGCTTATAGCATCCTTCTTACAGAAGCGCAGAAAGAATCATTACCTAAAACAACCATCCGTCGCTGGACGCTAGGAGAAATTATTACAACACTTGCGGAAGAACATTTTAAAATTGAAAAACTAGTTGAAGAACACGGGTCTCATCAAAGGTGGGTCTTCCCTCCTACTGCACCGGAAGAAATTGAAGATCGTGTGCCTGGTTTATATACATTAATTGCGACAGCATGCAAAAAAGGATCCCTTCACGGATAGGATCCTTTTTGCATGCTCACGCATATAAGTTGAGGTTGGAGATTACCATAATTCTGTAGAATAGGACACAAGATATTTCAACATTTCGTCTCTGACTTACGTCGTCAAAAAGGGGTATGACCAACATAACGAAGAGTAATGTTGCAGTTGATACTGATAATCGTTATCAACTAATTAGAAGTATACATGATGTTATTTCAAATTACAATAGCATTTCTCATTTTTATTTATGAACTTTTTGATATACAAATGTATACATTTTAAGAACATTTACTCATATTAATCTGCCATCTTCCATTATCTGCTATAATTTTCATTGAACAGATTAATAACTTCATAATGATGTTTTTATTAATGTCGTTCTCTATATTTATAAATCATAATAAATAGTTTTTAAAGGCAGGGGTAACGATGAAATATGTTAGTATTCGCAAAAAACTACTGTTCACACTCTTAAGCATTTCTTCTTTATTTAGTATTGCTCTTATTGTTATTCTTTCATTCGCTATGAACCAAGCAAGCGAAATTGAAACGTTAAAAAATGATGTATCAAAACGAGCAACAATTTTAAAAGAACGTGGTGATTGGTTCCAAGCACAAGTTGCCGGTTTACAAGAATATTTACTGTCACATGATCAAAAAGGATTGGATAAATTCAACCGGGAAGGAAAAAAACTTGCTGATACTAGAGAGAAGGTAACAAGTGATAAAAAACTCCCAGAAGGAATGAAAGAGGCGATTTTAATGGGAGCAAAATGGCGAAGCGTCATAGATGATGAAGTCCTCCCTCTCGCTCGCGAAGGAAAATGGGACGAAGCGTCCAAAATCGCTTTAGCTCAAACCGATTATGTAAACGATCTTTTAAGTCGTTTTACTAAATATGCAAATGAAGAAAATGATAAACGTGACGCATTAATTGCTGACGTAGAGTCTTCTTCATCTCTTATTCAATATATTATTTTCTTCTCACTCATTACATGTACGTTAACATCTATTTTATTAGCATGGTGGTTCTCTGGTAAACTCGTTAAACCGATACGACAAATTGATGAGAAATTAAAAGAATTAGCTTCTCAAGACGGCGATTTAACTGCTAGATTACACGTAACGAGTAAAGATGAAATTGGTGATATCGCCAATTCCTTTAATCAAATGCTCGCTAACTTACAACGTATCATAAAACAAGTGCAACAAACATCCACAAGTGTAAAAGAAGCGTCTGAAAATGTGTTTATCGAAACCACTGCTTCTATGGAAAATACAGCAAAAACCGAAGAAACTATGAATGCTCTTGAGTATAATATTCGTTCACAAGTTTCAAGCATCGAAGAAAGTTCAACTGCAATGGACGATATGACAACGAGTGTTCAGCGTATTGCAGAATCTGCCTCTACTGTTGCTAGCCTAGCTGTTACAACTTCAGAAAAAGCAGATAGTGGGCATAAAGTCATTGAGAAATCTATTACACAAATGCATACAATTAACGAAGCTGTTAACGCTACATCACAAGTAGTAGAGCGACTCATTACACATACAAATCATATTGATACTGCACTTCAATCCATTTCTAATATCGCGGAACAAACGAATTTACTCGCTTTAAATGCTTCAATTGAAGCAGCACGTGCTGGCGAACACGGAAAAGGATTCGCCGTTGTTGCCGATGAAGTACGAAAACTTGCTGAACAATCTCAGCTAGCAGCAACTGACATTAACCATTTACTTCATCAAATTCAAGCTGACACAAAAATAGCAAATGAAATGATGACACAAGGTCAGTCAGAGGCTTCGGAAGGAATTACAGTCATTCGTACCGCTGGATCTTCATTCTCGGAAATTGTTAACCACATTAACAAAGTCTCTACACAAATGCAAGAAATGTCTGCAACTGCTGAAGAAATGGCCGCAAGTTCAGAAGAAATGAATGCAGCTTTAAATAACATCGCCTCTATTTCAAATGAAGTTGCCGCCGAAACATCACAAACAGCAACTTCGGCTGGTGACCAAGTAAATAAAATGAGTGTCGTTGCTAAAAAAGCTTCTGAAATGAAAACGACCGTACAAGAACTTGAAGTTCTCGTTTCTCATTTCAAAACAAACGTTTAAAGCGAAACTTTCCTTTATACTTCTATGAGCTCCAAGTTGTTAAAAAGAGAGATTTACAGTCTCTCTTTTTTTAACCTTAAAATATCTCTTTCTATCTCTCATTACGTCTGCTATAATTCCTAGAGGAAAGAGGAAAGCTTTATTCCAGATGGAGTAAAGCTTTCTTTCGATTTTTTACATTAATTAATTCTAATACTAAGATTTCACAAAGGGGGCTTTTTATCATATGAATTTTATTAGCATTCGAAAAAAACTAATGTTCATGATGGGAACGATTTGCGCTTTATTTGGCATCGCCTTAGCTTTTATTTTATTTTTTGCTATTGACCAATCTCGTAAAGCTGAAACATTACAAAAAGAAATTTCTCCTCTAGCAACAGAATTGAAAGAGCGTGGAGACGCTTATCAAGTACAACTTTCTGCTTTAAGAGGTTATTTACTACAACACGATCAAGTAGAATTAGACAAGTTTAACGAGATGAGTAAACGTCTGGAGGATTCAAAAGATAAACTTCTTTCTAATCCAAATATTTCTCAATCCGTGAAAGATACAATGAATTTAGGGTCCACTTGGAGAAAATTTATTGAAGAAAAAGTCTTCATCCTTGCAAAAGAACAAAAGTGGGAAGAAGCTTTACAAGTAGCTTCTACAGAGAATGGCTCTGTTTATAAAGTAATTGGTGATTTCACAAATTACAGTAATGAACAAGCTAAGTTACGTGATCAATCTATCGAAAAAATTGATCAATCTTCACTACAAATTAAATATGTTATCTTCTTATCACTTGTTATTTGTATTATCGTAGCTATCATTCTTGCATGGTGGTTCTCTGGTAAACTTGTAAAACCAATTCAACAAATTGATAGTAAGCTAAAAGAATTATCATCTCAAGAAGGTGACTTAACAGCCCGCCTACAAGTAAATAGTAATGATGAAATTGGTACGATTGCAACATCATTTAATAAAATGTTAGAAAACCTACAACATATTATCAATCGTGTTCAAAAAACATCCGTAGAAGTACAAAACGCTTCTGAAAATATGCTAGAAAAGACGAATATATCACGCGAGGCAACAATAAGAGTTCAAAGCTCGATGTCTAGCTTAAATGCAAATATTCAATCGCAAGCCTCTAGTATGGAAGAAAGCTCAACTGCAATGGACGATATGACAGTAAGCGTTCAGCGTATTGCTGAATCTGCTTCATCTGTAACTGAACTTGCTGTAACTACATCTGAACAGGCTAACGATGGAAGTTCAGTTATTCAAAAATCCGTTTCCCAAATGACAACGATACACGACGCGGTAAATGCTACGTCAGAAGTGGTCGAACGTCTAATCACCCACACGAAATATATTGATACAGCTGTTCAATCTATTTCTAATATCGCAGAACAAACAAACTTACTTGCTTTAAATGCATCTATCGAAGCAGCTCGTGCTGGCGAACAAGGAAAAGGTTTTGCTGTCGTAGCTGACGAAGTTCGAAAACTTGCAGAACAATCTAAAACAGCGGCAACAGATATTAACCAACTACTACATCAAATTCAACAAGACACTGAAACTGCGAGCTCTATGATGTCCCAAGGCCGTTCGGAAGCATTTGAAGGCATTCATGTCATTCGTGAAGCCGGCAACTCTTTCACAACGATTGTGGAACAAGTAAATAAAGTATCTACTCAAATGCAAGACATCTCAGCAACCGCTGAGGAAATGGCTGCAAGCGCTGAAGAAATGAACGCTTCACTGAATAACATCGCTTCTATTTCGACTGAAGTATCTAGTGAAACAGCGACAACAGCACAATCTGCTGAGAAAAAAGTCATTACGATGAATGAAATGACACAAACTGCTAAACAAATGAAACAAACAGTTGAAGAATTAGATCAACTCGTATCTCATTTCAAAACTGAATAGCTTTCAAAAAATATTCCTCTTTCAAGAGGAATATTTTTTTGAGCTCATTCCCTGCATATTATATATATATCCGTTATAATGAGAACCGATATCATTAATATGTAGGGGGTGCTATACATGTCACAACAAGCATTTGAAGAAAAGTTATATGCAAACTTAGAAGCTGTTATTGATCCTGAACTAGGTGTTGATATTGTTAATCTTGGATTAGTTTATGACGTTACAGCAGATGAAAATAATAATGCTGTCATTACGATGACGATGACTTCTATCGGTTGTCCAATGGCTGGGCAAATTGTATCAGACGTTAAAAAAGTATTATCAACGAACGTACCTGAAGTCAATGAAATAGAAGTAAATGTCGTTTGGAATCCACCCTGGTCTAAAGAACGCATGTCACGTATGGCGAAAATCGCATTAGGTATTCGTGACTAAATAAAGAAAGACCTGACATCCTAGTCAGGTCTTTTTCTCTTATTATTTTACGCCTACTGCATCATAAGCTTTCGTTACAGCTTGTACAGCTTTAGAGTTTTTACCATATAAATCCTCAGCTGACTGCAGAGCAGCTTGACGCATCATCTTAAAGTCAGAGTTTGCAGTTAAATATTTCGTAAGAGCACGGTAATAAATTTTTTCTGTCGCTTCACGGCCTACTCCAGTTACTTTCACACCGTAATGCTCTCCGCCATCAGATACTAAATATGCAGCTTTATTGTTAATACTACTGTTAATATGAACGCCGCCATTATCAGCTGTTCCAGTGTAGCGTTTATTGTAATGATCTGGGTAACCTTCACCTGGTTTTAATGGATTTGGAATAGATGCTGGATCTTTCAGAGAACGAAGTGCATCACCAGGTTTTCCAGGTGTATAAATGTCAGCACCTAAATCCCAGCTCTTCTTCTCAACCATGACACCCATAATATCAGATAACGATTCATTTAACGCACCTGACTCATTTTTATAAACAAGGTTTGCTGTATGTTCAGTTACAGCATGCGTTAATTCATGACCGATAACATCTAGTCCAGCAGATAATGGAATGAATGTTTTTCCATCGCCATCACCATACATCATTTGTACACCGTTCCAAGCTGCGTTATTCCAGCTTTCTCCGACGTGAACAGTAGAAATAAGCTTCGCACCTTTATCATCGAAAGAGTTACGATTAAATGTCTTTTTGTAGTAATCGTATACTTTTCCTGCATTTACATGCGCATCAACCGCTGCTTTATCTTCGAAGAACTTAGATTTACTCTCAACCTCTTCTCCTGTATATCCAAGCCATTGTGAGAATAAATTAAACAAGTTTTCATCCATATTTTCTGCATCAAATGTGTGAACACCTTGTCCTCGTTTACCATCAAATAAGTTGAACGCTCCTGTTTTCTCATCTTGAGCAATTTCAAATGATTGTCTATCGCCCAATACTCCGTAACCAAATCCTGTAATGTGATCTACAGCGTTATATTTCTCAATCACATTTCCATTCGTTGCATCAACAAAATAATGCCAATATCCTGGAGCTGGTTTTGAAATCGATGCTTTAACTAAGTATGCAAGATAGTACTTCCCATCTTTTTCATACACAAATAAATCTTTTTTCACACCGTCATAATTCTTTACTTTACCAACTTCTTTTTCAATATCTGCCTTTGCAATCGTTTCAGCTTGCTCTGCACTAATATTTGCAAACGCAGGAATATTTTTATCCTCTAAATTCGGAATAACTTGTCCGAAGAATGCTTTTACATTATTTTCTTTATCAAGTGTAACAGTTTGATCTGAACCATACACAGGAATGTTATTATGCTTCTCAACTAACTTCACATGTGTCGTACCAGATTCAGCATCTTTTTCCTCTCCAACGACATTGAAGTGTTTATCAATATTTCCTGCTAATTTAAACATATCTTTCTTACTCTCTAAATATTGAAAGACCGTCTCTTTTTTATCTAGTCCTTCCGGTGCTTTCCATTCTTCACCTATGTATGCAGGTGTTTTAAATTCTTGATGATATTGAATTTTTTGTTCTTCCGCTTTCGTTGTCGTTGCTCCAAATGTTCCAAATCCTCCGGCTATAACAGTTAACGCTAATGCTGATGAAATGACTTGCTTTTTCACTATAACATTCCCCATTCCCATAAAGATTTTTGACACTTTTATACAATTCTTATTTTCCGGGCTAATACCTTTTTCTAAATATTGAGAAAATTTTTTCTGACAATTCCACTCAAAAAAAGAGGACATCCATTCGATGTCCTCTTTTCCATAAACGTTCTATTATTTTTTCAATTCGATTGCTAAATAGTGTGATCGTTCTTTCGCTTCAATATGAATATCCTCTTCTATCGCTTCTGCTGCATCACGCATAACAAGATTTTCACCATTTATTACACTACTCCCTTCAATTTGTACAAGGTACAATTGACGGCCTTCTTGCACCGGGAAATGAATTTCTTTTCCAGCATCTAACGATAAAGAATATAAATTCGCATCTTGGTGAATACGAATTGGTGCCTCTCCTTCTACTGGAGATACCATATGGAACCATTCATTTTCACGCTTACTCCAATCAAATGTAAACTCACCATAGTTTGGTTTATGATCCGCACGATCTGGTAAAATCCAAATTTGTAATAAACGTAGTGTTTCATTTCCTAAATTATGCTCGCTATGAAATACACCTGTGCCAGCACTCATATATTGAACATGTCCTCGCTCAATTGTTCCGCGGTTCCCCATGCTATCCTCATGTGTTAAAGCACCATCTACAACGTACGAAATGATTTCCATATCGCGGTGCGGATGCATATCAAAACCAGTTTGTGCCGCTACTAGGTCATCAATAATTACACGCAATGCTCCAAAGTTCATGTTATTTGGGTTATAGTAATTCGCAAAGGAAAAATGGAAATGTGTATTTAACCAACCGTGATTTGCTCTTCCCATATTTTTATGATCAACTTTTCTAAACATATCCTTCACCTCATATTATCTCGAATTCAAGATTTATTTTTAAAATTTTTCTCACTGTAATTTTTTTAGTAATTGTAATAATTGATGTTGTTCTTCTACATTTAAATTTTGAAACTGCTCCGCTTGGAACGTTTCTTGAGGCGGGACGATTTCTTCATATAAAGCTTTTCCCTTTTCTGTTAACGAAATATATTTTGTAGTACCTTCTTGTTCACGATGGATCCACTCCAGCTGCTCCATTTTATTTAATAGCTGCGTGATATTTCCCTTCGTAACAAATAGTTTATTTCCGAGCTCTTGCTGCGTTAGACGATTATGTCCTCCAACTTGAGCTAGCACATCAAACTGAGCGGCAGATACATTCCATTCTTTCAAATGCTGATTCGTCTCACGAATACTTTTGTTATAAAAACGTGATAAACGAAACCATAATAGTAATCCGAGTCTATCTTCTGTCTTCATTCTATCACCTCGCTCATTTCATACCATTAGTTTAGAACTAAACTTTATAAAAGTCAATCACTTACTTTTAGTAATTAATAAAGAAAGCACAGTGCCATTTCTCCACTATGCTTTACATTAACTTTCTATTTTTATATTCATCTAACTTCCTCTCCGCGAACTTTCTCGCATCTTTCTCAATCCATCTATCTTCGTACAATTCACTTCCAACATACAATACTTCCCTCTTATGCTGCATCGCATGGCGAAATTCATGCAGTAGTGTTTTGAGCACCTGCTCATACTCTTCCCATATGCAAACAAAAATTAATTGTTTTTCTTTATGATAAAAACCACCTACTGGGAATAAGAATTCCTCTTCTTCTTCTCCTAATGATAGAAGCACATGATTCGCATCACACGTATCACAAAAAATAACTGGTGTTTTACATACTTCAATCAGTGAAAACAAATCATCTCTAAGCCTTTTGACATCCCAAGGAAGCTCCGAATCCAACACATACCAATTCTCCACCTGTTGATATACATTTTGAAACTGGAGTTCCATTTTTCTATAATCCCCTTTCCAAACTCCCTTTTCCTATATGTATGCCACAATATGTAAAATATTAAACCTACTCTTTCCCCTTTCGAAAAATGACAATAAAAAAAGAATCTATGTCAGCATAGATTCTTTTTACGTAATCACTTTTTTTTCATCATTTTTTTTAATACAAAGTAACCAATTGCACAAACAATAGCAGCAAGTGCAAAGTATTTCACATATGGCCCAGCTACTTTATTAATACTTTCCCACTCTGTTCCTAATTTAAAACCTAAATATACAAATACAATTGACCACGGAATAACAGCTAATGTAGTTAGCGTAATAAACTTAGCATGTGACATTTTTGCAATCCCTGCTGGTATCGAAATAGCATGACGCACAACAGGAATAAAACGCGCTGTAAAAATAACGCCAGTTCCGTAACGATTAAACCAATCTTCAGCATAATCAATATGTTTCTTTTGAATTAAAATATATTTTCCATATCGCTCAAGGACGGGTCTTCCTCCGTATCGACCGATCCAATAAATGAATAATTGTGCGATTACACCACCAATTGTACCGAACGCGACAGCGCCCCAAAACGTAATGCTTCCTGTTGATACTAAATAACCTGCATAAGACAATACGATTTCACTCGGAATAACCTCTAACATCAATCCAAGCATAATTCCCCAATAACCAAGTCCTTCTAGAAAAACTAAAACGGAATGAATCAACTCTCCTAACATTATGTACCTCTCTTTACTTTTTTCATTGCAAAAAATAAAAGTACAAGCAGTAAATATCTTGTACTTTTATTTTTTTAAAATTAGTTAGTCTTCGTATCCCACTTAAAGATTTTATTTAAAAATTTATATACATTCTTTGACTCTTTCGTCAGAAGTGGACCTAAGATGGATAGTATAAGCACGTATAGTGCCGAGAATGGTTTCAAGACTGACATTAAACCACCGGCGATTCCGATATTGGCCATAATGATGGAGAATTCTCCTCTTGAAACGATTGTTAATCCAATATTTGTTGACGCTTTATGAGATAATCCAGCTTGTCGCCCTGCAATCATTCCTGCAACAAAGTTACCGATGATTGTAAGAAGGACAGCACCTAACGTTAACCATATCGCTCCGCCTAATGAAAACGGATCAATGCTTAATCCGAAACTAAAGAAGAAAATAGCTCCGAAAAAGTCTCTAAATGGAACAACGAGATGCTCAATTCTGTCACTATGCTCTGTCTCAGAGAAAACTAATCCTAAAAGAAGTGCTCCAATTGCTTCGGCAACGTGAATTGTTTCCGAGAAACCTGCAATAAAGAATAACGAAGCAAATACTACAATAATGAAAATTTCATCTGAACTAATATTGAGCAATTTATTTAATAACGGCGTCGCCTTTCTAGCTACAATAAAGAATAGAAGCATGTATCCTAGAGCAATTCCAATTGAAGTAAGAGCACCTAGGAAGGAAGCATGATCCCCTAGAACTAAACCAGAGACAACTGATAAATATACAGCAAGGAATATATCTTCAAACATAATAATTCCTAAAATTAATTCGGTCTCATTATTACCAGTTCTTCTTAAGTCCACTAACACCTTTGCAACGATAGCGCTAGAAGAAATCGTAATAATACCCGCAATAATTAAGATTTCTAGTAAAGGGAATCCCATTATAAATCCGTATAATAACCCAAGTGAAAAGTTAATTAAAATATAGATCGTTCCGCCAATCGCAATAGAACGTCCAGATTTTATTAGTTTTTTCATCGAAAACTCAAGTCCTAGATAAAACAGAAGGAACAGAACCCCAATCCGTCCAAGGAAGGAAATGACACTTGCACTTTCAATAAACTTGAAATCGATAACACCTATTGTCGGCGCGTGTGGCCCTACTAACATTCCAAGAACAATTAGAAACGGAATTACTGAGAATTTAAACTTTCCAGCAATTACTGCCGCAATTGCAACTAATACTAACGCTGTACCAACTTCAAAAATTAACGTATCCATCTAGTCAGTCCCCCTATTCGAAAGTAACTCATTAATAATCTTTTTAATTTCTTCTCTCTCGCCTGAAACTACAAGCATATCGCCTTCTTCAATTACCGTTTCTGGCCCTGGATTAAATAATTTTTTCATATTCTTTTTCATAACTGCAATGATCGTTACGCTATATGTTTTTCTTATTTCAAGATCACCGATTGTTTTTCCAAGCGCTGGAGCAGCATTCTCTACTTTAAACCACTCAATCGCTAAACCTTCAAAGACCATTTCAACATTTTCTAATGCTCTAGGCTTGTATACCATTCCACCTAATATTGCTGCAATTTGTCTTGCCTCTGAGTCACGTAATGAAATACTTGAGATGCTTTCTTCATGATCTGAATCAAAATGATACATTTCTCTACGTCCATCATCATGAATAACAATCACCATCTTTTCGTTACCTTTCGTAACGATTTGAAACTTATAACCAATACCCGGAAGTTCACTTTCTCTAATATTCATATTTAGCTCCTCCATAACTTCTTTATTTAAATTTTCTGTTTTTCTGTCTTTTGTTCATTAAATCAATTTTAGAAATTCTAACCATTCAGGATACCTGTGACTTGGAAATCTTTTATTGTAATAATAAGTGGCTCCTAAAAAGATACTTAAAGATGTAATGATAAAAAATATATTACTTCTCATTTTCAAACTTTTAAGGCTTACTTTCAATAAAGTTTCTTCTTTCAAATTATCCCCTCTTTCTCGCTTTACATTTAGTTTTTTAAAATGTAAATAATTCTAAAAATATTACTATGTAACATAATCATAACACAAAATATGTTTATGTAACATAATTTTTTAGAAAAATTGATTCTCGTATATTTTTTGCATATAATTTTCTTATTACGGAAAAAAGGAAGTGTATTATATGGTTGATATCTTTAGCAGATTCCTTGAGGTAACGAATAATATTTTATGGTCATATATTCTTATTGCAATGCTAATCGGCTTCGGTCTTTATTTCTCTTTCAAATTAAAATTCGTCCAAATTACTCATTTCCGTGAGATGGTCAGTTTAATTAGTAAAGGGTTTAATCGAAAAGAAAAAAAGAAAGATAGCATCTCTCCATTCCAAGCATTTTGCTTAAGTGCAGCAGCGCGCATTGGTATCGGAAACTTAGCTGGTGTAGCATTAGCCATTTCAATGGGTGGACCTGGTGCAATATTTTGGATGTGGTTTATCGCAATTATCGGAGCAGCTACTAGTTTCGTAGAATGTACGCTCGCGCAAATTTATAAAGTAAAAGATGGCAGCAGGTTCCGTGGTGGACCAGCATATTACATGGAAAAAGGATTAAACAAACGCTGGATGGGTGTTTGGTTCTCACTTCTTATTACAGTTGCGTACGGATTAATCTTCAATTCAGTACAAGCAAATACGGTAACAATAGCGTTTGAAAATGCTTTTGGATTAGAGCGAACGATCGTAGGAGCTCTATTAGCTTTATTAGTTGCAGTTATTATTTTCGGTGGTATCAAGAGCATTTCACGTATTACAGAAATGATTGTTCCTCCAATGGCAATTATTTATATTGGTGTGGCAATTTTTGTCGTTATTAACAACTTCACTATGTTACCAAGCATTTTTATGGAAATATTTAATGGTGCATTCGGTTTAGACCAAGCTATCGCTGGTGGTATTGGAGCAGCAATCAAGTTCGGAATTCAGCGTGGTCTATTCGCGACAGAAGCAGGTATGGGTAGTTCTCCTAACGCAGCAGCAACATCAGATGTATCTCATCCTGTAAAACAAGGACTTGTTCAAGCATTAGGTGTTTTCGTGGACACATTCTTAGTATGTACATCAACAGCATTTATCGTATTATGTTCCGGACTGTACAAAGGAACAAATTTACAAGGTATTGAATTAACACAAAGTGCATTAAGTTCACAAATCGGACCGTGGGCAAGTACTTTCTTAGCGATCATTATTTTCCTATTCGCTTTCAGTTCTTTACTAGGAAACTACTATTATGGTGAAACAAACATCGCATTCATTAAAGAAAGCAAAACATGGTTACTGATTTATCGTGTTGCAGTTGTCGGAATGGTGTTCTTCGGATCTATCGCTGCCCTTCAAACAGTTTGGAGTTTAGCTGATTTCTTTATGGGACTAATGGTATTCACAAACTTAATTGCCATCTCATTCCTTAGCAAGTTTGCATACGCAGCTTTAGTAGACTATATAAAGCAAAAGAAACAAGGAAAAGATCCTGTCTTCGTTGCAAGTTCTATCCCTGGCTTACAGAATACAGAGTGTTGGGATGGACAGGATGTAGAAGAGAAACAGAAGGCTGTGTAATAATTAAAAGCGGAAGCGGCTCGTCCAGAATCGCAGGACATTGGAGCTCTCGACCTTGAAGCGCTTTTTGCTTCGAGCGAGAGAGCGAAATGACCGGAGATTCTAGACGCTGGAGCTGGACATCATTAAAAGCGAAAGTGGCTCGTTTAGAACAAGAGCTATATATCAAAATAAAAATCCCTATTACTCCACAGTAATAGGGATTTTTATTTATAACAGTTCATAATTTGTTCAAATTAATTCCAGCAAAAGGGTTGATTTATACAAATTACTAGATTATAATAATTATAAATTAGTAATTGATATAACATAACAACTCAAAAGGAGATTGATCATAATGAACAAACAAGTAATCGAAGTATTAAACAAACAAGTAGCAGACTGGAGCGTTTTATTCACAAAATTACACAACTTCCATTGGTACGTAAAAGGACCTCAATTCTTCACATTACACGAAAAATTCGAAGAACTTTACACAGAATCAGCTACTCACATCGACGAAATTGCAGAACGCATTTTAGCAATTGGCGGCAAACCAGTAGCAACAATGAAAGAATACTTAGAACTATCTTCTATTCAAGAAGCAGCATACGGCGAAACTGCAGAAGGAATGGTTGAATCAATTATGAAAGACTACGAAATGATGCTAGTCGAACTGAAAAAAGGCATGGAAATCGCTCAAAACTCTGATGACGAAATGACATCTGACCTACTACTAGGCATCTACACAGAACTAGAAAAACACGCTTGGATGCTACGCGCGTTCTTGAATCAATAATATATTTAAAAGCGGAAGCGGCTTGCTCAGAATCGCAGGACATTGGAGCTCTCGACCTTGAAGCGCTTTTTGCTTCGAGCGAGAGAGCGAAATGACCGGAGATTCTAGCCGCTGGAGCTGGATATTATGTAAAAGTGGAAGCGGCTTGCTCAGAACAAGAGGGCATTGGAGCTCTCGACCTTGAAGCGCTTTTTGCTTCGAGCGAGAGAGCGAAATGACCGGAGATTCTAGCCGCTGGAGCTGGATAATATTAAAAGCGGAGGTGACTTGCTCAGAACAAGAGGGCATTGGAGCTCCTGACGAAGAGGCGCTTTTTGCCTCACAGGAAGGCGCGAAATGACCGACTGTTCTAGTCACCGGAGCTGGATATCATTTAAAGCGGAAGCGGCTCGTTCAGAGTCGCTTTTTTCTATGGGGTTAATCGCGCATATCAGTACATGAAATTTACATCAGCGATTTTTGCATTATATCGGCGATTCTATTAAATATATCAGCGATTTTTCCAATATATCGACTTATCGACAAAACACGACAATATTAGCACCCCTCTCCTCTACTTTTATCAATATATTACAATCCCTTTTATGTTAAAATATAGGTAACATCCTTTAGTAAAATAGATCCAAAAAAGCTTTTCCATATTCATCATTTACTACTTAAATGGCGGGAGTGGTTCAGTTGAAAGACTACTTAATTAGAGCATTTTTTGCGTTAATAACAGTTGGGATTCTCTTACTTATAGCTAATATTTTCAATATACGTGTCGAGGTTAAAGACTATGCTTTCCTCGTTGTTGTAGCAATTGGTGGCGGCTGGGGTGGCTGGTACCTGTACAAAAAACAAAGTAATCAAAGTGATAAAGGCATTCCAAAGTAATACAGAATGCCTTCTTTTATTGCCGTCTATAATAAATAATAAAATTCAAACCGCTAATACAGCCAATTGCAATAAACATGCCAAAACTCTGTGCATCCCCAGCTAGATTATACTCATCAACGATAAACCCAGACATAAACAACGTTATCGCGGCAACACCGATACACAATATCGAAATAAACCAAAGCGAAAATTCATTAATTAGCTCTTTCTTCTGTGTTGAAACAATTAGCATAACAAGAATAGATGCTACTAATATACTTTTAAAAACAGGACGTAAATACACAAACTCCTCCATCTATTTCTCCTTTTCTAAAAACATTATATCTTAACATTAACATATTTAACCAAATTAAAAACACATGCCTTTTCAAAGTAAAATGACATGTGTTTCCAAAAATATCTATAAAATTGTATTATGATAGCTGCTTCCACTTCGTTCCTAAAACAGGACGCTCATAATTTTGGATTGCATGAATTAGTTTATCTGCCGTCTCAGCTGAAACGATCAACTCTTTATTTGATGGATTCATAAATCCTTCTTCTGCTGCACGTTCAACCATTTGCAAAATTGGTCCATAAAAGCCTTTTATGTTCAATAAACCAACCGGCTTATTATGTATACCAATTTGTGACCAACATACTACTTCAAATAGCTCTTCAAACGTTCCGTATCCGCCTGGTAATGCAATAAAAGCATCCGCAAGCTCTGCCATTTTCGCTTTGCGCTCGTGCATCGTTTCTACTTCAATTAATTCTGTTAGCCCTGTATGAACAATTTCTCCTCGGAATAGACCGCGCGGCATAACACCTGTTACACGTCCGCCTAAGCGAAGAACTTCGTTTGCCACTTCTCCCATTAATCCAACGCAAGAACCACCGTATACAAGCTCATAATCGTTCTCAACAAACATTTTTCCTAACGCTATTGCCTGCTCTTTAAATTCAGGTCTCTCCCCTAAGTTGGAACCTGCAAACACACAAATCTTTCTCATTCCTACACCCCGAAACTATATATTGTTATGATACAATAAATATTGTACAACATATTGAAGGGATGAGGAAGAAATGGATATCGTCGCATTTCAAAGATGGGTGGAGGAATTTTACGAAAAACGAAGCTGGTCACAGTATAATTCCTTTATTCGCTTAAATTTCTTAACAGAGGAAGTTGGAGAAGTTTCACGCGTTGTTCGCGCAATCGAAATTGGCCGTGATCGTCCTGACGAAAAAGTGAAAACAGAAGAAGAACTAAAACAAGAGTTAAAAGAAGAACTTGGTGATGTACTATCTAATCTTATTATTCTTTCACAAAAATATGATTTAGATTTACAAGACATTATGGAGGCACACGTCACAAAGCTTTCGAAAAGGTTCGAAGTATCCAAATGAGAATATTATCAATTATGGTATAATGTTCTTGTCACAATACTAAGGGGGATTTTATGTTATCTAAAAAATTACACGACGCATTAAACGATCAAATGAATTTTGAATTTTACTCTGCCCACGCCTATATGGCAATGGCTGCTTACTGTACAGCTGAGAGCTATGATGGATTCGCTAACTTTTTCCTTGTACAAGCTGAAGAAGAACGTTTCCACGCAATGAAGCTTTACAACTACATTAATGACCGCGGTGAGCGCGCTATTATTACTGGTTTTGATAATCCGAATAACGAGTATGAATCTGTACTGAACGCTTTTGAAGTGGCACTTGAGCACGAGCGTGAAGTAACGAAGCGTATTTACAACTTATCTGATATCGCTTGGGATGAGCGTGAGCATGCAACAATTACATTCTTAAAATGGTTCGTCGATGAGCAAGTAGAAGAAGAATCTTCATTCGATAGCATCATCCAAAAATTAAAACGTATTACAAGCGATTCAAACGCATTATTTATGCTAGACGCTGAATTAGAGAAACGTACATTTACGCCTCCAGCTGAATAGTATTTCAATCACCTTAATGAATGTATTAAGGTGATTTTTTTATTTTCTCTCTAGCTTAAAATCACCTTAAATTTCCTCATATTTGACATAGCGCCCACTATAAAATGGTATTATTTTCAATATAAAATAATATACGAGGAGAGAAAAAATGAATCAACGTGTAGAAGTTGTTGACGCCATGCGTGGCTTCGCTTTATTTGGTATTTTACTTGTTAATATAACATTAATTCAATTCGGGTTCTTCGCTAATGAAAAACCATCCTATATATTTGGCGGACTCGATAAAGGTGCTAATTGGTTTATTCAATTTTTCGGCACACAAAATTTCATTTCTTTATTCTCTTTTTTATTTGGTCTTAGCATTATTTTGTTACAAAAAAGCATTGTCGCAAAAGGAAAAAAGTTTTCCCCTACATATTTACGTCGTATTCTTATTCTTTTACTACTAGGTTTTATTCACGGCGTGCTCATTTGGTCCGGGGATATTTTATTCTCATATGGCCTCATCGGGATTTTCTTACTGATGTTTATAAACAGAAAGCCAAAAACATTATTAATTTGGGCAACTATTCTACTCGCACTCCTTACACTTATGACTTATTCAACTGACCCAAATACAAATGTTACTGATTTTGCTCCTTATATTGAAAAAGAACATAAAGTTCATGAGACTGGAAGCTATATGGATCATGTCAACTTTAGGTTAACTGAAAATCCTTTCGAATATATAGGCATTGACGGTTTCTTCGGATTAACCTTTATAACACTTTTTACACTCATTTTCCTATCTCCACTTTTCTTAATCGGTATGTACGTAGGAAAAAAAGGGTGGTTATTTGAGATTGATAAACATATCTCTGCTGTCAAAAGGATCTGGCTTCTTACTGGTATTTTCTCTTTTACAATCAAAATTTCAGCTATGTTCGTCAAACATCCTATTGTACTTATGTTACAAGACGGCCTTACACCAGTAACCATGACCTTCTTTTACGGAAGCACAATTATTTTATTATTCCATTACAAAAAAGCAACCCGTCTACTAACATACATGGCCAATATGGGAAAAATGTCGGTTAGTAATTACTTAGCCCAGTCCATTATCACAACAACAATTTTTTACGCATACGGCTTTGGCTTATTCGGTAAAATAGGATATTTCTTCGGTATTCTTTTAACGATTGGAATCTATACAATTCAATTATTTGTTAGCACATATTGGCTGCGAAAATATCGAATGGGTCCTGTTGAGTATATATGGAGGCTTGGAACTTATTTGGAGAAACCACAATTTAAAAGAGACTTAGATAGAGCAAGTTAAATAAAAAAGCAATGAGCCTACGCTCATTGCTTTTCTTAATTTATTAAAGCATAACCCCAACGATAATCGCTGATAATATACTTACTAACGTTGCACCGTATACAAGTTTTAATCCGAATGAAGATACAACGTTTGCTTGTTTGCCATCGATACTCTTCGTTGCACCTGCGATAATTCCGATTGATGAGAAATTCGCAAATGATACAAGGAAGATAGATAAAATACCTACTGTACGAGCTGATAAATCACCAGCTACTTTTCCAAGGTCAAGCATTGCAACGAATTCGTTCGTTACTAATTTCGTTGCCATAATTTGTCCTGCCGTTAGCATCTCTGATGTTGGAATACCCATTACGAATGCTAATGGTGAGAAGACATATCCTAAAATGCTTTGGAATGTGATTCCGAAAATTGAATCGAATACACCGTTAATTGCTGTAATTAATGCTACGAAACCGATTAACATTGCCGCTACTGTTACAGCGATAGAGAAACCAAGCATAATATATTCGCCTAACATTTCAAAGAATGTTTGTTTTTTATCTTCTTGTAATTCTAAAATGTCGTCTTCTTCTTTTACGTCATATGGATTAATAATATGAACGATAATGAATCCACTAAATAAGTTTAATACAAGTGCTGTTACTACATATTTTGGATCTATCATTTTCATGTAAGAACCGACGATTGACATCGATACTGTTGACATGGAAGATGCACAAAGTGTGTATAAACGATTTTTCGGTAATTTGCTTAGTTGATCTTTTACTGTAATGAATACTTCACCTTGACCAACGATTGCAGCTGCTACTGCATTATATGATTCTAGTTTCCCTAAGCCGTTAATTTTACTTAATAGGAAACCGACTGCACGGATGATAATCGGTAAAACTTTAATATGTTGTAAGATCCCGATTAATACTGCTAAGAAAATAATTGGTAATAATACTGTTAAGAAGAATGGTGCTTGTCCATCATTTGCTAAACCACCAAATACGAAATTAACCCCTGCTTCCGCAAATTTTAAAATAGCGCCAAATCCATCTGCAATCCCTTTTACTAATACAAATCCGACCTTTGTATTTAGTAAGAAATACGCAAGTACCAATTGAATGACAAGCATAAGTGCAATTGGTTTATATTTAATTTTCTTACGATCTGAACTGATAAGGAACCCTAGTACAAATACTACAAGTAAACCGACTAGAAACATTACGATCTTCATATGTGAATCCTCCACTTCTCCCACGAGTTATTGGTCGTATAACGAATGACGTCTGACCATTGGTGTTAAAAAAATTTAAAACCCCTAAATATTATTCAACTGTTTTCTAAAATCAGTAAGCGTTTACATAAATTGCAATTTATAAAAGGTAGCTTCTTCTCTCCTACCCTACTTGAAAGTCTGAAATTGATACCACCTACAAATCAAATTGTAAGCGTTATCTAATCGAAATGCAATATAAATTTTAAAAGATTTTTATATGTTAATATATTCCTAACTAATTGGTTTTTTCATGCAAATTTACCATAAAAAATAGCCCTAGCTATAAGCTAGGGCCATCTTTGTTTATAACATAACACCAACGATAATCGCTGATAGAATACTTACTAATGTCGCACCGTACACAAGGCGTAGACCGAATGATGATACAACATTTGATTGGTTTTCATCGATACCTTTCGTTGCACCTGCGATAATTCCGATTGATGAGAAGTTCGCAAATGATACAAGGAATACAGAAAGAATACCAACTGTACGAGCTGATAAATCACCAGCTACTTTTCCAAGATCCAGCATCGCAACAAATTCGTTTGATACTAATTTTGTTGCCATAATTTGTCCCGCTGTTACCATCTCTGCTTGCGGGATACCCATTACAAATGCTAATGGTGAGAAAATGTATCCTAAAATAGCTTGGAATGTAATACCGAACATTGAATCAAACAAGCTATTAATTGCTGTAATTAATGCTACGAAACCAAGTAACATTGCCGCTACTGTAATTGCAATCGTGAAACCAAGCATAATATATTCACTTAGCATTTCAAAGAATGACTGTTTTTTCTTATTTTCTAATTTCAGTGTATCTTCTTCTTCTGTAATATCGTACGGGTTAATAATATGAATAATAATGAAACCACTAAATAAATTTAATACAAGTGCTGTTACTACATATTTCGGTTCGATCATTTTCATATAAGAACCTACGATTGACATTGATACTGTCGACATGGAAGATGCACATAATGTATATAAACGATGTTTTGGGATTTTACTTAATTGATCTTTTACTGTAATAAATACTTCCGCTTGCCCAACAATGGCAGCTGCTACTGCGTTATATGATTCTAGTTTTCCTAGACCATTTACTTTACTTAGCGCAGTACCAATAGCACGAATAAATATCGGTAAAATTTTAAAGTGTTGCAGAATTCCGATTAAAACGGCAAAGAATACGATTGGTAATAACGCTGTTAAGAAGAATGAAACCTCTCCTTTATTAACAAGACCGCCAAATACGAAAACGATTCCAGCTTCCGCATATCCAAGAAGCGCGCCAAATCCATCTGAAATTCCTTTTACTAAAATATAACCAACTTGCGTGTTTAATAAGAAATAACTTAACGCTAGCTGAATAACAAGCATAATTGCGATTGGTTTATACTTAATCTTCTTTCGATCGGCACTTATAAGAAAACCGAGTACAAATACAACGAGCAATCCTACAAGAAACATAACAAACTTCATTAATAAAATCCTCCATTTAACTCTTCATTAACGTTGAACGTCTGACCACTTGAAATAAGAAATAATCCGAACTTTCCATTTCTCCTCTAAAACCTTCAATCGGATAGGAAAGATCATAAAACCTCTTGTTTCAAAGGCATTTTCCATTCTAACATAAATCACAACTCATATCCGCACTTTTCTTAAAAAAATTACATTTTATTATAAAACGTTCATGAATGTTCGTCTTTTACATTATATAGCGAAACTTTAATCAGCATCATCCCCACTGATTATTAGCCCATATCAATCGAGAGTTTTACCGTTCACAAATAGCAGGATAAAACAAAAAAATGAGCATCAAGTTTCACTTGATGCTCACCTCATTATACTGCTTTTTCTTTATCAGCTACTGCTGGCTTATCCCAGCACTCTGTATTGTTCAAACCTGGAATAGACTCCGCATAGAATACTGGATCTTTTCCTTGTTTCTTTTGCTTAACGTAATCTGATAATGCCGCGAAAGCGTACTTAGAAAGGAATACGATCGCAACTAAGTTAATAACAGCCATAATCCCCATAAATAAATCTGCTAAATCCCAAACGATTTGAATTGTTGCTACAGATCCTAACATAACCATACCAAGTACAGCAATGCGGTATACATTTAATAACACTTTACTTCCATTTAAGAATTCAATATTCGTTTCACCATAGTAGTAGTTACCCACTAATGAACTAAATGCAAACAAGAAGATTGCAACTGCTACAAATATAGAAGCCCACGGTCCGATATGTTGACTTAATGCTTGTTGCGTTAATTGAATTCCGTTTAAATCAGCCGCTCCAGGCACATCTGATAATAAAATGATAAATGCTGTACAACTACAAATTAATAATGTATCTGTAAATACCCCTAAAGTTTGAATGAAACCTTGTTTAACTGGGTGCGTTACGTTTGCAGTCGCAGCTGCGTTCGGCGCACTACCCATACCTGCTTCATTTGAGAATAATCCACGTTTTACCCCTAGTAAAATCGCAGCTCCTAATCCCCCACCTACTACTTCTTTAATTCCGAAAGCATGTAAGAAAATTTCTTTAAATACATACGGAATTGCCGTAATGTTTGTTACAACAACGAATAATGCTACTGCTACATATATAATTGCCATTACTGGAACAATCATTTCAACCGCACGTGCAATACGTTTTACTCCGCCGAAGATAATGATTGCAAGTAAACCAGCCATAAACAGACCTACTAATCTACTGTCTGTTTTGAATGCCCCATCAAAAGCAGCCGCTACAGTATTAGACTGTACAGCGTTAAAAATCAATCCGAAACTTACTGTTATTAAAACAGAGAAAATTGCTCCAAGCCAGCGCTTATTTAATCCCTTTTCCATATAATAAGCTGGACCACCACGGAATGCATTCCCATCTTTTACTTTATAAATTTGCGCTAATGTGCTCTCTACAAATGCAGAAGCACCCCCAATTACCGCAATTAACCACATCCAAAATACTGCTCCTGGTCCACCTGCTGAGATTGCGATAGCTACACCAGCTAAGTTACCAGTACCTACACGAGAAGCTGTACTCATACAAAAAGCCTGGAACGATGATACACCACTCTTCTCTTTTTGTGCTTTCCTCGTTTTCGAACTTGCCCCATCCCCAAGCAAACGAATCATTTCACCGAAGTAACGAACTTGGACAAATTTCACACGAAATGAAAAATAAAGTCCTAACCCAATTAACATCGCAATGATTATATATGACCAAAGAACATTATTTATATCCCCAATTACATTAGTTAAAAAATCCATAATTGCATTGCCCCCTCTTCTTCACAATAAGAAAATTATATTCTAAAAACTTTAAACAATCAACAATTTTCGACAAAAAGATGTAAGGTTTTCTTACATGAAATTGTTACCATATGTGACATGTTTGTTTTTTTCTATACTAAAACAAGGAAAATAGCACAAACATCCCTACACCTATTCAACTAATTATTTCTATACTAAAAATAGCAAGAAAAACAAACCGAATTACACTTTACATCATGTATTACAACAAAAAAGATGAGTATCGAATTCTGCTCGATACTCATCTTTTCATTACACTGCTTTTTCTTTATTTTTTACAACCGGCTTATCCCAACACTCTGTATTCGTTAAACCCGGAATAGAATCTGCACTGAACACCGGATCTTTTCCTTGTTTCTTTTGCCTTACATAGTCTGCCAAAGCAGCATATGCAAATCGGCCAAGAAGTGTAATCGCAATTAAGTTTGTGATTACCATTAGTCCCATAAATAAATCCGCCATATTCCATACGACTTTAAGCGTCGCAACAGAACCGAATAATACCATTCCCACTACCGCAATACGGTAAATCGTTAACCAAGTTTTACTTTGTTTAATGAATTCAATGTTCGTTTCACCATAATAGTAGTTTCCTAGAAGTGAACTGAAAGCAAATAGGAAAATAATAATCGCTAAGAAGCTACTTGCCCACGGACCAATTTGTGAACTTAATGCATTTTGCGTTAATTCAATACCTTCTAAATTTGTTGCTTTATATGCACCAGAACATAGTACGATAAATGCTGTTGATGTACATACTAAGAACGTATCTACTAATACGCCAATCGTTTGAATAAATCCTTGTTTCGCCGGATGCGTTACATCCGCTGTTGCAGCCGCGTTCGGCGCACTACCCATACCTGCTTCATTCGCAAATAATCCACGCTGAATACCAAACTTCATCGCAGCACCGATACCGCCACCTACAGCTGAATCTAAACCAAATGCACCTTTAAAGATTTCAGTAAACACATCTGGTATTAAATAGAAGTTTTTAATGACAACAAAAATAGCTACCGCAATATAAATAAGCGCCATTGGCGGAACAATCATTTCCGACATACGTGCGATACTTTTTACACCACCAAAAATAATAACCGCAACTAATGCAGCTAATGCAATTCCAACAATATAACGCTCAATACCAAATGCATTTTCAAACGCTAATGTTACTGTATTTGCTTGTACTGAGTTAAAAATTAAACCATAACTAATCGTAATAAGGATAGAGAACCAAATTCCCATCCAACGTTTATTTAAACCTTTTTCCATATAATAAGCAGGACCACCACGGAAACCACTGCCATCTTTTACTTTATAAATTTGCGCAAGCGTACTTTCCACGAAACTTGAAGACGCCCCGATAATCGCAATCACCCACATCCAAAATACTGCGCCAGGTCCTCCCATAGAAATAGCTAACGCTACACCGGCTAAGTTCCCGATTCCAATACGAGCTGCTGAACTCATACAGAACGCTTGGAAAGAAGATACACTACCTTTTTTACGCGTCTTTCCAGTTAATCCATCACTCATTAGTCGAACCATTTCTCCTAAATGAGTAATTTGTACGAATTTCAATTTAATAGAAAAATAAAGACCTAAACCAATTAACATTGCAATAAGAATATATGACCAAAGAATTGTATTCGTTGATGAAACAAATTGTTCTAAAATATTCATGCAATTACCCCCTCCTTTTTCTCCATAAAACGAATTATATTTAAAAAATATTCAAAAATCAACATTTTTCGACAATTTTCGTTTTTCCAAATGTTAGCGATTTATAACGTAACAATCTTTTATGACTCTCCGCCCTTTAACTGTACATACTAAAACAAAAAGTAAATATACAAACTACCCCATTGACAAAAACACCAACCTGTAACTATAATGATTACATCAGGTTGTAACAAACCTTATTACAACAAATTCATTTACTTTCAGATATACACTTTAACAAAACACTTTGGAGGGATTTATTATGAAAATCGGAATCATCGGAGCAACTGGTAAAGCAGGAAGTCGTATTTTAAAAGAAGCATTAGATCGCGGACATGAAGTAACTGCCATCGTAAGAAACGCTGCAAAAATTACAGAAGAAAATATAAAAGTTTTAGAGAAAGATGTATTCGCTCTTACATCTAATGACCTACAAGCATTTGATGTAGTTGTAAATGCATTCGGCGCTCCAGCAGGAGAAGAACATCTTCACGTAGATGCAGGAAACGTACTAATTGAAGCTATGAAAGGTGCACCTAACACAAAATTACTTGTAGTTGGCGGCGCTGGAAGCTTATTTGTAGACGAAGAGAAAACAACGCGTGTATTTGATACGCCAGGTTTCCCAAATGAATACCTTGCAACAGCTCAAAACCAAGGTAAAAACTTAGAAATCTTGCAACAAACAAACGATATAACTTGGACATTCATCAGCCCTTCTGCACTATTTGCATTAGGAAAACGCACAGGCTCTTATACAGCTGGCAAAGACAACCTTCTTGTTAACGCAAAAGGTGATAGCTACGTAAGTTACGAAGACTTCGCAGTTGCAGCACTTGATGAAATCGAAAATCCAAAACACGTAAACGAACGCTTCACAGTAGTTTCTGAAGCTGAGTAATAAAAAAAGCTCGTAAAACATAATTTTAAGAGCTTTATTTATTATTGCAATTGTTCAAAGTAGTTTCTGAAGCTGAGTAATAAAAAAAGCTCGTAAAACATAATGTTTTACGAGCTTTTTTTATTATTGCACTTGTTCTAAGCCATTTGGAGTAATCTTGAAGGAAATTTCTTTAAACTTTTTCTTATCTCCTTTTCCAACTAACTCACTATTTTTGTACCAAATTAAACGACCTGACTCGGCATGATACACTTTCACTACATCTCCATATTCAAAATCCACTCCATTTAGTTCAGCAAATCTTTTTCCAGTTTCTTGCCCTTCTGCTGATACACGTTTCTTTTCAATTCCATTTCGATCATATACTGTCAAACCCATATATGCTTCTTTTTCAAAATGGTAATGTATTTTATTACTAGTAAAGTTTACATTTAATTCTTTTTCATTGTGACGAAGCGTCACTGTTGACATTACATCATTTGAAATTCCTTGAAAAATGATACTGTCACCATAAATACCATTAACTTGAACAGGAATTGAATTTTTATTTCCCTTCTCATCCTCAATTTCTACTAACACTTCCTGTTTTCCAGCGTCTAATTTAGACCATATAATCTTACCTGTTACTTTTACATTCTCACCTAAATTTTGAACAAGTTTACCCGCTTTTTCTTCATCAAAATTCGTACCAACTACAAGGTTTTGTACCTCATTAGCAGGTTCACCATACGGAACTTTATACGGTTCAACTTGCTTCTCGCGAATATCATTACTATCTGTAGCTTTCCATATTTCTTTTTCTAATTTAGGTAAATTTAATTTTTCTATTTTTTCTCTAGTCTCATCACTTGGAGTTAATCCCCATTCTTTAAAGAATGGAACTAAATTTTGTCCTGCCACTTTTGATGTCATATAAACAAACATTTGCTTTTTCTCTTCATCAGAAGTAGGCATTTCCTCTTCAGATAACAAGCGATACGCTTGATGCAATGTAGGATAAAAATCTTCCCCATAAACGATATTTAATTGCCAAAACATCGTAAGCGGATCAATTTCATCAATTACTCTTTCGGCAATAGGTCTTTCTAAATACTCAAATGATTTTTCATAATGTTCTTCCATGTCTAGTTTATTCCCTAATGCTTTTTGTACTGCTAAAGAATAAATGTTGACTGTTACTTCCCCAACAGCATCCCAGTCCCACGGCCTTTGTTGATGTAAATGTCCAACTTCATGCCATGGTCCCCAACCATCCTTTTCAAGTACTTCTAAATCCAATACTCTATTCATTACTTTTGGGATATATGCTGTACGATAATCTGTTGCAAACATATAATCATCTTCATCCGGATTCCGTTTTTCAACAAACTGAACGTAATGATTTGGAGATTTTGCGACTCCAATACCGTCCTCAGATAATCCTGCTACTGCATTTTCCAAACGAATAATCTTATCATGTAATTTCATTAACTTTGTTGGATCTGTATCGTTCATATGATCTTGAACAGCATTATAACTCGCAGTAATTAAACTTCTCTCCCCTTTTAATTCAACTGCATAAGGATCCTTATATTTCTTCAACATTTCATCAAAATCTTTTTTCGTATGCTTACCTAAAATAAACAAAGGAAAATGGCTACCACCATTCGTAACAGAAGCCGTTACCTCACCTTCATCGTTCATATTGTAAAAATATAAAATACCACCATTTGGTGATGAAATAACATTTTTACCAGGTTTTAAATCAAACTTTTCAGGGTCCTTTTCACCATATGATCTCGTTCCTATAAAAGCTTGAATAGACTGCGTTCCTTTTATTTCAATTGTAATCTCTTCGTTTGGCGCTGCATAAATTCCAGTCGGTTCGTTAACCGAAAGGTGAAAACTTACTTTTAAGCGTTTCGTTTCCTTTTCTATATCACCTTTTCCAGGTACATGAAACGTCCTTTGCTCAAACTTATTCTCTTTAACCTCTTCTAATTTTCCACCTTTATTTTCTTCCAAAGGTGCTGCATATCCTTTCGATGCTTCGAAAGCTACTGGCGATAATAATGTAGATATACATATCCCAGCCACTAATACCCTACTACTCTTTTTCTTCGACATAATCTGTGTCCCCTGTTCCTTTATTTAGAGAAACCATCCTATGTATATTCATCTAATAAGAAATCCTATTATTTTTATAAAAACATTTAGTGAATAGACTAACACCTCGCGCACCTGTATCATTTACTACCGCATCTCTCTCCATGTATTCGCTTTCTTATATTATAAAAATTTTTATGTACTGTATCCTCCTCACTTCTCTCTTCTTGTGATGAGTTCTCTCTACATAAAAAGAGAATAATAAACGATATATTTTCAGTATTTTCATCTATACATCTAAAGTTGTAAATAACAAATAGAATATTACATATTCTTCGTACATGACCATATATAGGTATTTTTTTCAACTGAATTTTACACGCTTTATACTTTGTTTGATAGCCTTTTCAATCAGAATAATGTTACAATTTTGCGAATGAAATCTATTAATTTTAACGTTTGGATTTTACTATATTTATATTACTTCAAAATAAAGTTCAAACTGTATAAACAGCGCTTTCATTCTACATATAATTTTCCTGATATAATTTTAAAATTCATATAAAAAAGCACTGGCACAAGCCAATGCTTTTTCATTATCTCTTTTGATTCGGTTTATGTGGTTCATTTGGAGTATGTGGTTTATTATTCTCATGACCATTTGTTGTTTTCCAACTTACCGATAACTCCGGACTTGTTTTTTCTTCACTACGCTCAAGTAATACAACTGCATTTTGAATAGTCGGTGTCCCTTTATGTGCAATCCCTTGTAACTTTGTTAAATTTCCTAATACTTTAAAGCTAAACCCACCAGCTGGTGTTTGTTTCGGAATTAAGATGCGGAACTTTTCTCCTACATTAAATTCCGTTTTTGCTTCGCCCTTTTCATTTACAAATTTCGCGCCTTCTGGTGCACCTGTTGCTTGCACTTTATATGTTCCGCTTTTCGCATTTGTTTCTACTGTATATAAACCTGTTTCAAAGAAATCATTTTTCAACACTGCTTGTTGTTCTTCTGACGGTATTACGCTCATCGTAATTTCTTGTAATTCTTCACTAGCACTTGCTTTTACAACGATATCTTTCGTTACCTTTTCTACATTTTTATTACGGAAATCTAAATCATTAATATCAATTTGTTTTAACGCATTCCATACTGCAAGCTGCGTTGCATAATGTGCCTCTCTCCAATCAGAAACACCTAATTCTTGTGGACTCTTTTGCGGATACCCATTTAACAGTACACGGTATACATTAATATCCACTTTGCCCATTTCCGGTAAATCTTGACCGCTTGGAGATTTCAAATCTACATTTAAGCAAAAGGCAATTTTTCCATCTGCTGTTTTAATAAGCTCTGTTCGAATTGGTTTCTTCTTTGACCTACTATAACTCCAATCCATTTCATACTTTGTATGATCCATAACTTCCGCGAATGCTTTTTGAAGTGGAAATAATAAGTTCGCAAATACAAATAAAACACTCAAAAAAGCGGCCATTAGCTTGAACGATCTTTTTATATTCATGTTTACAACCCCTTATGAAATAACAAATTTTCTTCTGCTTATTATTTAGTTAGAAACTTTTTTTATGCATAAGCAAAACAAAAAAGAGTGCAAACTGTTTGCACCCCTTCTCTCCACTATAAGTTTAGAAATCAAAGTTATCAGGATCTGGACCAACGCGATGATTTTCATTTAACGCATCAATTTTCTCCATATCTTCTTTCGTTAATTCAAAATTAAATATATGAGCATTTGCAATAATGCGGTGTTCTTTCGTTGATTTCGGAATTGTTACAACTTCATTTTGAAGATCCCAACGTAAAATGATTTGAGCTGTCGTTTTATCATACTTATCAGCAATTTCTTGTAATGTTTCGTTATCTAATAATTGACCTTGCATAAGTGGTGACCATGCTTCCATTTGAATACCTTGCTCTTTACAGAACGCTTGTAATTCTTTTTGTGTTAAACGAGGGTGATATTCCACTTGGTTAATCATTGGTTTCATTTCTGCACCTGCTAATACGTCTTTCAGATGATGAATTTGGAAGTTACTTACGCCAATTGCACGCACACGTTCTTCTTTATACAGTGTTTCTAACGCTCTCCACGTATCTTTGTATTTCCCTTCTACAGGCCAATGGACAAGATATAAGTCTAAATAATCTAGCTCTAATTTTTTTAAGCTCTCTTCATATGCAGCAAGTGTCGTTTCATATCCTTGATCCGAATTCCACACTTTTGAAGTAATAAATAAATCTTCTCGAGTAATCCCGGCTTCTTTTATACCAGCGCGAATTCCTTCTCCAACTGCTTTTTCATTTCCATAAATCGCAGCTGTATCAATACTGCGGTATCCTGCTTTAATCGCCGATTTTACTGCTTCTACAAGTTCTGGTCCATCTTCTACTTTAAATACCCCTAAACCGAACCAAGGTATTTCTACACCGTTATGCAATGTTGTTGTACTTTGTAAATTTTTCATTATATTTTCTCTCCCTTATTTCACTTGATCTCTTTTTTCTAATGTCATACTCCACGCTGTTAAAATAACAGCCCCCGCTACCATGATGCCGCCTACCCAGGCCGTATGAATTAACCCTAACGAGTTCGTTACAATACCGCCCAAGTAAGCACCAAGAGCAATTCCTGCGTTAAATGCTGCAATGTTAATCGCTGATGCCACATCAACAGCACTTGGAACAAATCTCTCAGCCAAGATAACGACATACACTTGTAGCCCAGGAACATTCATAAACGCAAATAGTCCCATAAAAATAATTGTGATGAGTCCAGCGACTTTAAATGGCGCTGTAAATGTTAAAACAAATAATACAATTGCTTGAATAAAGAACATGTAAAATAATGCTCGAATCGGATTATGATTTGATAATTTCCCGCCAACCATATTCCCAATCGCAATTGCAATTCCGTACACTAACAAAATAATTGTAACGGTACTTGATTTAAATCCTGTTACTTCTTGTAATAGCGGAGATAAATACGTAAACGTTACGAATGTTCCCCCGTATCCTAATGCAGTAATAATAAATACAAGTAATAGCCTTCCATTCGTAATCAGTTTGAATTGATCGCGAAATGATACAGACGTACCTTTTTTTAAGTTAGAAGGAATTAGCATACTATTGGCGATTAAGGCAACGATTCCAATTGCCACAATTACCATAAACGATGTTCTCCAACCAAATTGTTGACCGATAAATGTTCCAATCGGTACGCCTGTAATGGTCGCAACAGTTAAACCAGTAAACATAAATGCAATTGCACTCGCACGTTTATTCTCTGGTACAAGCGCAGCCGCAATTGTGGATCCTATCGACATAAAAACGCCGTGTGCAAACGCAGATACAACCCTTGCGATAAGCAACACAGTAAAACTTGTTGCCACTGCCGCAATTCCATTACCAATAATGAAAATAATCATAATCCACATTAATAACGCCTTTCGCGACATACTAGCTGTTAATGACGTTAATACTGGGGCACCAAACGCTACTCCTAATGCATATAAAGAAACGGTTAAACCCGCTGTTGTAACAGAAACATGTAAATCCTCTGAAATAGATGGTAATAAACCGACACTAATAAATTCGGTTGTACCAATTCCAAACGCACTAATTGCTAGTGCTAATAAAGCAAACATGCTTCTCCGATTCGTCTGTACTACCGAAGAAGATACTGTATATGAATTCACTTGAACTCCTCCTTAATACGAGAAATCCAATCATAATAGTATGAAAAAAGGCCTTTTTTCTTCTACAAAAATAATGTTACTGCTGATATATGCTATTATGAATGGCTTCACTCTTTTTTTGAAGAACGCACTTTAAAGTACGATAGGTACCAAAAAGTAACATAGGCACTTTTTAGTACCGTACTACTCATTTCCCTCTTACGTATGCTATTATGGAACATATTCAACATGATAAAAAGTACGTACTTTAAAGTGCTATAGGTACTTTTTAGTAACATTTAAATTATTTGGCTTCTTTTGTTGGAGAACTGAAATCTATATTCATCAAAGGAGATTTTTTTATATGAAGAAATATAATATTCCCGTTGAAGCGACTTTAGAGGTTATCGGCGGAAAATGGAAAGTCGTTATTCTTTGCCACTTAACGAAAGGTACAAAGAGAACGAGTGAATTAAAACGTCTCATGCCTGGTATTACACAAAAGATGTTAACACAGCAATTACGCGAATTAGAAGAAGACGGAGTTATTCAAAGAAAGGTATACAATCAAGTACCACCGAAAGTAGAATATTCTCTTACAGACTACGGTTGGTCTTTAGAATCCATTCTTGATTCCCTTTGTACTTGGGGCGAATGCCACCTTGAAAAAAGCGGTAACACATCGATGCTAATTACAGAAGGTGAACAATAAAAAAAGGAAAAAATGAACATAAATTTGTCCATTTTTTCCTTTTTTTATTTATATATACGTACCTTTCTAACCTTAACAAAATAATTTATGCGCTTTCACGCCTTGTCAGTACTACATTATACGCTTAATATCAAATAATTAGGAATCATTTTTATGTTAACATAGGTGTATATAGTATATAATATAGGATATATATTATATACACTTTCCGATAAAGGAACTTTCCATTATGCGGACAAGCCATGTATCGGACAGTTCATAAATAATAGGTAGGACATTATGGTTTTGGATTTATGATTTCAGCTTACTTGCTGGCATAAATTTAAAGGCATTTTATTGTGCTTTGTGAAACTTTGTATAAAGTTTCGCAAACGTTTACTATCTTACCTATCAAAAATAAGAGTATTGCTATCGTAAAGGAGAATTGGAGATGCCAGAAACTATGACTCAAACAAAGCCAGAACAAGAAACTGTACAAATTTCTGCTAGCCAAGGACAACTTGATGTACTTGATCAGTTGTTAAAACCTGAGGTACAAGAATCATTAACTACACTAGTAGAACAGCTTCCAAAATTAACTGAGCTTGTTAACATTTTAACTAAGTCTTATGACTTCGCTCAAACTGTTGCTACTGATGAAGTATTAAAAAGCGACACTGTTAGTGCAATCACAGAGCTTGTAGAACCTGTAAAAGATACAGTGAAAGGCATGGCTGCAACTGCTATCGAAGCGAAAGATCGTGCTGACGAAAGCAACGAAGTTATCGGCCTGTTCGGTCTATTAAAATTACTAAAAGACCCACAAGCACAAAAAATGTTCCGCTTTGTGAACGCATATCTTCAAATTAGTGCAGAACGTAACAATAAATAAGTTAACTTATAACAACAATTAGTAAAGACGGGGGATATCATACTATGTCAAAACAAATTGTCATCTTAGGCGCTGGTTATGGCGGTCTTCTTGCCGCTTTAAACGTACGTAAATATTACAGCAAATCAGAAGCACAAGTTACAGTGATTAACCAATACCCAACACACCAAATCATCACTGAACTACACCGCCTTGCAGCTGGTAACGTCGCTGAGCAAGCAATTGCAATGCCACTTACAAAGCTTTTCAAAGGTAAAGACATCGATCTTAAAATCGCAACAGTTGAGTCATTCTCAGTTGATAGCAAAGAAATTAAACTAGCTGGTGGCACTACTTTATCTTACGACGCACTTGTAGTTGCTTTAGGAAGTAAAACTGCTTACTTCGGTATTCCAGGACTAGAAGAAAACAGCATGGTATTAAAATCTGCTGCTGATGCAAACAAAATCTACAAACACGTTGAAGACCGTATTCGTGAATACGCGAAAACGAAAAACGAAGCTGATGCTACAATCGTAATCGGTGGTGGCGGATTAACTGGCGTTGAGCTAGTTGGTGAGCTTGCTGACATTATGCCTAAACTTGCAAAAAGCCACGGCGTAAATCCAAAAGAAGTTAAACTTCTTCTTGTTGAAGCAGGTCCAAAAATCCTTCCAGTATTACCAGACCACTTAATCGAACGTGCAACTACTAGCCTAGAAGCACGCGGTGTTACATTCTTAACAGGTCTTCCTGTAACAAACGTTGCTGGCAATGAAATCGACTTAAAAGACGGTCAAAAACTTGTTGCTAACACATTCGTTTGGACAGGCGGCGTACAAGGTAACCCATTAATCGGTGAATCAGGTCTTGAAGTAAACCGTGGCCGTGCAACAGTTGATGCATACCTACAATCTACTTCTCACAAAGACGTATTCGTTGCTGGAGACAGCGCTGTTGTCTTCGCTCCAGACGGACGTCCATACCCACCAACTGCACAAATCGCTTGGCAAATGGGTGAGTTAATTGGATACAACTTATACGCAGCACTAGAAGGCAAAGCATTCGAAGAGTTCGCACCTGTAAACTCTGGAACACTTGCTAGTCTAGGGCGTAAAGATGCTGTTGCTACAATTGGAGCAAGCAATACTCCACTTAAAGGCTTACCAGCTTCATTAATGAAAGAAGCAAGTAACGTTCGTTACTTATCACACATTAAAGGTCTATTCAGCTTAGCTTACTAATCTGAATATAAGCCCGAATCATGCCCTGCATGGTTCGGGCTATTTTTGTCCGTAATTTTCTCTAACTTATTTATTCGGCAGAAGAATATTATAACCCTTTTAATTATCTAAATTTACTGATTATTTTATGTCTAAATTGTGTATATGAAAAGATGGAAGTATTCTTCCTACTCCCATCCTTTCACACAAATTATTCTCCTAACTTCACTAAGCTGTAGTTCTTCTTCCCTTTACGAATAATAATAAATCGTCCATCAAATGAATTTTCTACAGTAACATCTGTACCCACATCCGTTACTTTTTCGCCATTCATCGAAATAGCTCCATTATTAATATCCTCACGTGCTTGTCGTCTAGATGGCTCAATTCCTAAATCGACTAGCCATTCTACGATATTTTTCGTCTCCTTTGAAGACTGGAATGTTGGCATCTCTTTAAAGCCCTGCTCAATTTCATCAGCTGTTAATGATTTAATATCTCCGCTAAATAACGCTGCTGTAATTTTCACAGCTTGCAGGAAGGCCTCTTCTCCATGAACGAATTTCGTCATTTCTTCCGCTAATACTTTTTGCGCTTCACGTCTATGAGGCTCTGTTTCTACCTTCGTTGCCAATTCATCAATGCGCTCTTTCGTTAAGAACGTAAAGTATTTCAAGTATTTCACTACATCACGGTCATCTGTATTCACCCAAAACTGGTAAAATTCAAATGGTGTTGTTTTTTCAGGATCAAGCCAAACTGCACCACCTGCTGATTTACCGAACTTCGTACCATCTGATTTCAGTAATAACGGAATCGTTAATCCGAATACTTTCGCTTCGTGCCCTTCTAACTTACGAATTAAATCTAAACCACTCGTAATATTTCCCCATTGGTCACTACCACCAATTTGCAGTTGAACATCTTCTTTCGTGTATAAATGATGGAAATCCATCGCTTGCAAAATTTGGTACGTAAATTCCGTGAAAGAAATTCCTGTATCTAAACGACTTGCTACAATATCCTTCGCTAACATGCTATTAATGCTAAAGTTCTTCCCGTAATCACGTAAAAACTCAATAATGTTTATTTCATGTGTCCAGTCGTAGTTATTTACCATCTTCACTTCGCTATTTCCGCCAAAATCAAATAGCTTTTTCATTTGCGCTGTTAACGCATCCACATTATGCTGAACTACTTCTAACGTTTGAAGTTGACGTTCTGATTGACGTCCACTCGGATCACCAATCGTTCCTGTTGCCCCACCAATTAAAATAACTGGATGATGGCCAGCTAACTGGAATCTCTTCATCATCATAAACGGAATTAAATGTCCAATATGCATACTATCACCAGTCGGATCAACTCCGCAGTATAGTGAAATCTGTTTCTCTTCTACTAGCTTACGTAACCCTTCTTCGTCCGTCTGTTGATTAATGGCGCCGCGCCATTCTAATTCATCAATAATATTCATCTTTTGTCATCTCCTCTATTTTTTTGAAAACAAAAAGTCCCTATGTCTATGACATAGGGACGATTATTCACCGTGTTACCACCCAGTTTGTATAAATAGCATAGCTACTCATACCACTCTTAGCAATAATATCGATTGCCAATCCGCTTAGCATTACCTAAGATACTCCAGAGTGTAATTCGCAAGTTTGTTTGTGCTAGGTTCCAGCAACCCCTAGCTCTCTCATTAACAGTGACAAACTGCTACTGGGCTCTTTCAACGTATGTTATTTGTTAAATTATTAGCCATTATATTGAATTGAAAACAAATTGTCAACAATACCCAAATGTTATTTTAAAATAATTCATACTTTTATACGCTTTTAATTCAAAGATTATTATAGATCTTCTCCAATAATCCTTACTTCTCGCTCTAACTTCACGCCAAATTTCTCTTCAACAGTCTTTTGTACAAAGTGAATTAAATCGATGTAATCTTGTGCTGTTCCGTTATCAACATTCACCATAAATCCAGCGTGTTTTAAAGAAACTTCCACTCCGCCAATTCGCTTACCTTGTAGTCCTGATTCTTGAATCAATTTACCAGCAAAGTTATTTGGTGGACGCTTAAATACACTACCACATGAAGGATATTCTAGAGGTTGTTTTGATTCACGTTTAAACGTTAAATCATCCATTTTTTCTTTAATTTCTTCACGCACACCTTCTTGAAGCTCAAATCTCGCTTCAAGAATAATGTAATGGTTGTTTGCAAATACACTCTTACGATATCCAAATTCAAATGCTTCTTTCGTTAAAGTACGTAACTCTCCATCACCTGTCATTACGACAGCTTCTGTTAATACAAACGATACTTCACCGCCGTATGCGCCAGCATTCATATATAAAGCTCCGCCAACTGAACCTGGAATACCACAAGCAAACTCAAGACCCGTTAAATTATGATCTAATGCAATACGTGATACATCAATAATTGCTGCACCACACTGTGCCACAATCGTCGTTCCTGTTACAGTCACATCTGTAATGTGAATTAAACTTACGGTAATCCCACGAATTCCACCATCTTTAATAATGACATTCGATCCATTTCCTAAAAACGTAACTGGAATATTATATTCGTTAGCATATTTGATAACTTCTTGAATTTCATCATAATTTGTCGGCGCAACGAACACATCTGCTTTTCCACCAACTTTAATATGTGTATGATTCTTTAACATTTCATCTTGTTTCACATGACCTTCAGGCAATACCGTACTTAAATATTTATAAACCTCTTGCATATTCATTTTACGATTCCTCTATTTCTATATTCTTTTTATCCCGTTATACGGGCCCATAATATCCCCACATACATGAACGAACCTAAAGTGGTGGATACAGTGTACCCAAAATCAATTCGAGACACCTATAAACCTCTTAATTTATAAGAGGTGCCACTCATATTAAAATATATATTGCATAATAAAGCAACCCAAATGGGCTACTAAACTTGACATGTCATCAGAAAGACAACAATTTGTAAAATATATTACTTTTTCAAAACACTATCCTTCAGTATCTTACTATACCATACGAAAATAAAGTGGTATTTTTTTGTAATCTTTACTTTATTTTCATCAATAAAAAAGATGCTTTTACATAGGTAAAAGCATCTTTTTTATTACTTATTATAATTTACTTTTCGTTCTCTTCTTTTTCCTTATCAAACCATAATAGCTCATCGTCATCAACTTCACCATTATAATTGATTAGAATCTCTTCTCCCGCTTTTATATCTTTGTAAGCAAAGAAGTTAAATGTGTGATTCTCAAAGACAATATCATACGTTGCATTCGGATTATATGCATGATTAAATAACATGCCGTATCCTAAAAGGAATGCTGTATGATTTACCCCATACTCAAATGCGTAGTCAGCAAGTAACGTTTTCTCAATGTGTTCATGCTGTTCATTCGGATAAGAGATAACTGGTGCTGAGTGAATCAACTCACCCTTTTTAATATCACGAGTTGCAAATACCCCTCTATTAAATTCTCCATCACTAAGTTCAGAAGTCTTAACTTCGATCATATGCGTCACCTATATAATTCTTTCTTTGAAGTATTTTATTCCGCTATTTGCGGGGTTCAACTAATAATCAGTAGCGTATAGCCCCACTAATTAAAGTCTCAGTTTATCTCCTTAAGCTTGGCAGAAAACGCGCAGAAAAGCAATTAAATTACTACCAAGTATTCATTTAAATGAAAAAAGAGCACACATAGTGTGCCCTTTTTAAGAGATATTACTTTTCTAAAATATTTTCTAGCAACTTCACTTGCTCGCTAACAGTATGCAACGTCTTCACCGATATATCATTTCGATGTTTTTCTTCTTCCACACTTGCTAACACTTCTTCCGTAGCCGCAGAAGTTTGCTGAATTACATTAGAAGCATGTGTAACATCCTTTACGATATTTGTCGTTTTAACCTGCAAGTTTTCTTGATGACCAACAATCTCTCTCATTACATCATTAATTGCATCAATAAACTTCCCTAAATCCGTTACATTTGTTAAAACACTTGCTAGCATTTCATTACATTCTTCTTGTACTTTTTCTGATTTTTCTACCTGTACTTCCACTTTACTTGCCTGATTACTAAACTCCTTCAAAATACCTTGAATTCTCCCCGCAGAGCGATTCGATTCTTCGGCAAGCTTTAATACTTCATTCGCTACAATAGCAAATCCTTTTCCATGCTCGCCTGCTCTTGCCGCTTCAATATTTGCATTTAAAGCTAGCAAACTCGTCTGACTTGAGATATTCGTTATTACATCTACAATTTCGTTGATTTGCTTCGACTGCATCATTAAATCTCTAAATATAATTCCTGATTGTGAAACAACATCATTTAAACTTCTCATATTCGCTTCAAAATTTCGTAAAGTATGTACACTACCCTTTGAAATCTCTAAACTTTCATCAACACGAGTCGATGCATTTCTTACTTGCGAAATGATTTGTTCAATATTCCCTTCCATATCGTTCAATACTTCTACTGAACGTGACATCATCTCTGATTGTGATTGAGTACCAACTGCCACCTCTTCAAAAGCAAAATTAATTTCACTCATCGACTCCATCGATGTATTCATATTTTCTCTTAAGTGATTGAAATTATTATCTAGTTTCCCAACCGTTTCCTCAATCAGTCTTTGCGTTTCTTCTAGCTCCTGAGCTTTCCTCATTACTTCTTGCTTCTCATCACTTAAACGAGCTAACAAATTAGAGCCAATCTTCGTTACGCCCCACATTGCAATCGTTACGATCGCTAACAAGCTTGCGAAGTTTGCAGCTTCAGATGCCGCTGTATAAGCAAAAAATTGCTCCGGCCAATAACTACAAAGAATAAATGTGATAATAACCGCCACTCCGCCGAGAATGATAACGAGACGTTCACTTAAATAAATAAGTGAAACTGCTAATGTAAAGTAGACCATTTGAAATACAGCCGGACTTTCATTAAAAGCTTGTACCATAATGAAAGACATAATAAGCAACATAAATGTCATGATATACTTATACATCGCTTCCATGCTTTCTATAAAAGTAAACAGCGTTCCAAATACAACAACTGAAATACCACAAACCCAAAACGCTATTGCTCTCTCTGTAAAAATATATCCGTAATACCCAATCGCGATTATTCCAAGAAAGAAACTACAAATCGTAATGAACAGCAATAAATGATTTTTCTGTGATTCTTTCTCCAGGTTAGAAAAACAAGTTCTCTTTAACCACTCCATATATGAAGCCCCACCTTCTACTTATACATATAGATTACTTCAGCTTAAATACCGCACTTACTGGGTTATGATCGCTATTTTCAAACTTTAAATCTTTCCCTTGTACATTTACAATTTCCACATTCGATGAAACGATAAAACCATCAATAATCGTGACAAAGTTTTCACCTTCCACATACTTCTTCACATCATCTCTCACCGTCATAACAGACGGATCTACAGCCCACTTAAAGCCACCATCAGTAAAGTCCTTTGGTAACTCTACTAACCACTCAGGACGCTCTTTCACAAACTTCGGATCACTTAACTGAGCGTTCGAAAGTAATTGATTCCAATCTCCGCCCATTATTACGTAATCACCATTTTCATAATGCTTGTTCATATATTCTTTTAAAAACTCTACTTGCTGTTTTCTAATTTTCCCGCCTTCATCATACGCAGACAAATGTAAATTTACGAGTCTCACAAACTTCCCATTATTAACAGGTATTTTATGCTCAACAATCGCTCGATCTAAATCAAACAAACGCTTTGGCCAAGGTTCCATTCCAGGAAGCTGGAACCTCTGCGCTGCTTGAACTGTATATTTAGAAAACGTACTTAATCCAGCCTCCGCATATCCCATTGGACTTGTAATTGGTACAGGGACCCATTTTGTATCATAGTTCTTTCCGAACGACGAAGCATAATCAGGTAATCCTTTTTTCAAAAATTCATGCCCATTTACATCAAAAGATCGCATTGATTTTATATCAACTTCTTGTAATAACGTAAAATCACTATTCTCATTTTGTAAAAACGAAAGCATTTTCTTTAAATTCGTTTCCGTTTGCTCTTTACTACTTGAACCAGAACCTTTTCCACCATCCATAAAGAAGTCTTGATCCTTATCTAATCCAGCATATCCAATATTAAATGTTGTAACTTTAAATTCATTTCCAAGCGCTAACACGCGTTCCTTATTATTTTCCACCTTCAAACTTATAACATTAGCCGGCTGTTCTTTTGTAAGTGTCATATATGCTAAAAAACCACCTACAACTCCCACCCCTACTAAAATACATATAAGTACTATTTTTAATAATTTTTTCAAACGAACGACTCCTTTTCTAAAACTACCAATTTTACTTTTCTTTATTTTCAGTTAACTAAAGCGAATGAAAGACATACGAAACATTTTATCATATCGAAAACCTTATATCACTATATTTAGTTTATAAGTATAAATTCTCTATCTTAAACCATCACATACATACAAAACAGCTCCACTTCTTCACTGGAAATTCTACGCAATTTTTAGTACACTATATGTAATAATCATAGGCGATGGAGTTCGCCATAACTGCTGCTTAGCTAATGACTCCTACCAGTATAACTACTGGTAGGAGTCTATTTTTTTGAGCAAGCTATTTAAAGAGGTGAAGAAATTGATTTATATTATCGTTGGCATAGCCGGTATATTAGGAGCCCTTTCTCGCTATTATTTAGGTCTTACTATTCATACTTCATGGAATCATTCATTTCCGCTAGCTACATTGCTCATCAACTTACTCGGCTGCTTCTTATTAGCGTGGCTGACTACGTATATCGCTCGGAGAAACATCTTGCCTTCAGAAATTATCACAGGCATTGGGACTGGATTCATCGGTTCCTTTACGACGTTTTCAACATTTAGTGTAGAAACTGTGCAACTAATCCATCTTTCTGAATGGGGTACGGCTTTCTTATATGTATCATGCAGTATACTTGGTGGTCTCATTATGTCTGGTCTTGGCTATACACTAGGTGATTTCTTAATTAAGAAACACCTTACGGAAGGTGATCACTTATGATAGAAGCTTTATTAGTGGCAACAGGTGGATTTTTCGGTGCTATTACACGATTTGCAATTAGTAATTGGTTTAAAAAAAGAAATAAAACTTCCTTTCCAATTGCTACATTTCTCATTAATATAACAGGCGCGTTTTTACTCGGATATATAATTGGCAACGGAGTCACTACAGGTTGGCAATTATTATTAGGTACTGGATTTATGGGTGCCTTTACGACGTTTTCAACATTTAAACTAGAGTCCATTCAGCTCTTCAATCGTAAAAACTTTGGCATACTATTTCTATATTTAAGTGCTACTTATATTATTGGTATCCTTTTTGCATTCCTTGGAATGAAACTAGGCGGAATATAAAAAAAGAAAGCGACTCTTATCAGTCGCTTTCTTTCATAAGAAGTATGTCCCGCCATATGGAATGGAGAATAAACCCGCTGGATGCACATCGTAATGTACAATTTGCATCGGAGGCTGTGAGTACGACATATACTGCCCTTGCATCACTTGTGCAAAATATGCTTGCTGCTGCATTTGAATCGCTTGATTCACAGCATGAATTGTCCCCTGTGCTCCTGCCAAAGTAATAGCCGATCCAACTTGCCTTTCAGGATAACAATAATGATTCACCATGATTCAGCTCACTTTTTATTTTTCTTCCCTATCGTATGTTTCTATTTCATGACAAGTGTTTTATTACGCTGTCTTTTTTCGAAGCACCGAGAAAAGAGCCACACACAAAATTGCAACAATTCCAGTAAAAGTAAATAAATATGCTAACGGAATTAAGTAAAATGGCTCCACTAAAGTTCCATCTCGTTTTACTTCCGAACCAATTACATTAAACATAATGATACATAACACTCCTAAAAATATTGGACTAGAAGCTAATAAATATTTTTTCATCATATATTCTCCTTTGATTTCACAATTAATTTATCTGCATTCCTTTTTACTATTATCACTACCATCATAATAAGTCCACTAACATTCTCAGTCAATAATTATTTATTGTTTTACGATAAATAATTATTGTTAAACACAACAAAAAGGCTATAGACAATCATTATCTATAGCCTTTTCACTCCATTATTTCGTTCTAAAATATTGCTTCTGAAACATACACATTCTTATCGCATTATGGTAGTTACCATCAACGAAAAATTCGTCGAGAAGTTCTCCTTCTACCATAAATCCAACTTTTTTATAAACATGTACAGCTTTTTCATTCTCTTTATCAACAACTAAATAGAGTTTATGCATATTTAATACAGAAAAAGCGTAATCCATCGCTAAACGCGTCGCTTCCGCTGCATAACCATGTCCTTGATAATTCGGATCAATAATAATCTGGAATTCTGTTCTTCGATGAATATAATCAATTTCCACTAACTCAACTAATCCAACCATCTCATTATCTTTCTCTAGGATAAAACGCCGTTCACTTTGATCATGTATATGTTTATCGTATAAATCCTGCAGCTCCACAAATGCCTCATATGGCTCTTCAAACCAATACGACATAATATGTGCATTATTATTCAGTTCGTGTACAAACTTTAAATCTTCTCGTTCTAAAGGACGTAACTTCAAATCCTGACTCATTGCTATAACCTCCAAGTAAAAGAAACTTCTTCACTTAATTTCTCAATTTTTTTCAATTTCAAACGCCCTAATTTCATTGTAAACTTTCAAGTAACTTGAATGTCAAGACGTAAAAAAGTAGTGCGAACTTATGTCTGCACTACTCTTTTCTCAAATCTCTCATATTCGATATGTATAAAGCAATAACTAAAACAAGAATGGATCCCGCATATAATAACGTCTCCATTGGTTCCTCATGAGACACAATAATTAAACGAATTAACGCCGTAATTCCGATATAAATAAAATAACGTAACGGAAAATGATAATTCGACTTAAAATACTTAATAATCAATGCGATGAACTCGAAGTATAAGAAATAAACGATGATGCTCTCAACCAATTTATACGATGTATATTCCTTTGTTGAAAATATGTATTGAATAAATGTAATCGTCTCGTTAATTAAAAAGATCGATAAAACAATGGACAATATAATTAACGCTATATTCAATATCCACTGCAAAACGCTAGCTATGTAATGATCGATATTAAACTTCATTTCACACTCTCCTTCACGTAAATACTTATTTATTATAGCAAAATTATGATTGAAGGTGAGTTAAATCATAATGTTAATCACCTCTTTTGATTACGACATTTTCGAAATGAGAGAATAACATTCACCGTATGTAAAAGAACTTTTTTATAAATACAACCTCATATTCTGAGCGCTCAAAGCGTCGCAAATGAAATATCCGCAGAATGGGCAATCGCAAAAAAAGCTGCTGCCTATAAAATATAGACAGCAGCTTTTTTTTGCATACTCATTTTGTAACTAATAAACAGCAATTGGCCCATAAGGACCCTTGATAATTTCTATTTTTGTTTCAAAAATATCTGTCAAAAGTGTTGGGTCCATAACCTCTTCTACTGTTCCAAAAGCAGCAATTTGCCCATCTTTCATAGCACAAATTTTATCAGAGTATTTAGCTGCAAAATTTATGTCATGCATAACAGTCAAAATTGTTCTTCCGAATTCATTAGCTGCACGTCTCAAATGCTCCATCATTTGAACAGAGCGCGCAACATCAAGGTTGTTCAGAGGCTCGTCCAATAGCACATATTCAGTCTCTTGGCACAATACCATCGCTACATATGCCCTTTGTCTTTGACCACCAGAAAGCTCATCTAAATATCTATTCTCTAAACTAGTTAAATCTAAGAAATCGATATATTTAGAAATGATAACCTCATCTTCTTTAGTTAATCTTCCCTTAGAATACGGAAAGCGCCCAAATCCAACTAATTGTCTAACAGTAAGCCTCGTTACAAAATGATTTTCTTGTCGCAATATAGTCAAAATTTTTGCTAAGTCTTTTGATTTGGATTCAGAAACATCCATATTCGCTACTTGAATTTGGCCTTCATCCATATCTAAAAGTCTTCCAATCATCAATAGTGTCGTAGACTTTCCAGCGCCATTTGGTCCAATTAAAGAAGTAAAGCCCGCTTTTGGTATTTCAATATCCAAAGGTCCTATTTTCACCTTATCAGTATAGAACTTTTTAACATTATCGATTTTTATCATAAAGCCCTCTTCCTTAAAACTATAGTTAAGAATATGATTCCACCAAATAATTCAATAATAACTGAAACTACACCTTGAGCATGGAATACATGATACATTAAAAAGTATGCACTCGTCATTATTAAAAATCCTATAGCAAAAGCCATTGGGAAAATATATCTATGATCATAAGTTGACGCCGCCTGATAACTCAAAGTTGCTACTAAAAAGCCGTAGAAAGTAAGTGGCCCAATTAGAGCTGTTGAGATAGACATTAAAATAGCTACTAACACAAGCGTATAAATTACACTAGGTTGATATTTAACCCCAAAAGAAGTAGCAACATCCTTTCCTAGTGACAAAACATTCAACTTCTTAGAATGAGCAAAAATTAATAACGCTACAATTATGATCATAGGAATTACAACAGGAAAATATGCAGGGTCTGCATGATTAACAGAACCAAATAATCTCGCTTGTAAAATATCAAATTCTGAAGGCGCAAGTAGTTTTCTCATAAAAGTTGACACAGAATTTAGCCCGGTACCAATAATAATTCCAACTAAAAGCATAAGTTGTAAATTCCCGTATTTGCCGGAAAGTAACCACCCATAAAGTATCAAACTCATGAAGACCATCACAACAACTTGAAATAAAAATGATCCAATTCCATTAAAGTTTATTAATGCACTAGCACCAAAGAAGAATATTGTACTCGTTTGAATTGCTGAATAAAGTGATTCGAAACCTAAAAGTGAAGGAGTAATAATCTTATTATTTGTAATAGATTGGAAAGCGACTGTCGATAAACTATGGCAAACTGCAGCAATAATCATTGCAACAATAGCTACTATCCTTCTCTTAACAACCGGGATAAAAGAAGGTGAATCTATCGGAACTGGATTGTTATAAACTAAAAGTCCATATGAAGAAAGGAGACCTAAAGCAATCAATGTTGTCAGTACAATCCAATAACGTCTTGCCTCCTTCTTAGAACGAAAAGCACTAGCTGATCTACTTTCATTATGAAGGCTAGAATCGACTTCGACATTTTCTTTATTTCTATAATCTAATGTGATCATCGCAGCCTCCTTGGTTTTCTTTGTCTCAATAGAATAGTAATAAACACGACCGCTCCCACTGTTGCAAGTATTAAAGAAACAGGGACTTCAAAAGGCTTTATAATTGTCCGAGAAATGATGTCACAGGCAGTGATTGTCCCCATTCCGATCACACATACCCAAGGTAAATTACTCCTAAGATCATCCCCTCTAAACATGGAAACAATGTTTGGAACAATTAATCCCAAGAAAGGTAAGTTTCCAATAACAGCTGCAACAATTCCAACAGCAACAGAGATAAGACCAGTCCCAAAAAGAACAATTCTATTGTAATTAACTCCAAGGCTTGTTGCGACATCTTCTCCTAGTCCAGCTAAAGTCAATCTATTAGCATACATAAAAATAAACAAAGTAACGATAACAATCAGCCATAAATATTCATATCTTCCCACCTGAACAGTAGCAAATGAACCTACGAACCAAGTTTCAATACTTTGCGACATTTGAAAAAGGAGTCCCAAAAAAGTAGACACTGCAGAAATAACTGCTCCAAGCATCAATCCAATAATTGGGACAATTAAAGAAGAACGAAGTTTAACTCTTCTTAAAAATAAAAAGAAAATCATAGTTCCTATAAAAGAAAAAATGATTGCACCAGTCATTCTTTGAACTAAAGTCGGGGCAGGAAATAATAAATACACAAAAAGCAGGCCTAAGCCTGACCATTCAATCGTCCCCGTTGTAGTAGGTTCAACAAAACGATTCTGTGTAATTAATTGCATTACGAGCCCTGCCATTGCCATTGCAGCTCCAGTAAGCATTAATGCAACTGTTCTCGGAACACGAGTGATGAAAAACATCTCCATTCCGTCCTCTTGTCCACGTATATCATAAACTCCAGTAAACAGTGATATAATCCCTAAAATTATAACAACTATAACCGCTATTATAAAAGGTTTTGTCCATATTTTATTGTGATTATAAAACTGGGGTTGAGAAATATTCTCAACCCTAGAAATCATATTTTTTGACACTGTTTCGTACCCCTTTACACTACTTAGCTAAAGTTTTTGCAAGATTTCCAAATAACTCTATATAAGTCTGAATTGATTCATTTGTGTAAGTATCTGCTGGTGCATAAATAACTTGTTTTTTAGAAACAGCAGTTGTATTTTGAAGAGCTGGTGATTTAGAAATAACATCCTGAGCAGGAGCTGACTTAGCTGCATCAGATGTTGCAGCATCACGATCTAATACGAAAAGCCAATCAGGATTTGTTTGTGCGATAGCTTCAACAGAAACGTCATCACCTTTATGACCTGCAGTAGAATTCGAAACTTCTAATGCTGGAGTCCAACCGAAAATTTCATACATAGGTCCCCAAACGCGACCAGAATGCGGCGCAGCAAAGCCAATATTTCCACCAGTAACGATAACACTCATAACTTTATCTTTTCCGTTATAAGCAGATTTTGCTTTTTCAATAGATTTATCGAAATCAGCTACTAATTGTTTAGCTTCTTTATCTTTAGCAAAGATTTTTCCTAAAGTAGTTGTAGAATCTTTAAGTCCTTTTACTAAGTTTTCTCCAGGCTTAGTAGCCTTCTCAGAAACATCAAAATTAAGATCAATAACAGCTGCATTTGGCACTAATTTTTTGATTTCTTCGTAATGATCAGCAAATCTTTGACCAACGATTACAAGGTCAGGGTTTGCCGCTGCAATGATTTCAAGATTTGGTTCGCGGTGATTCCCGATATTTTTAACTGAATCATCCTTTTTATATGCTGAATCCGCAGGCATGATATCCTTTGGAGCAGCCGCTAATTTAATTCCCCAATCAGCTAAAGTTTCAAACGTTCTATTATCTAAAGCAACTACATTCTTTGGATTTACAGGGACTTTAACAGTTCCATGAGCATCAGTGATTTCAACCGTTTTTGGTTTATCACTACTATCACCTTTATTAGCTTTCGAAGTTTCCTTACTTGAATCTGAGCAAGCTACTAACATTAAAGTGAAAATTGCTAGAATACTTACTAATTTTAAAAGCATAGTTTTTTTCATACGTATACTCCTTATTATGTAATTTAGTTCGAAAATGATGACGTCCATAGATTGAATTAGATAGTAACTTTCATGTATCTAAATTGCTATTGATAATCATTTTCATTTGAACATCCTGTAAATAAGTATAGTCATTAATTCTGTGAAAATCTTGTGAATGGTGTGCGTTAATCAAATTAAACATAAATTAGATACAACCTCATCTAATGCGCACCAGAGTCAGTCCACACACGTGCTAATCAATAGATTGAGCACCTTATAAACCATGATTTCTACTGCAAAACAATGACCATTTCCTAATAGCAATCTTCTTTTTATAGTTTCCTTCTTTTCATATTTCACAGAAACTATTTTATTATCTTATTTTTATCATTCAACCATTGAATAGCCTCTGCCATGTATCGTTTGAATATATCTGTCTCTCTTCTCACACTTTAACTTTTTTCTTACATACCCAATATATAAGTCTACTACATTTGGATTCACTACTACGTTATATCCCCAAACTTGATTTAAAAGCATTTCACGGCTCAATATTGTATTTTTATTCTTAATTAAAAATACAAGTAAATCGTACTCGCGCTTCGTAAGCGAGAGATTTTCGCTACCTTTTTTCACAATATTGCTAGATGTATCAACAAAGAGATCTTTAAACTGAAAAAAGTTTGTCTCATTTTGCTGGATATAGTCAGTTCTCCTTAAAATAGCTTGAACTCTTGCTACTAATTCTTCTTTCACAAATGGTTTTCTAATATAATCATCTGCTCCTGCTTGTAGCCCTGCTATGCAATCCTTACTAGAAATATTGTCAGTCACAATAATGATCGGTGTCGTTTTAACAAGTCGTATTTGTCTACAAATTTCTGGTCCCGATATACTTAATGAATCCCAATCTAATATGATAATATCCCAATCTTGTTCATATGCTATATTTAAACCTTGGTTTTCATTGTGAAGTTTTAAAATGAAATGGCCCTCTTGCGTTAAACCGCTTACGATTTTCTTTGCTAAAGACCGTTCATTCTTAATTACTAACACCTGCCTCACCGATGGTTCACCTCTACTTCAATTTATCTCAAAAAAACATTTTTAAATTTATAAATATGAAACCCCTAAAACAGGCCATTGTAACAGCTTATTAGGAGAACTCTATATAATCTTACAATAGATGTGAATAGAAACACAAAGGATATGAAGATTTAAATACATATTATGTAATCATTAAAGGTAGCTATAGTATCTACCTGTTTATCAGCAATAACTATTTCTTCATTTTCTGTTTCAGGGGTACCGCCCTCCCCCTCATCAACTTAAGCATTTTATAAAACCACAAAACAAAAAGAACCATAACCTCGCCAATTTGGAAAAGTTATGGTTCATATCATACAAAATAAAAAAACCACCAAATATGTATTGGTGGAGACGGTGGGAGTCGAACCCACGTCCAAAAATATCGGCACTTAAGCTTCTACGAGTGTAGTCGATATATTAGCATTTCGCGAACTCTTCGGCCTATCGACAGGCTTCCAAGTTGCTAGTCTGATTGTTCTCTTCCTTCGCCCTCAGACGGCGAACTCCGGCGTAGTCCACTTAGTTTGAGTCCCTTACCCTACCACATGGACGATGGAGGGAGGAACCTTTAGTGCAATTAAGCAGCTAAAGAAAGATTGTTTTGTTTGCCAATTATAGGCTTTGACGTTTTAACGAGGCCGATCCCCTCGACTCGCAACCTAAGCTCGAACTATCCCTGTCGAATCCGTAACGTCCCCATGATAAAAATGGAGCATACGAAGAAATATCGTGATAGCTACTAAGAGCTGTTTTTCAATGTGCAACAATCTTACATAAGTTATTATAACATACGCGCGTCGTTTTACAAATGTAAATATCTGTATTACATCTTTTGACGATCACGGAACGCGCGTGCAATTTCACGTTTTGCTTCTTTCTCTTTTAAATCGTTACGCTTATCATATTGCTTTTTACCTTTTGCTAAACCAAGTGCCATTTTCGCGAATCCATTTTTTAAATAAATTCTAACTGGAACTAATGCATAGCCTGTTTCTTTTGAAGCACCCGTTAACTTCTCAATTTCTTTTTTATGAAGAAGTAACTTTCTCGTGCGAAGCGGATCATGGTTGAAACGATTCCCTTGCTCATATGTACTAATATGCATATTATGTACCCATACTTCACCATTATGCACACGTGCAAACGCATCTTTCAAGTTCACGCGTCCAGCGCGAATCGACTTAATTTCCGTTCCTTGAAGGACAAGCCCTGCCTCGTATGTTTCTTCGATGAAATAATCATGAAATGCTTTTTTATTTTGTGCAATAACCTTACCTGAACCCTTTGGCATATAACGTCCCTCCTCTATTTTTACTATTGTAACAAATGTTAATAAAAAGCGAAAGTGGCTCGCTCAGAATGTGAGGTGGATGGAGCTTCTGACCTTGAGGCGCTCTTTGCCTCTCGGGAAGAAGCGAAGCCGCCGAACATTCTAGCCACTGTAGCTGGATTCCAACAAAAAGCGAAAGTGGATCGCTCTCAAGCCACCAATAAAAAAGAAAAAGCCCCGCTTTTTATCAAAGCGAAGCCATCCTTTTCTTACTTACGCTTTTTCTTTTTCTTCTTGAATCCTGGTACATTTTCGAAGAATGCTTTTTTCTTCTTACCGTTACCATCTTTTTTCCCTGGCTGACTAGCGGACGTGGAAGTGGAAGTGGAAGCAGAAGCTGATCCTCTTCCTTTTCCTTTGCCACCACGTTCGAATTTTCTACCTGTACCACGTTCTCCGCCACGCTCATCACTGCGCTCGCTACGTCCACCGCGTTTCTTTCTGCCTGTTCTTGGCTGTTCGATAACGACTGGACGATCTTTGAACTTACGACGAGGCGTACCTTTCATGCCAACGATTTCAAAGTCGATTGCACGCTCGTCTTTATTTACGTTAATAACGCGAATTGTAATTTCGTCTCCGATGCGGAATACGTTACCTGTACGTTCTCCGATCATTGCGAAATGTTTCTCGTCATAACGGTAGTAATCATCCGTTAAGTAGCTAACGTGTACAAGACCTTCAATTGTATTTGGAAGCTCTACGAATAAACCGAAGTTTGTTACAGAGCTAATCATACCGTCATACTCTTCGCCGATCTTATCAACCATATACTCTGCTTTTTTCATTTCGTCTGTTTCACGTTCTGCTTCAACAGCACGGCGTTCCATATTAGAAGAGTGCTCTGCAATCTCAGGTAAGTTTTCACGCCATTTTGCTTGTGTTTCATTGTCGACTTTACCGTTAATGATGTATTCACGAATTAATCTATGAACGATTGTATCTGGGTAACGACGAATTGGTGATGTGAAATGTGTGTAGAACTCAGTTGATAAACCGAAATGTCCTAAGCTATCCGCATCGTAACGCGCTTGCTTCATTGAACGAAGCATTACTGTTGAAATAACTACTTCTTCAGGCTGTCCTTGAACCATTTCAAGAATTTGTTGCAGCGCACGAGGATGTATTTCATTCGCACGTCCTTTTACTGCATATCCGAAGTTTGTTACAAACTCGAAGAAACGTTCCAGCTTATCTTCTTTCGGATCTTCATGGACACGGTACATGAATGGTACGTTCATCCAGTGGAAATGCTCTGCTACTGTTTCGTTCGCAACAAGCATAAATTCTTCAATTAACTTCTCTGATACAGAACGATCACGCATGACAACATCTGTCGGTTTACCTTCTTCATCTACTAATACTTTCGCTTCTTTAAAGTCAAAGTCGATTGCACCGCGGCGCATACGTTTTTCACGTAAAATCTGTGCCAATTGACCCATTTCTTTAAACATCGGTACGAGCGGCTCATAGCGTTTGATTAACTCTTCGTCCTCATCTTCTAAAATGCTTCTTACGTCAGCATACGTCATACGCTCTGTCGTTTTAATCACACTTTGGAAAATCTCATGCTTTACAACATCACCTAAGTTGTTGATTTCCATTTCACAAGATAACGTCAGACGGTCTACTTTCGGGTTTAACGAACAAATACCGTTAGATAGACGATGCGGAATCATCGGAATTACACGGTCAACAAGATATACACTCGTTGCTCTTTCCGCTGCTTCTACATCAATTGGAGAACCTTCTTGAACGTAATGACTTACATCCGCAATATGAACGCCAAGCTTGTAGTTACCGTTCTCGAGCTTCGTTACTGTAACAGCGTCATCTAAATCTTTCGCGTCTGCACCGTCAATCGTTACGATCATTTGGTCACGCAGATCACGGCGATCTTTTAAATCTTCTTCTGAAATCGTTTCTGGTACACTGTTTGCATGCTCCATCACTTCTTCAGGGAATGCTAAAGGTAGATGATGTTTATGAATAACTGATAAAATATCTACTCCTGGATCATTTTTATGACCTAGAATTTGAATAACTTCACCTTCTGCACTTAAACGATTCTCTGGATAGCTCGTAATTTTCACAACTACTTTATGGCCTTCTACAGCACCCATTGATGCACTTTTCAAGATAAAGATATCACTCGTCCAGCGCTTATTGTCAGGTACAACAAATCCAAAGTTTTTCGATTCTGTATATGTACCAACTAGTTCTTTCGTGCCGCGCTCTAAAATACGTACAATTGAACCTTCTTGGCGTGATCCACTTGATTGTGCGCTAACACGCGCTAATACTGTATCGCCATGAAGTGCACCGTTTAACTCTGTAGGTGGGATGAAAAGATCATCATCTCCCGTTTTCTTCTCTTCTGGTACAACGAATGCAAAGCCACGTGCATGTCCAATTAATTTACCGCGTACTAAATTCATCTTTTCAGGAAGACCGTAACGGTTACTACGTGTGCGAATAACAAGTCCCTTCTCTTCCATCATTACAAGTGCCTTTACAAAATCTTTAAAGCCCTCAGACCCTTCAATTCCAAATGCCTCTTCTAACTCTTGTATTGTTAACGGTTTATACGCTTCTTCTCTCATAAATAACAACAACTTATCAATATTTTCTTGTATGATTTCTTCCAAGCAGAAATACCTCCTTTAAACCCTTATATTATTTAGTGTATCCGAAAGACTGGGGATGTATAAAGCGAAAATTTAATACTCCCCTAATGATTTTTACAGTTTTCACAAAAAATTCCTTATGAAAAAAAGAGGCAACTAGATCTTACCAATCTAGTTGCTCCAAGAAGTTATATACATCCTCATGTAGCTCGTCACGTTGCTTATCAAGTGTAATGACATGCGTAGAGTCTTCATACCATTTAATGTCTTTTAACGTAGATTCTACACCGTTATAAATAATGTTAGCACTATCTGTATTAATCATTTCATCATGACGTGCTTGTACAACAAATATAGGTGCATAAATCATATCCACATTGTTACGTACGTCAGCAATTAATTGTTGTAATGCTTTTAATGTATTCATCGGTGTCTTTTGGAATTCCAACATTTCTTGTTCGATTTGCTCTGGTGATTTTTGCTCACGGTTTTTATATTCGCGGGCATATGCCAATATACCTTGGTACATCGTTTCTTCACTCTTAATATACATTGGTGCACACATTGGTACTACACCTAAAACAGGTACTGTATAACCTAATTTTAAAGAAAATACGCCGCCAAGTGATAATCCAACAACAGCAATTTTCTCAAAGCCTTTATCTTTTAAAAGCTGATATGCCTCCATTACGTCTTGCCACCAATCTTCAGGACCTGTATGAACAAGCTCTTCTGGTGGTACACCGTGCCCTTTATAAATTGGCGCATGACAAGTGTAGCCTTTCTTCTCTAAGAAACGCCCTAACATACGTACATCAGCTGAGTTTCCTGTGAAACCATGTAGTAATAAAACAGCGCGGTCTCCACCCTCAAATGTAAATGGTTTCGGAGATGCTAATTTCATCATGTACTTCTCCTCTTTCTCTTCTGTAATCTAGTCGTATTCTTTCTATATCTAGTGTACCATATTTATATTTCTATAATCTAATTAGAAACATCTTTCAAATGGCAAAATAAAAAAAGAAGAACCATTAGTACATCTTACTAACGCTTCTTCTTTCAATTCTATAAATTTAAGTACGTAACAGCAATTGTTAATACGAAGAATAGAACAGCTAAAACAATTGTAATACGGTTTAATACCGCTTCAATTCCACGTGCTTTTTGCTTACCAAATAATTGCTCTGCACCGCCTGAAATTGCACCTGAAAGGCCTGAGCTATTACTAGACTGCATAAGTACCATAACAATCATTAAAATCGATACAATAATAAGTAAAACGGATAATAACGTATGCACTTGGCGTACCTCCTACAAAGATTCAGTTATTTTAACTGTAGCATAAATTCTATAGAAAAGCGAGAGCTATAGAGTCGCTCTCGCTTTTCTTCTATTACATAAACATCATTGCAAATAACGGCCCGAGCAAACATGTCAAAATTGCTGTTAATGTCATTGTTACCGATCCAATAACACCTTCATGTTCATTATTTTTCATCGCTCTCATTACACCCATAATATGAGAAGCACATCCAAATCCGATACCTTTACCAACTGAGTTTGTAACGCGGCTCCATTTTAATAAAAGTGGGCCGGTAATCGTTCCAGTAATACCTGCGATAACAACGAAAGCTGCTGTTAATGACGGTACACCACCAACTTGCTCTGAAACACTCATCGCAACTGGCATTGTCACCGATTTTGGTAAAGAAGATAAAATTAAGCTTTTATCTGTTCCCATAAGTGATGCAATGGCAAAATCACTTGCGATTGCAACTGTTGTCCCTACTAATACGCCACCAGCAATCGGTACAACATATTTTTGCAGAACGTGACGTTGCTTATAAAGAGGAATTGCAAATGCTACAACACCAGGTCCCAGCAGTTTTGCAATCCAGCCACCACCGCTTTCCATATAATGTTGATATGGTATATCAAGCATGATAAATAAGAAAGCCATTAATCCTGTTGCTACAAGCATTGGAATGGTGAATGGTGTTGGAAATAATTTATAGATTTTTTTAGATAATTGGTATAATAGCACCGTAAAAAGAACCCAACCGATTCCGATTAATATTTGGCTCATCGCGACTCTCTTTCCTTTCTATTCGCAAGATATTGTCCTGTATGCCCTGCGACAATAATAATTAAAAATGTACTCGCTACAATTGTAATGAAAAGAGAAATTCCTTTACTCATAAAAAAAGCACCGTAATTCATTAGGCCAAGTGTTGGCGGAATTAATAAAAACGGCATAATAGCAACGAGTGTTTCTGCTCCTAAATCGAACCATTTCACTGGAAGGACTTTTAGGCTAAGTAAAACAAGTAAGAGGAACATTCCAATCAAACTTCCTGGAATCGGAATATTTAACACTTCTTGTAACCAAGTTCCAACCATATACAAGACGTAAAGAGCAGCAATTTGGACAAGAATCTTTGTAAATTTCATGTTCATCATCCCTCATGTTTATACGATCTTCTCTTAATATCTTTATCATAGTATAAATTGTAAAAAGCTGCAATTTATCAACTTGACAGCAAAAACAGCTTATGTTAGACGCTTACAACCTTGATATGACTGGATTTCCGCATAGAAATTAAGTCAAAAACCTTGACCTAATATAAAAAGTTTTTATTTTCTGAATTTATAACGTTGTTATTTCAATAAAATAATATTTTTATCCTTAAGCTTACATATATATAAAGTGAAACTTTCATTAGTGGTGGTTTTCTTCATCCCTACAATCAGGCTTTTACGGGATAAACAAGATAGGTGGTGAACATATGCCAAAAAAAGTTCTTATTTTTTGTGATCCTGGGATTGATGATACGATGGCTCTCCTCTTAGCATTCTTTATTGATGAAATAGAAATCGTCGGCATTGTTGCTGATTACGGCAATGTTCCAAAAGAAATGGCTGTACAAAACGCTCATTTTCTTAAGAACGAAGCAAAGGATAGAAATATCAAGATATTTGGTGGATCAGAACGCCCACTTACTGGCGCCCCTCCTGCTTTCTTTACGGAAGTACACGGGAAACAAGGGCTCGGGCCAATTATTCCAAAGGGACATGTGACTAACGGAGAAATGGAGAATTTTTTCGAAGTTATTCCTCTTATTGAACAGTATAAAGATGAATTAATCATTGTTAGTTTAGGCAGACTTACCTCCCTAGCAATTTTATTCATCTTATGTAAACAGCTCGTGAAGCAAGTTAAATCTTACTACTTAATGGGCGGTGCCTTTTTACATCCTGGTAATGTTACCCCTATTTCCGAAGCAAACTTTTATGGCGATCCTACTGCTGCTAATATAGTCCTTCAATCCTCACCTAACATGTACATCTATCCATTAAACGTCACTCAGTATTCCATCATTACACCAGAAATGGCTGAATATATTGAAGCAAAAGGAAAAGCCCCACTCGTCAAACCGTTATTCAATCATTATTACTACGGATATTATAAAGACGCCTTACCGCATTTAAAGGGGAGCCCCTTCCATGACACAATGCCAATACTCGCTTTACTTGATAACTCTATGTTTACATATCACAAGTCACCTATCGTTGTCATGACAGAATCTTATGCACAAGGAACAAGCATAGGGGAATTTCGTTCTTTAGGAGAATCTAAGCCATTTATTGATTGGCCGAGTCATCAAATCGCAATTGATTTTGATTATAACCGCTTCTTTAAACATTTCATGTCACTTATGACGGGTGAGCAATTTTAACATAAAAAAACAGACCGTGATTTCTCACGGTCTGTCGTTATTTTCTACAATTATCGTTTGATGTTGTAGAAAGATTTGATACCATCGTAAACAGCGATTTCGCCTAGTTCGTCTTCGATGCGTAATAATTGGTTGTACTTAGCAATACGGTCAGTACGGCTCATAGAACCAGTTTTGATTTGGCCAGCGTTAGTTGCAACTGCGATGTCAGCGATTGTAGCATCTTCAGTTTCACCAGAACGGTGAGATACAACTGCTGTGTAACCAGCACGTTTAGCCATTTCGATAGCTTCGAAAGTCTCAGTTAAAGTACCGATTTGGTTAACTTTAATTAAGATTGAGTTAGAGATACCTTTTTCGATACCTTCAGCAAGTTTTTGAGTGTTAGTTACGAATAAGTCGTCACCAACTAATTGTACTTTATCACCGATACGCTCAGTTAATAATTTGTGACCATCCCAGTCGTTTTCGTCTAAACCATCTTCGATAGAGATGATTGGGAAGTCTTTGCAAAGCTCTTCGTAGAAATCAACCATTTCTGCAGAAGTTAAGCCAGTACGGCCTTCGCCTGCAAGGTCATATTTACCAGTTTCTTTGTTGTAGAACTCAGAAGAAGCAACGTCCATTCCTAAGAATACGTTCTCGCCAGCTTTGTAACCAGCTTTTTCGATAGCTTCGATGATTACTTCTAATGCTTCACGGTTAGAACCAAGGTTTGGAGCGAATCCACCTTCGTCACCTACTGCAGTGTTAAGACCTTTGTCATGTAATACAGCTTTAAGTGCATGGAATACTTCAGCACCCATACGGATTGATTCTTTGAATGTTGGAGCACCAACTGGTAAGATCATGAACTCTTGGAAGTCTACGTTGTTATCAGCGTGAGAACCACCGTTGATGATGTTCATCATTGGAGTTGGTAATTGTTTTGCATTGAATCCACCAAGGTAACGGTATAATGGAAGACCTACGAAGTCAGCTGCTGCGTGAGCTACTGCCATAGATACACCAAGGATAGCGTTAGCGCCTAGTTTACCTTTGTTTGGAGTGCCATCTAATTCGATCATAGCACGGTCGATACCAGCTTGGTCAGTTACGTCGAAACCAACGATTTCTGGAGCGATTGCTTCGTTAACGTTGTTTACTGCATTTAGAACACCTTTACCAAGGTAACGAGATTTGTCACCGTCACGTAATTCTACTGCTTCGTGCTCACCAGTAGATGCACCACTTGGTACGATAGCGCGTCCGAAAGCGCCGCTTTCTGTGTAAACTTCTACTTCTACAGTTGGGTTACCACGAGAGTCAAGGACTTCGCGAGCATAAACATCAATAATTGTTGACATAATAAATTCTCTCCTTTTTATATAAGCAAATTATTTAATAATTGTTTTACCTGTCATTTCTTTCGGTTGTTCCACATTTAAAAGCGTAAGCATTGTTGGAGCGATATCTCCTAAAATACCACCTTCACGAAGCTCTACATCATTTTTTGTAACGATGAAAGGAACCGGGTTAGTTGTATGAGCTGTCATTGGTCCACCATCAGCAGTTAACTCCTGATCAGCATTACCATGGTCAGCAGTAATAAGTGCTACACCATCTTTTGCAAGAATCGCTTCTACAACTTTTCCTAAACATTCGTCAGTTGCTTCTACTGCTTTAATTGTTGGTTCCATCATCCCAGAATGGCCAACCATATCACAGTTTGCAAAGTTAAGAATGATAACATCATGTTTATCATTTTCGATTTCATTTACTAAAGCGTCCGTTACTTCGTAAATGCTCATTTCAGGTTTCAAGTCATACGTTGCAACCTTCGGTGAGTTAATTAAAATACGCTCTTCTCCTGGGAATTCAGCCTCACGACCACCGCTAAAGAAGAATGTAACGTGCGGATACTTTTCAGTTTCCGCGATGCGAAGTTGCTTTAATCCCGCTTGCGCAACAACTTCACCTAATGTGTTATCAAGGTTCATTGGCTTGAATGCCACGTAACCATCTACAGTTTCACTGAAATGTGTCATACAAACGAATTCAGGAATGTGAGGTACTTTTTCACCACGATCGAACTCACGGAAGTCTTCGTTTGTAAATACACGAGCAATTTGAATTGCACGGTCTGGACGGAAGTTATAGAAGATAACTGCATCATCATCATTGATTGTTGCAACTGGCGTGTTATCTTCGTTAACAATTACAGACGGCAATACGAATTCATCATAGATACCGTTCGCATAAGAGTCTTCTACACACTCTTCTGCTGATTTATAAGTAGGGCCTTCACCATTCACCATAGCACTGTAACATTTTTCTACGCGATCCCAACGCTTGTCACGGTCCATAGAGTAATAACGACCAGAGATAGTCGCGAATTGTCCTACTCCTGTTTCTTTAATTACTTCATTTGTTGCATCGATATAACCTTTTGCTGTTTGTGGTCCAACATCGCGGCCATCTAAGAATGCATGGATATAAACTTTCTCCACGCCTTCTTTTGCTGCTAAGCGAAGAAGAGCAAACATATGGTTCATGTGACTGTGCACACCACCATCAGAAAGTAAACCGAATAAATGAAGAGCAGTACCTTTTTCTTTTACGCTTTTAATTGCATTTTGGAAAGTTTCGTTCTGATCGAACTCACCTTCACGAATTGCAACGTTTACGCGTGTTAAGCTTTGATATACAATACGGCCAGCACCGATATTTAAGTGACCAACCTCAGAGTTACCCATTTGACCTTCTGGAAGACCTACTTCCTCACCACAAGCTGTAAGCGTTGTGTGAGGGAATTTGTTCCAGTAACCATCAAAATTAGGTTTCTTAGCTTGTGCTACAGCATTCCCATGAGTTTCTTCACGTAGTCCGAAACCATCAAGAATGATTAAAGCTGTTGGCTTTCTCATTTTACCGCCCCCAGAAGACCTAAGAACGAAGCAGGCTCTAAGCTAGCACCGCCAACTAAAGCGCCGTCGATGTCAGATTGTGCCATATACTCTTTAATGTTTTCTGGTTTTACGCTACCGCCGTATTGAATACGAACAGCTTCTGCAGCTTCTGTAGAAACAGCTTCTGCAACAACTTTACGGATGTGCGCACATACTTCGTTTGCATCTGCAGAAGAAGAAGATTTACCTGTACCGATAGCCCAGATTGGCTCATAAGCGATAACAGTTGCTTTAACTTGCTCTTCTGTTAAACCTGCAAGTGCTTTTGTCACTTGACCTGCTACTAGATCAAATGTTTTTCCGCTTTCGCGCTCTTCTAAAGTCTCACCACAACATACGATTGGTGTTAAACCATGTTCAAATGCTGCAAGAGTCTTTTTGTTTACTGACTCATCTGTTTCAGCAAACATTTCACGACGCTCAGAGTGGCCAAGTACTACGTAGCCTACTTTTAAGTCGCTAAGTGCTACTGGGCTAATTTCGCCAGTGAATGCACCATTTTTTTCGAAGTGCATGTTTTGTGCACCTACTTGTAAATCAGTTCCTTCAGTTGCTGCTACTAAACGCTCTAAAAATAGAGCTGGAGAGCAAACTACTGCATCAACAGCTGAAGCTGCTGGGATTTGACCTTTAACTTCCTCTACGAAGCTAACTGCTTCAGATAGAGTTTTATTCATTTTCCAGTTACCTGCGATAATTGGTTTACGCATGCTTTGCACCGTCCTTTTTCTTTGGCTGCTACTTATTTGTCGTTAAGACAAACTACACCTGGAAGCTCTTTGCCTTCCATGAATTCTAATGACGCACCGCCGCCAGTAGAAATGTGGCTCATTTTATCAGCCATACCGAATTTTTCAACAGCTGCTGCAGAGTCACCACCGCCGATAACAGAGTATGTATCTTCTGCATCTGCTAATGCTTGTCCTACTGCTTTTGTACCTTCTGCGAATGGAGTCATTTCGAATACACCCATTGGTCCATTCCATACAACAAGCTTAGAATTTTTAATTACATCTGCATAAATTTCACGTGTTTTAGGACCGATGTCCACGCCTTCCCAAGTAGAAGGGATAGAGTCGATACCTACGATTTGAGTTGTTGCAGTTTCAGAGAATTCCTCAGTGATTACAACATCAACTGGCATGTAGAAGTTTACGCCTTTTTCTTTTGCAAGTTGCATAAATTCTTTAGCTAGTTCGATCTTGTCGTCTTCACATAGAGATAGACCAATTTCATGACCTAAAGCTTTAACGAATGTGTAAGCAAGTCCGCCACCGATGATTAAGTTATCTACTTTGTCTAATAGATGACGAATTACACCGATTTTATCTTTTACTTTCGCACCACCGATGATAGCTGTGAATGGACGTTCTGGGTTAGAAAGTGCTTTTCCAAGTACATCTAACTCTTTTTCCATTAATAATCCAGATACTGCTGGTAGGTAGTCTGCGATACCTGCTGTAGAAGCGTGAGCACGGTGAGCTGCACCGAATGCATCGTTTACGAAGATATCAGCAAGAGCTGCAAATTCTTTCGCAAGTTCTGCATCGTTCTTTTCTTCGCCCGCATAGAAACGTACGTTTTCAAGAACTAATACGTCGCCTTCGTTCATTGCTGCAACCATTTCTTGTGCAACTGGTCCGAATGCTTCGTCTGCTTTTTTAACATCTTTACCAAGAAGCTCGCCTAAACGTGCTGCTACTGGAGTAAGACGTAATTCTTCTACTGCTTGACCTTTTGGACGGCCTAAGTGACTTGCTAAAATAACTTTCGCACCTTGCTCTACTAAATATTGAATTGTAGGAAGAGCTGCACGGATACGAGTTTCATCTGTAATTTTGCCTTCTTTCATAGGTACGTTGAAATCAACGCGGCAAAATACACGCTTACCTTTTAAATCTACGTCACGAATTGATTTTTTGTTCATTGGATTTCCCTCCGACTACTAGTTAGGATTGACAAAACCCACTCAAAAGCTTAACACATTTGCTTTTAAAACGAAAGAAGAGAGAGAGGGAACAAACCCTCTCCCTCGTTTTGTCATTGATTACTTATATAATTAAGAATTAAAGACCTTTAGAAGTCATGTATGCTGCTAGGTCTACTACGCGGTTAGAGTAACCAGTTTCGTTATCGTACCAAGAAAGTACTTTAACCATGTTACCTTCCATTACCATTGTAGATAATGCATCGATTGTAGAAGAAGCTGTACATCCGTTATAGTCGATAGATACTAATGGCTCTTCGCTGTATCCAAGGATACCTTTTAATTCGCCTTCAGCTGCTGCTTTGAATGCTGCGTTTACATCTTCAACTGTTACTTCTTTGTCAAGTTCAACAACTAAGTCAACAAGAGAAACGTTAGCAGTTGGAACACGTACAGCGCCACCATTTAATTTACCTTTAAGTTCTGGTAATACTAATGCTACAGCTTTAGCTGCACCAGTAGATGTTGGGATCATGTTTTCAGCTGCTGCACGAGCACGACGTAAATCTTTGTGTGGTAAGTCTAAGATTTGTTGGTCGTTAGTGTAAGAGTGAATTGTTGTCATCATTCCGCGTTTTACGCCGAATTTTTCGTTTAATACTTTAGCGAATGGAGCTAGACAGTTTGTAGTACAAGAAGCGTTAGATACTACGTTGTGGTTAGCTGCATCATATTGTTCGTGGTTAACACCCATAACTACAGTGATATCTTCGTCAGAAGCTGGAGCTGAGATGATAACTTTCTTAACTGATCCACCTAAGTGTTTTTCAGCGTCTGATTTTTTAGTGAAACGGCCAGTAGATTCTACTACTACTTCTACTCCGTAGTCGCTCCATGGTAATTGAGCTGGGTCACGCTCAGCGATAACTTTAATTTCTTTACCGTTAACAACGATGCTGTTTTCGTTAGCAGATACTTCTGCATTTAAAGTTCCGTGAACTGTGTCATATTTTAAAAGGTGAGCTAATGTTTTAGCATCTGTTAAGTCGTTGATTGCTACTACTTCTACCTCAGAGTTGTTAAGAGCTGCGCGGAATACGTTACGTCCGATACGTCCAAATCCATTAATACCAATTTTAGTCATTTGAATTTCCTCCTTGGGGGATTATATTAAAGGGTAATACCCTTTGTTAACTGTTTTGCTGCACCTTCATCTGTAATTAGAATTGAAGTGTGCCCTTGTTTAATTACAGCCTGTATTGCCTTTGCCTTTGAAGAACCTCCAGCGACTGCAACAACGTGAGATACATGTTGTAAATCCTCAAGTTGCATACCAACTGTTCTTACTTTATGAACAACATTTCCTTGTTCATTAAAGTAGTAACCGAAAGCTTCGCCTACTGCTTCGCTTGCTTGAATCTTTAACCAATCTGCTTCTGAAGTATTTCTGCGACGTGCCATTGTTAACGCATCACCTATTCCATGAATGACGATATTGGAAGATCGAATCAACTCAAGAACTTCTTTCACGGAAGGCTCTGTCACAATAGACGCATATGCTTCGCTACTAACATGGTCTGGAACATACAATAAGCGATAATTACTCATCGTATTTTGTGCCATCTTGGCACAAATGGTATTGGCTTCTAATTCGACACCCTCTCCAATTCCACCACGCGCTGGGACAAATAGCATATGTAAATCTTTGCAATCAAGCTGCATCATGTCCGCAGCAGCAGCTAGCGTAGTTCCTCCAGCCACAGCAACGATATTATTCGCTGTCAGACGGTCTTTTATACAAGTCACACAAGCACGGCCCATCTCCAGTTTGACCCAAGGTGATTCATCACTATCACCAGGGACAACGAAAACTTCATCCAAGTCTAATGTTTCCTTAAGTTGCTTTTCTAAAACCTTTAACCCGGAAATTTCTTTCATAAAGTCTTCCAAAGCAAGAACTAAAGCTGTTCCTTCTTCTGTCAAAGTCATTCCAGAAGAAGCGACGTGAACTAAGTTTTGTTCTTTCAAAACTTGAACTTCACTTCGCAATACTCGTTCTGTCATACCGAGACTTGCTGACAAGTTTCTTCTTCCAATCGGCTGCATGAGCCTAATGTATTGAAGAATTTGCATTCTCGTTTGCATAACAGGTAGCAGATCAGGTAATAATTTTTTTGTGTTCTGAATCCATGAGCGCATATCTTTTCTCCTCACTACATTGGTTCATTTTTCCTCGTGGTCACTTTACGTCCCGTAGTGACATTTTGTGTCCCACATAGGTTAAAAAAATAATCCCTGCTACGTGTATTATTGTAACAGGAGATAGAAACTTATTCAACTCTTAACTGCATTCTTTATATAGTTTATTATGACACCTTTGTGAATGTTACCATATTCTACTTGTTTTCCGCCTATTTCTACCACCGGAATCATTAGGTGATATTTTTCTAAAAGGTCATTATCTTCATATATATTTATTTCCTCGATTTGAAAAGAATATTCACATTGTACTTCCTCTAAAACTTGTTTCGCCTGCACGCAAAGGCCACAATCTTTTTTTGTATACAGTACAACTTTCATATTCTCCACCTATCCGATCGTTTTTCGTAATGATGACGCTGGAATGTGCATTTGTTCTCTATACTTCGCCACTGTTCTTCGAGAAATAACGATTTCATGCTCTTCTTCTAATAATTTTGAAATCTTTTGATCTGAAAGTGGCTTTTTCTTATTCTCCGCCTCAACAAGCGTTTGGATAAATCGTTTCACACGCTTTGTAGAAACTGCTTCATCTTCAGTAGTCGAAATAGCATTACTAAAGAAAGATTTCATCTCAAATAAACCATGTGGTGTTTGCACATATTTATTTCGCGTTGCACGACTAATTGTAGATTCATGCACACTTAACTCTTCCGCTACCTCTTTTAAAGCAAGCGGTTTTAAATATTCTGGACCTTCCCAGAAGAAATCACGTTGTTTTTCCATAATAATAGTCATCACTTGCAGAAGCGTTTGTTTTCTCTGTTTTAAACTGCGCATAATCCACTGCACATGCTGATACTTTTCTGATACATAAGATGCTACTTCACTTTCACTATTATTCAGAAGCGCACTATACTCAGAATGAATTTCAATTCTCGGCATATTTCTCTCGTTCATTTGTAAAACGAGACGATCACCATCTTTTTTCACCGCCATATCAGGCACAATATAAAGCGGTTTATCAGAAGAAAACGCAAGACCTGGTTTCGGCTGTAATGACGTAATACAGTTCACCGCCGATTGCAATTCTTCATTACTACACTTCAACACTTGAACGAGCTTTCGCCAATCTTTCTTCACGAAATAAGCGAAGTGATCCTCTATAACCTCTTCCGCTAATCCATTCCGTCTTTGTAAGCGCTTCAATTGTAAAGTTAGACATTCCTGAATATTACGCGCTCCTACCCCTGCTGGCTCGAGTGATTGGACAAGCTCTACAAAGCGGGCGACTTCATGAATCGGTGCGGAAAGGAGATCCGCTAACTCTTCGTTCGTTTCTTGTAAATACCCATTTCCATCCATGTTCATAATAATGAAAGAAGCTATTTTTCGCTCTTCTTCATCTATTTTATAATACTGTATTTGATTTAATAAATGTTGCTGAATCGTTGTTGAATCCACACTGTAGATTTCCATCTGATTCTCGATTTGTTTGCTGGTACTTTTACTGTTGTTAGAGCTCTTTTTCTTCTCCCTCTCAAAACCACCTAACTCAATAAGGGGATTCTCTAACGATTGCTCATACAAAAACTCCGATAATTCTTGTACATTATACTGGAGCATTGTAATCGCTTGCCTTAACTCTTGTGTCATTGCCAAACGTAAGCTTTGTTCTTGTAAAAGACTTGCCTTCAAACTAATCTCCCCCTTGTTTCTATTGTACAATAAGTTTGGTAAAAGGAGAATGCTATCACAGACACCCATTCCAAAATATTATTAATTTATATGTATTAATGAGATTTACAACTTACAACCGAAATTTGAATAATATTGAAAGAAAATAATAGCGCGATAAAAATTATTACCACATACTAATAGTAAATCTTATTATCAGATATAACAAGTATTAATAAAAAAGGTCTGCACTTATATTTGTAAGTGCAGACCTTTTTATGCAGATAGATTCATTATGCTTCGTTAAATATAACATCCCCTTTTTCAGCAGGCCATTCACCTTCTAATTCCATGTCGTCTAACATCATTTCAGCCGTAAAGACAATCGCTATTAAATCCTTATGGTAGTCTCCGCTAGGCAAATAGTGATTAGGTCCAAAACAATCCCTATCAATTTCTTTATAGTGCACTTCCATATTTAACATGAATTTCAACATTTCATCGCCTGTAATTTCACCAGAATCAGACACAGCAACGGTTCTACGTTCGTTATCCCCTAAAATACTTAAATATCCACTAATTTTACGCACCTGCAATCCCCTCATACTATAATTTTTAGATAATTTTAGTATAAACTCATTACAAAATTAACAGAAGTACCTTGTAGGGCCATAACAAAAACCCCCTATACACAATTATTTCTAATCACATACAAGAGGTTGTTTTAAATTTACTATTTATTTTCAACACGTAACACCAACAATACATAACGCGCCCAGAGGGATTCGAACCCCCGGCAGACGTGGTACCGGAAACCACCGCTCTATCCGACTGAGCTATGGGCGCATGATTATAGAAAATAGTTCATTTTCTTTTCATAATAATAGCAATAAAATCCATCTAAATCAATAAAAATATCCCTGTAATCCTTTATGAACCTTAGTTAGGAATATATTAACAAAGTACTACCCCCTAAATTTTCCAATCATAAATTCATCCCAACTCACAAATTATAATCTTTGAATTGATATTCCAAAGGGGGCTTCATTCAATGACTGTAATTACAAAACTAAAGCAAACTGTTTCTGGATTAAAAAGTGCACAAGCTAGCTTAGAGGGATTCGCTCTTGATACGGATAACCAACAAGCAAAGCAACTTTTCCAAACAGCTGCAGAGCAAACGCAAACGATTATCGATTCTTTAAATCCACGCGTTGAAGAAGTCCAACAAGAAGAACCACAATACTCACAGCAATAACAGATTAGTCATGCTGTGAAATAGAAAAAGGATGATATGCAGTCATCCTTTTTCTATCACATTACATATTGCAATAGAAATGGAATGATAATCATGCGAAAACTCGGTCTCATAACCGCATTATTTGCCCTTCTATTTAGCTCTTTTACCGGATGTGATAATAGTCCCTTAGATAAAAAAGTGAAAGAAGAAGCAAAACGAACGGAGAAAGAAAAAGGTCCCAAACTAACAAAGACGAGTACGGAATCCTTTAATCAATCTATATCACAAGGAGCCAAGAAAAGGGCTCTCGCTATGGATGAAATTACAAAAAGCACAGCAGTGAATTCAAATTTGGATCTCTACATAGCAGTTCTACCTGAGCATCACGAAAGGTTTGGATTAAAGCCTCTGCGTAAGAAGCTTCAAAAGCAGCTAAGTGATGAGCATCCTACTTTCGATGTTCGTGTAAGTACTGATAAAAAAATCTTTATGTTACTCGAAAAGCTTGAGAGCAAAATTAAGAAAAAAGAAGTATCTAAAGACGAGATCAATAAGCAATTAAAACTCATTGGGAAAAAAATGGAGTCTAACACTTAACGCTTTTTAATAGAAAAGGAAGGATCGCAATGTCTAGTAAAGATAAGAACTTAACCCCTGTGCAACAAGAGTATAAAAAATTCGAGCAAGAACGCGAACCGAAGCGTCCTGTCTTGAAAAATTGTATTAAAGCCTTTTTCGTCGGTGGTTTTATTTGCTTCATCGGACAACTCATTTCTACGTTTTATATCACATATTTTGACTTCACTGAGCGTTCAGCAGGAAATCCAACAGTCGCAACTCTCATTTTCATTTCCATGTTACTAACTGGTTTCGGTATATATGACCGCTTTGGGCAGTTTGCTGGAGCAGGCACAGCTGTACCCGTTACTGGATTTGGTAACTCTGTTATTGCCGCATGTATCGAACACCGAACAGAAGGGTTCGTACTCGGCGTTGGAGGAAATATGTTTAAATTAGCCGGCTCTGTTATTTTGTTTGGTGTATTTTCAGCTTTCATCATCGCACTTATTAAAACGATTCTCGTTCAATGGGGAGGGCTATAAATGTTACAAGGACACCGAACGTGGGTATTTGAAAACAAACCAGTTATTATTTCGACAGGAGTCGTTGGCGGGCCATTTGAAGCAAAAGGAAACATTCCAGAAGACTTCGATATCCTCCATGAAGATTTATGGCTCGGCCAGGATTCCTATGAAAAAGCCCATAAAATTTTATTCGAAGAAGCTTGTAGCCGCGCTACTGAAAAAGCCAAGCTTCGTAAAGACGATATTCAATTCGTACTTGCAGGAGATTTAATTAATCAAATCACTCCAACAAGCTTTGCCTGCCGTACACTCGGAACACCATATCTCGGATTATTCGGAGCATGTTCTACTTCCATGGAAGGATTAGCGCTCGGGGCAAGTATTGTAAATGCAAAAGGCGCAAAATATTTATTAACCGGGGCATCTAGTCATAACGCCGCTGTAGAGAAGCAGTTCCGATATCCAACTGAATACGGCGGTCAAAAACCTCCTACCGCACAATGGACAGTAACTGGAGCTGGCGCAGCTATTTTAAGCGACACTGGACATGGTCCTAGAGTAACATCTGCAACAATCGGACGAGTGATTGATATGGGATTAACAGATCCTTTTAATATGGGTGGTGCGATGGCCCCAGCAGCTGTCGATACGATTGAGGCCCATTTACGCGAACGACAAATTGACGCCTCTTATTACGACTTAATTGTAACAGGTGATCTTGGACATGTCGGTCGCGAAATTGCTTATGACTTACTACATAAACACGGAACGAAAGTAACGAGCGAACAGTTTCAAGATTGCGGCATACTCATTTATAGAGAAGGGCAACCTGTCATAGCTGGTGCTAGCGGACCGGGATGTTCCGCAACAGTCGTGTACGGTCATTTATTAAACCGAATGAAAAGAGGAGAGTTCAAAAAAATACTTGTCGTTGCGACAGGCGCTTTACTATCTCCACTTACATTCCAACAAGAAGAAACGATTCCGTGTATCGCTCACGCCGTTTCGATTGAATTTGGAGGTGCAACGCAATGATTTTTTTCTGGGCTTTCGTCATCGGCGGACTCATATGTGTAATTGGCCAACTTATGTTTGATGTTGGCAAGCTAACACCCGCTCATACAATGGCAACACTCGTTGTTGCCGGTGCTATACTGGACGGATTCAACCTGTATGAACCATTAATCGACTTTGCTGGAGCCGGGGCAACTGTACCTATTACAAGTTTCGGTAATGCCCTCGTTCACGGCGCAATGGAAGAAGCTGCAAAACACGGCATCGTTGGCGTCATTACCGGAATGTTTAAAGTAACAAGCGCTGGTATTTCTGCTGCTATCATATTCGGATTCATTGGTGCATTACTATTCAAACCGAAAGGATAAGAGGTGTTTGTATGACAGTTATCGCTAGCGTTAAAACCTGCCTTGCTAGTGTAAGGGGCGCTCAAGCAAGTTTAAGCTCCCTTTCACTAAATTCACAGGACGCGGAATCAAAACACGTATTTCATGAATGTATGTTAGAAATGGACAGCATCATCGCTGATTTACAGAATAGAGTTTCATTATTAGAACGTGAAGAACCTCAATATAAAGGGTTTTAAGTAGACTGGAGGAAATGACTATGTCTCACCTGCCGGAATGGACACTTGTCATTCTTCGCTCTGTATTCATATTAATTATTTTATTCGCTATTACGAAATGGTTAGGGAAAAGACAAATCTCTCAGCTCTCCTTTTTTGAATACATAGCCGGAATGACAATCGGTGACATCGCTGCCCAAGTATCTACAGGGCTCGATTCAAAATTTTTCCACGGCGTCTTTGCGATACTCATTTTCGCTGTGGTACCTTTTTTCACAGGAATCCTCTCCTTAAAGAACAAAACAGCTCGCGACTTCTTTGAAGGGAAATCTACCGTATTAATAAAAGATGGAAAAATACTCGAAGATAACTTAAAGAAAGAAAAATATACAAGTGACGAATTACTGGAACTACTCCGTGGAAAAAATGCTTTCAGCGTAGCTGATGTTGAATTTGCCGTACTAGAACCGAGCGGAGAATTAAATGTATTATTAAAGAAAGATCGCCAACCACTTACAGCAAAAGACGTTGGCTTAAAAGTACCGAATGAAAAAGAACCACAAACTGTTATTATGGATGGCAATGTCTTAGATGAACCTCTATCCTCTAGTGGACATAACCGCGCTTGGTTACATTCTGAACTAGAAAAGCTCGGTGTTGTTATTGAAAATGTCTTTCTCGGTCAAGTGGATTCATACGGACAACTTACTATCGACATTTATAATGACAAACTACAAATGCCTTCTCCTCAAAACAAGCCTTTATTATTAGCATCTTTAAAAAAATGTCATGCTGATCTTGAACTATTTTCCCTAGAAACAAAGTCGAAATCAGCAAGCGAAATGTATAGTAAAAACGCGAAACGCATCGAAAAGATTTTAAATAAAGTAACCTATCTTTTAAAAGAATAGATATCACAAGAACGCTTCAGTAAAAAGGCGTTCTTTTCTTTTTACTACAGATTTCATGACGTTTAAATTTATGTAATTCGGTTATGATGTTGAAGATACATAAGCAGGGAATTTCAAAAACATAGCGAATAATTCATGGTACAACTACATATTTTTTTGATTTAAAGTGGTTTCGTTTGACCTTTATTGACCATAATTGTATTATAAGACTAAGAAAGCTTTAGAAGGAGGAAATAACAGATGAATTTAATTCCTACAGTAATTGAACAAACAAATCGTGGAGAACGCGCTTACGATATTTACTCTCGACTATTAAAAGACCGCATCATTATGCTTGGTAGTGCAATTGATGACAACGTAGCTAACTCAATCGTTTCCCAGCTTTTATTCTTGGAATCTCAAGATCCAGAAAAAGATATTCACATCTACATCAATAGCCCTGGTGGTTCTATCACAGCAGGTATGGCAATTTACGATACAATGCAATTTATTAAACCACAAGTATCAACAATCTGTATCGGTATGGCTGCATCTATGGGTGCATTCTTACTTGCAGCAGGTGAAAAAGGAAAACGTTATGCACTTCCAAACAGTGAAGTAATGATTCACCAACCACTTGGCGGAGCACAAGGTCAAGCGACTGAAATCGAAATCGCTGCAAAACGTATCCTATTCTTACGTGAAAAACTAAACCAAATTCTTGCTGACCGCACAGGTCAACCACTTGAAGTACTACAACGCGACACAGACCGCGACAACTTCATGACAGCTGAAAGAGCTCTAGAATACGGCTTAATCGATAAGATCTTTACAAATCGTTAATACTTAAAAGCGGAAGCGGCTCGTTCAGAATCGCAGGGCGATGGAGCCCCTGATTCCGAGGCGCTTTTTGCCTCGAATGAAGGGGCGAAACGACCGGAGATTCTAGCCGCTGGAGCTGGATATAACTAAAAGCGGAAGCGGCTCATTCAGAATCGGAGGAGGATGGAGCTTCTGACAAAGAGGTGCTTTTTACCTCGTCGGAAGAAGCGAAGCCACCGACCATTCTAGCCGCTGGAGCTGGATAGATTAAAAGCGGAAGCGCCCTATAATTGGGCGCTTCTTTTATATATTGTTCCCCGCTCACATACCCCACCTAGTATACCCCTAAATATATCGGCGATTTTTCAAATATATCGACCGTAACTCCAATTATATCGGCGATTATTTTAATATATCGACGATTCGACACAACTTATCGACTTACCGACAATCCTCGACAAGCATGCACCCCCTACATACCCGACTCTCAACACCAAATAACAAAACAAAAAAGCTATCGCACATGCGCGATAGCTTCTTATTGTATATATGCAGCTAATGCTTCTAAAGCTTCTTCTGCATCTGAACCTTCTGTTGTAATTGTTATCATGCTACCAGTTCCAATTGCTAAGCTCATAATCCCCATTATGCTCTTTGCATTCACTGTCTTTCCATCTTTCTCGATGAAGATATCCGCATGAAAGCGATTGGCCTCTTGTACAAACAACGCAGCCGGACGTGCTTGTAAACCGTTTTTTAATGAAACCTTAACTCGTTTTTGAACCACAGCTCCATTTCCCCTTTAACCTCTTATTTTTTTGCTACCGCTTCCCCCGCGCGTAATTTCTCTGCAATCTCATCGATTTTACGCAAACGATGATTAATACCCGATTTACTAATTTTCCCCCCGGATACCATCTCGCCTAACTCTTTCAATGTTACATCTTGATAATCTCTTCGTAATTGTGCAATTTCTCGCAGTTTATCTGGTAATATATCAAGACCAACTGTCTCATCAATATAACGGATATTTTCAATCTGCCTTAGCGCTGCACCAATTGTTTTATTTAAATTGGCTGTTTCGCAGTTCACTAAACGATTTACTGAATTACGCATATCGCGAACGATTCGAATGTCTTCAAATCTTAAAAGTGCATTATGAGCGCCTATAATATTTAAAAACTCCGTAATCTTTTCTGCTTCTTTCAAATACGTAATGTACCCTTTTCTTCTTTCCAACGTCTTACTATTTAAATCAAATCCGTTCATCAATTCACATATAGCATCATTATGTTCCTTATATAACGAAAAGACCTCTAAATGATAAGATGATGTTTCTGGGTTATTTACTGAACCACCTGCTAAAAATGCACCTCGTAAATACGATCGTTTACAACATTTCTTCTCGATTAATTCCTGGGATATATTTCGAATTAACGAAAAGTCGTCTCGAACAATATGAAGATCAGCTAATATTTCGCGAGACTTCTCAACAAGCCGCACAATATATACATTATTTTTCTTCAATCGCATTTTTTTACGAACAAGTAATTCTACCGTCACGTCATATCCTTTTTTCAAAAGCGTATAAATCCTTCTTGCGATTGCCGCATTCTCCGTTTGAATATCGATAGATAGACGACGGTTTGAAAAAGAAAGCGATCCGTTCATTCGAAGTAACGCTGATAATTCTGCTTTCTCACAGCATTCCTTCACCTCAAGATTCGTTAGCTCTTTCTTTGTTTCTGATGCAAATGACACAGTCAACACCTCCTTATACGATTACTTTGGAACAAAAATCTTGTCCTATATGAAATGATGAGCGTTACCTCAAACGAGGCAACGCACATCTACAACAGTGAATATAAAATAGAAGCTAGTTTTAATGTATCGTGCCTTACAACACGATCATCATACTTCGCTAATTGATCTTGAATGACATCAATATTGCTCTCTGTAAAACGCTCTTCATCTACTACAACTGGTGCCGACATTTCTTCCTCATACAACTGACGTAATTCACAAGGAATATCACGGTTATTTACAATTGCAGTATCGATAAATGGTTTACCTAAATGATCATGTAACGCCTGCACATGGTCAAACGCAGTATATCCCATCGTTTCACCAGCTTGCGTCATAACATTACACACATATACCTTCTTCGCTTTTGCAGCAAGAACAGCATCCCCGATTTTGTTAACAACTAAATTCGGTAATATACTCGTATACAAACTTCCTGGACCAAAAACAAGTAAATCAGCTCGTTTAATCTCAGCCAACGTTTCATGTAACGGCTCTACATCTTCTGGAGTTAAAAAGACGCGGTTAATCTTCTTCCCAGAATAAGGAATCTTTGATTCACCTGTTACAATTTCTCCATCTTCTAGTTCCGCATGAAGTACCGCACTTTGGTTCGCTGCAGGTAACACACGTCCTCTGACATTTAACACTTTACTCGTTTCCGTAATCGCATGGAAGAAGTCTCCTGTAATCGAGGTCATACCCGCTAATAATAAATTTCCTAACGCATGACCTTTCAGCCCGTCTCCCGTTGTGAAACGATGCTGAAATAAAGCTTCCACCAGCGGCTCTACATCTGATAACGCAACAAGTACGTTACGAATGTCACCTGGGGGTGGAATTTCGAGCTCATCACGTAATCTACCTGAACTGCCACCATCATCAGCGATTGTAACAACTGCTGTAATATCAACCGGATATTGTTTTAATCCTCTTAATAAAACAGAGAGTCCAGTACCGCCTCCCATGATAACAATTTTAGGTTTTCTCTCTTTTTTCATCCCTTAATGGCCCTTTCTCTTCTCCACATCACGATGAGATACATGAACGCTATACTCTGGTTTCAAATGTTTCCCAAGGTATTCTGTAAGCGTAACAGAACGATGCTGTCCACCTGTACATCCAATTGCAATTACAAGTTGACTCTTGCCTTCTCTTTTATAATGAGGCAGCATGAAAGTAATAAGATCCGTCAATTTTTCTAAAAACTTATGTGTCTCATTAAATTTCAGCACATACGATGAAACTTCTTCATCTAGTCCTGTTAATGGCTTCATATGTGGAATGTAATATGGATTTGGTAAAAAACGAACATCAAATACTAAATCTGCATCAATTGGAATACCGTACTTAAATCCAAACGACATAACATTTACACGAAATGCTTGCTCAGTTTCAGTTGAAAACAGATGAACAATTTTTTCACGTAATTCTTTCGGTTTTAAATCCGATGTATCCAGCACAATATTCGCTCGTGCCTTCATATCAGTTAATAAGCCACGCTCCATCTCAATTCCCTTTAACGGCAAACCAGTTGGTGCAAGTGGATGCGAACGTCTCGTTTCTTTATAACGAGTTACAAGCGTGCCATCTTTCGCATCTAAGAATAAAATATGAGGAATAATCCATGTACGTTCTGATAAATCATCAAGTGCTCCCCATAAATGTTCGAAAAACTCTCGGCCACGTAAATCAACGCCAAGTGCCACTTTATTCATTTTCCCTTTTGAATCCGCCATAAGTTCAATAAACTTCGGCAATAACATCGGTGGTAAATTATCCACACAAAAATATCCTAAATCTTCAAAACTTTGTAAAGCTACTGTCTTTCCAGCTCCAGACATTCCTGTAATAATTACCATTTTTATATCATTATTCTCTGTCATCGTATCCTCTCCTTGACGGTTTAACTCGGATCTAATCGATATGAAAGCAACTCAAAATCTGGGGTATATACAAATGTACCGTAGATTATGCCATTTCCTTTAATTAAATAATCAATAATGTGATAATCTCCTGGTGCCATTGCTAAATCATCAATTTTGTCAAATGTATGCCAACCAATGATGCCTTCTTCGCTCTCTAGTTTGTTTTCTCCTGCAAAATCTGTCGCTAAAAAGGAGAACATCATCCATTCAGAAACAACTTTATCACCTTCTTGGATGACAAAGGTGAAGACCCCTTTTAACGCTGGGTTCTTTAAATAAATACCTGTTTCTTCACGATACTCGCGAACAACGGAATCTCTTACTGTCTCACCACGCTCCATTTTCCCGCCTGGTGCAACCCACCAATTTCGGCGAGGTTTTTGGAGTAAGAGTACTTCATTATCTCTAATTAACACACAGTTTGTCACTCTTTGCATGTTTCTTCACCTCAGCTACTTGCAGTAAATTTCTCACTGCATACTCATTTCATTATACTATCAAAAACAGTTTGCTACAACGAAGGAGCCAGTCCTCTTTCGCTAAGCACATGCTACTCAACAATTTTAAAAAAGCTTTCTAGAACAAGCAATGTAAATGCCTAGACTTTCAATGAATAGCATGAAAAATCCCCTTAACGATTTTTATCGCCAAGGGGATTAAAGTCCTTATTTCTTACCGAAATAAGTAACAATCGCAAATCCTAAAATAAAGGTAATAATTGAACTTATAATTGAAAATCCTCCAGTTGGAATACCAGGGAACACAATTACAATCGAGCCGATAACAAGTCCAATAATTGCCGCAAATGTCATACTTTTATAACGATCTAACAAGAAACTAATTCCTTTACTACTTACAACAAACCCCGCCATAACACCAGCACCGATAACTACGATTAAAGGTAAGTTCAGTGTAGTTAAAGCATTAATTGCTGTCGGATACACACCAATAATTAATAAAATAAATGATCCGCTAATTCCAGGAAGCAACATAGCCATACTAGCCATCCAGCCCGCGAAAAATAAACCAATTGCATTTAAAATTGTTAACGTCGTAATTGGATCTGCTGCCTTATCTGGTTTAAAGAAAGCTGTGATCGCAACAAGAATTGCTGCAACTATTAATAAAACAATGTGCTTACCTTTAAACGACGACTTTGCATCAGCTTCTCTCATTAACATCGGTAATATACTAATAATTAAACCGAGGAAGAAAAATTGAGTCGGTTCATAATGATTTGCAAGTAAATATTTAATAACGTGACTTAACGTTAAAAACGCTGCTGCCACACCAGCTGCAAGGGGAATTAAAAACCCTAAATGTTTTTTCCATTCGCGACTAAAGAATCCACTAATTGCCGCAAGCAATTGTTCATAAATCCCTAACACAACAGCGATTGTACCGCCGCTCACACCAGGAATTAAATCACTAACGCCCATACAAAATCCACGATATATATTACGCCATTCCATACTGAATAAATTCCTCATTTCTTATAGTGATTTTTCCGTAAAGTCCAGTATATCAATAAGAAAGCTTATAATCCCAATATTTTTTGACAAAACTTTGACATTTTCATAAAAAAAAGAAAGCTCCTATCGGTAGCTTTCTTCTCAAAAGGCATATTATCCCTTATTTTTCTGATACTGTTTTTAGTTCTTCTAATAATTCTTCTACGTAATGTTGTGCACTTTGTGCTGCGATACTACCATCACCTGTTGCAGTTACAATTTGACGTAGCATTTTTTCGCGAACATCTCCAGCTGCGAAAATACCAGGAACTTTCGTTTCCATACGCTCATTTGTTTCAAGGTAACCATTTTCATTTGTAATACCTAGTTCAACAAATGGTTTTGATAGTGGTAACATACCGATGTATATGAACACGCCATCAGTTTTGACTTCTTTCTCTTCTCCACTGTTTACGTCTACAAGTGTTACGCTTCCCACTTTACCATTTGCATCGTTAATTTCTTTTATAGTGTGATTCCAAATGAAATCAACTTTCTCGTTTTGGAAAGCACGATCTTGTAAAATTTTCTGTGCACGAAGAGTGTCACGACGGTGAACGATTGTTACCTTTGATGCGAAGCGTGTTAAGAATACACCCTCTTCAACAGCAGAATCTCCACCACCAATAACTACAAGTTCTTTTCCTTTAAAGAAAGCCCCATCACATACTGCACAATATGATACACCACGGCCGCCAAGTTCTGTTTCGCCTGGCACACCAATTTTTTTATACTCTGCACCGCTTGCAACGATAATTGCACGTGCTTTATATTCTTTTTTACCAGCAATAATTGTTTTGTATTCTTTACCATCGATGACTGCTTTCACATCACCGTATGCATATTCAGCACCAAATTTCTTCGCATGCTCGAACATTTTATTTGATAAGTCTGGTCCTAAAATAGACTCATAACCTGGGTAGTTCTCTACATCCTCTGTGTTTGCCATTTGGCCACCTGGGATACCACGCTCAAGCATTAATGTGCTTAAATTCGCACGAGATGTATATACTGCAGCTGTCATACCAGCTGGTCCTGCACCAATAATAATGACATCATAAATTTTTTCTTCTGACACACTATTCACTCCTATTCATTCCTACACAATTAAGTTACCCTCATTATACTGTTAGCATCATTTTTTTCCCAATGATTTGCTTACCCTATGTGTGCGTACGTTTAACAGCCTGCACATACTTTCGAACAGTCGCTACAGATACATTATATACATCCCCAAGCTCCGACTGTGTCATCTTATTTCCTTGTTCGCTGCGTACGATATATTCAACAGCAGCTGACCAGCCGTATACATTTGTAAAAACTGCCCCAGATGTATATAAACGTATGAACGTACAAAACCAAAATTGTAAACACTCTTCGATTAATTCATCATCTTTTTTCGTATAATTATATAAAGCATCCGCAATTTGTGCGCACTGTTCAAATTGCTGTAAATCAGCTGGAATGCTCTTATGGCTATTAAGTAAAAAGAAATACTTTGCAAGTTGCGATACGATTGGAACACCGTTCTTCGCCTGCGTTACATCAAAGAAAAATCCCACCTTCTCTGGCGTTGACAATTCATTCATTAAATATAAAGCTAGCATTTGTTCCTCTAGCGTCGCACTTTGTTGAAATGATTTTCGTAATTCTTCAAATAATACGTTTTGTCCTTCATCTGCTAAATTCAGCGCATTCCACGGTTCTTTTCCCTTTTTATCAGGGTGCAATTCTACAACATGCTGCCACATTTTTTCAGCTACTTGCTGATCTTTCACCATATAAGCAGAATATGCAAACCAATAATAAAAACTAACGTCTCCCTCATATCCTTGACGCTTTAATACTTTGAACCATTTATATGCAGGCTCAAAATGACCAATTGTTGCAAGTGTCGTTCCAAGTTTCAAACGATGCTCGAACGAAATCGGATATACTGAAACTAACTGCTCCGCTAACGCTTCTACTTGTTTATGCTCTCCAATTGAATATAGGAAAATAAGCGTATTACAAAGCGCATGTATATTACCAGGATTTTTCTCTAAAATCATTTCCGTTAACTTCAGAGCTTTATCTACATTACCAGATTGAAAATGTGCAATGGCTAAATTATTATGACCCGACCAAAATTCCGGATAATCTTTTGTAACAATTTCCAATGTAGCAATTGCTTCTTCCAATTGTCCGTTACGAATATAACGATTCGCTTCTTCTTGCATAACAATTAGATCGTCTTCATCCTCAATCTCTTCCTCACCCATCGCTTCTTCTTCCATAATTTCAAGTAATTCTAATGTATCTTCTACAAATTCCTTCTCTTCTGCAACTTCTAAATAGCGATCCGCATACTTTTTCGCCTGCTGAAATAGCCCCATATATGCATAATTATTTGCAATAAAATAATAGCATTGTTCAAGTTCTGGATTAGATCTAACAAGCTTAAAGAAGATTTGATTCGACTCTTGATATTCACCAGCCTCAGATAATACTGTTGCTAATTGGCATAAAATAAACGGCTCCTTCTCACTTTGTGCCGCTCTTCGAAAATATTTAATTGCATCTTGCAATTTCTGTCCTTTGTAAGCCCTCATCCCTTTTTTATAAAAGAAGTCCGATAATTGATTAAAAGAGATAACTTGTCCGTTCTCCTTATATATTCCTTGATTTTTCCCCATATATCCTCCAGTTTTTTGTTTTCTTCGTTCACACATTCTTCTATCTATAAGTATAAACGATTCCGTAAAAAACAAAACAGTATATTATACTCAATTATTTCCTTTTTATTCATTAAAAAAGAAGAGAAATGTTACATTTTTAGCATCAACCTTCTCTAGCATCCATTTCTTCTTTCGTATAAATAACACGCATTGGATTTCCACCCACGAAAGCACCACTTGGGACATCTCTATGAACAAGTGTGCCAGCTGAAACAATCGCGCCATCCCCAATTTTCACACCTGGTAATATAGTCGTATTTGCTCCAATCATCACTTCATTTCCTATGACGATCTCTCCAAGTCGATATTCGCGAATTAAATATTCATGTGCTAAAAGCGTTGTATTATAGCCGATAATTGAATTCTCTCCCACAGTTATCTTTTCTGGGAACATAATATCCGGCACTACCATAAGTGCAAATGATGTTTTCTTTCCGACTTTCATCCGTAAAAACGTACGGTATAACCAATTCTTGACGGATAAAAATGGTGTATAACGCGCAATTTGGATAATAATAAAGTTTTTCATTACCTTCCAAAAAGACACTGTTTTATACACATTCCATAATGAATTTTCTCCCGAAACAGGATAGCGCGTTGTCCGTCGCACTTAACTCGCTCCTCTACTAAAAAGTGAAACTGTAAGTTAGTAGGGAAACAGACCCCTACTAACTTACTTGGACCTTTATGAACGGTTCATATCAGACAAAATCGGTAGCAAATCACTCATTTTATCTAACATAAAGTCCGGCTTGTAAGCCTCTAAATATGCTCTACCTTTCAACGTCCATGAGACAGCAGCTGTTTTCGTGCCCGCATTTTGTCCGCCGACAACATCATGGTGATTATCCCCAACCATCAATGCTTCTTCCGGTTTCGCATCTAATAACTCAAGCGCTTTTTGAAGTGGTTCTGGATGTGGTTTCACATGCTCCACATCATCAATTGTCACGACAACATCAAAAAATTCATCAAGCTTTGACAACTTTAATCCCATCTCAACTGTTTGTCTCGCTTTCGTTGTAACAATACCAACTTTATAACCTTGCTTCTTCAACTCTTGAACTGTTTCATATACAGTTTCATATTCTTCCACTAATTCATCGTGATGATCATGGTTAAATTGACGATAACATGTAATCATCTCTTCAACCTTGTTTTCATCAATCTTGCTGAAAGTATCATGTAAAGAAGGGCCAATAAATGACAATACATCTTCACGCTTATATTGACTTGGATAATATGTATGTAACGTATGTAAAAAAGAAGAAATAATAAGTTCATTTGTATTAATTAGAGTTCCATCTAAATCAAATAACACTGTATTTATTCTCATTGCCTTAGTCCTTTCTCTTTCCTGAATATGAAAGAAGCAGCATCTTATAATAAGATGCTACTTTTCTCTAATTTTCCGAATATCTTTTATCAGCTTGCCCCATTTTTCGTCTCACGATAATGAAAATAATAGAAATAACAACAAGTCCAATTGACATTACTTGTGCGATACGAAGTGGTCCTAACATTAAACTATCTGTACGTAAGCCTTCTACGAAGAAGCGCCCTATTGAATACCAAATTAAATATGTGAAGAATAATTCCCCGCGTCGTAAATTCACTTTTCGTAATGCAAGTAATAAAATGACACCTGCAAAATTCCATAATGATTCATATAAAAACGTTGGATGATAGTACACACCCTCAATATACATTTGATTAATAATGAAATCCGGTAAATGAAGTCCTTCTAAAAACTGTCTCGTTACTTCATCACCATGCGCCTCTTGGTTCATAAAGTTTCCCCATCGACCAATTGCTTGTCCTAGTAAAATACTTGGCGCAGCAATATCAGCCAACTTCCAGAATGAAACCCCGCGTCGTTTCGCAAAAAGAATCCCTGTAATAACAGCCCCGATTAAACCACCATGAATCGCCAAGCCACCTTGACGAATATTAATAATTTGACTCGGGTTTTGCGCGTAATATTCCCATTCAAAAATAACATAGTACATTCTCGCAAATAGAATAGCGATCGGTACTGCAATTAATACAAGGTCAACAAATGTATCTTTTGGAATACCTAGTCTTTCTCCCTCGCGAGTTGCTAGCCAAAGACCTAATAGCACGCCTGTACCGATAATAATCCCGTACCAATATACAGGAAACGGCCCAAGTTGGATCGCTACACGGTCAAGCTGTGGTACAGAACCTAACAGCATATGTATGACCTCCCTCTCCAAAGTTTACTCCTGATTTCCTAACTCAATCGCACTCATTAATCGTTCAGAGAACTGTTGTGCTGCATTGACTCCCATACGTTTTAAACGGAAATTCATCGCTGCTACTTCAATAATAACAGCCAAGTTTCGACCAGGACGAACTGGAAGTGTAATCTTCGTAAGCTCTGTATCAATAATCTTCATCTTCTCTTCATCAAGACCTAAGCGATCGTAATTTTTCTTTTGATCCCAAATTTCAAGATTAATAACAAGTGTAATACGCTTATAATTTCGCACTGCCCCTGCACCGAATAACGTCATAACGTTAATGATACCTAGACCACGAATTTCTAATAAATGCTCAATTAAATCTGGTGAGCTTCCTACCAATGTGTCTTCATCTTCTTGGCGAATTTCTACACTATCATCCGCAACAAGACGGTGACCACGTTTTACAAGCTCAAGAGCTGTCTCACTTTTACCGACACCACTTTGACCTGTAATTAAAACACCAACACCGTAAATATCTACTAACACACCATGTACAGCTGTTGTTGGTGCTAACTTACCTTCTAAATAATTTGTTAAACGACTTGATAATCTTGTTGTCGTTTGAGCAGAACGTAATAAAGGCATGCCTGATTCACGTGATGCTTGCAATAACTCATCTGGTACATCTTGATTCCGAGTTATAATAATACATGGCGTCTCCTCAGTACAAAGCGCTTTCATTCTCTCTTGTTTTTGCTCTGACGTTAATGTGTCAAAGAACGTAAGCTCCGTCTTTCCAAGAAGCTGCACGCGATCAGCTGGATAATATGTGAAAAATCCTGCCATTTCAATTCCAGGTCGTGATAAATCACTTGTATCAATCGGACGATGAATTCCTTCTTCACCACTTATTAACTCCAATTGAAATTGTTCAATTAAATCTTTTGTCCTTACTTTCGGCATATGTATAAACCTCCACTCCGCTGCGGGTTCAGTCTCATTTGATGTAAAATTCCATTCTACCGGATATTGTACCATTTTTTTCTGGAAACAAGAAATACGGTTTCTAATAAATAGAAAAAAACATTTCATACACATCATGAAATGTTTTTCTTTTTGTCATTTTCTCTTTTTTTCATATAAAGGTTCCACAATTGCCTTTTCAATAATCATATTAAAAATTGAAATACAAATTGCCGCAACGATTGCTACACCAAACCCTGATATATTAAACGCATCTCCTAATAATGAATCTGCTATTTTTAACGTAATCGCATTAATAACAATTAAGAAGAACCCGAAAGTTACAAGAGTAATTGGTAGCGTAATTAAAATTAAAAACGGTTTTACGAACACATTTAAAACAGCTAAGATAATACTCGCAATAATTGCAGTCTGTATATTTGCTACGTAAAACGCGTCTGGCGCAATCCCTTTTAAAAGTCCCGATACAGCGATTAACACAACGCTATTTACAAGAAGTGATACAATCCATCTCATTTTCTTACACATCCTTTTGACATATATATTTCATCATACGCTAATAGATTATAAACGCAAGTATCATACAAACACTTATATCAACTTATTCTACTCTTCCTGCTTGTATACCTACTAACATTTCCTCGCAAAATAAGGGCCATACCATCTATGTTCATGAGTTTTTACAAAAGTCCAAGTGAACTCTTTATCTACAATATAGATATCGCCTTTATACATATCGTCCCTCTCACACAATATATCCTCCATATGTAATAAACTCGTATCTTTTATTAGCAGTACATCATCACAATGTTGATAGAATATATAGCAATCCTTTTTCACTTCATTATGAAACGCATTCTCCGCTTCTTCACCCTCTAAACACTTCTTTTTCTCATAACTAAATATGTGCCAAAGAAACCCACATGCATACTTATCACCATACAGAAAGATGTCTTCCTTTTCCTCATCACTTACATGATTTGCAAAGTTATCCTCCCAGCGCTTCCGAAAATAAACACCCCAACTTTGAAACTCTCTTACCTTCATGTTTTTCTTTCTTAAAACATCTGTAAACTCCATCTTTTCCCCCTATGAACGAAAAACCGAGTGTCATTTCCACTCGGTTTTTCGTAATACACTTATTGAGATAACTCTACTTCTTTTATTTTCTCTTTCATTCTTGCTTTATCGCGATTTAAAATCTCTTTTAAATACTTACCTGTATACGAGCGTTCTTCTTTTACTACTTGCTCTGGCGTTCCGGAAGCAACAATTTGCCCACCTTTATCTCCGCCCTCTGGTCCAAGGTCAACGATATAATCAGCTGTTTTAATTACATCTAAATTATGTTCAATAACAAGAACTGTCTCGCCACTTTCAACAAGGCGTTGCAGCACTTCTAGAAGACGCGCGATATCATGTGCATGCAAACCAGTCGTTGGCTCATCTAAAATATATAACGTACGCCCAGTAGAACGACGGTGTAATTCAGAAGCTAGCTTCACGCGCTGCGCTTCACCACCAGATAACGTCGTAGCTGGCTGTCCTAATTTCATATAACCAAGACCTACATCTACAAGCGTTTGAAGTTTACGCTTAATTTTTGGGATATTAGCGAAGAACTCTACTCCATCTTCAATTGTCATCCCTAACACTTCAGAAATGTTCTTATCTTTATACTTCACTTCTAACGTTTCGCGGTTATAACGTTTACCATGACAAACTTCACATGGAACGTATACGTCTGGTAAGAAGTGCATTTCGATTTTAATAATCCCATCACCACGGCACGCTTCACAACGTCCACCTTTTACATTAAAGCTGAAACGTCCTTTTTGATATCCACGCACTTTCGCTTCATTCGTTTGTGCAAACACATCACGAATATCATCGAATACACCTGTATACGTCGCTGGATTAGAACGTGGTGTACGCCCGATTGGCGATTGATCGATATCGATTACTTTATCTAAATGCTCAAGACCTTTAATTTCTTTATGAGTACCTGGCTTCGCTTTCGCTTTATATAACTTTTGTGCTAATGATTTATATAGTACTTCATTAATCATCGTACTTTTACCGGAACCAGATACACCCGTTATCGCTACAAACGTGCCAAGCGGGAATGACATCTTTGCATTCTTTAAGTTATTCTCTTTTGCACCGATAATTTCCACTTTACGTCCGTCACCTTTACGTCTTTCAAGTGGAACCGGAATAAACTCTTTACCGCTTAAATACTTCCCTGTTAGCGAATTATCATCCTGCATCACTTCAGCTGGCGTCCCCGCTGATACAACTTGACCACCGTGAATACCTGCACCAGGTCCGATATCAAGTAAATAATCAGCAGCCATCATCGTATCTTCATCATGTTCAACGACAATTAACGTATTCCCTAAATCACGCATCTCTTGCAACGTACGAATAAGACGATCGTTATCGCGCTGATGCAAGCCGATTGAAGGCTCATCAAGAATGTAAAGTACGCCAGTAAGACGAGAACCGATTTGTGTCGCTAAACGAATACGCTGCGCCTCACCACCTGATAAAGTTCCTGCGGCACGACTTAACGTTAAATAATCTAAACCGACGTTCACTAAGAATCCAACGCGCTCCTGGATTTCTCTTAAAATTAAATGAGCAATTTTTTGTTGTTTCTCCGTTAGCTCCACATTCGAGAAGAATTCCTGTACTTCTTGAACAGAATACTTCGTTACATCAGCAATCGTTTTATCACCAACGAAAACAGCTAAACTCTCTGGCTTTAAGCGTCCACCTTTACACTTCGGACAAGCTTGCTCTGCCATATATTTCTCCATTTGCTCACGAACATAATCAGAACTCGTTTCACGATAACGACGTTCGATATTTGGAATAACACCTTCAAATAAAATCTCATTTTCCTTTACTTGACCAAATTCATTTACATAGCGGAAATATACTTTTTCTTCTCCGCTTCCGTACAACACTTTATCAAATAAATCTTTCGGTATATCTTTCACAGGCATATCCATATCAACGCCGTAATGATTACATACAGATTGTAAAAGCTGCGGATAATATTGTGAGCTTGTCGGTTCCCAAGGCGCAATCGCATGTTCATTTAATGATAAATCCCAATTCGGAATGACAAGTTCTAAATCTACCTCTAACTTTGAACCAAGTCCATCACAAGAAGGACATGCCCCGAATGGACTGTTGAATGAGAACATGCGCGGCTCTAATTCTCCGATTGAAAAACCACAATGCGGACAAGCATGATGTTCACTAAATAGAAGTTCCTCTTCTCCCATTACATCAATTAACACTCGGCCCCCGCCAAGCTTTAATGCACTTTCAAGAGAATCCGCAAGACGGCTTGCAATCCCTTCTTTTACAACAATACGGTCAATTACAACTTCAATCGAATGCTTCTTATTTTTATCTAGCGCAATATCTTCAGATACATCAAGCATTTCACCATCAACACGTACACGAACATACCCTTGCTTCTTAATATCTTCAAGCACTTTCACATGTGCACCTTTACGCCCAGAAACGATAGGAGCTAACACTTGTAATTTCGTACGTTCAGGATATTCAAGTACACGGTCTACCATCTGCTCTACTGTTTGTGACGTAATTTCAATACCATGATTCGGACAAATTGGCGTACCAATTCGCGCAAATAATAAACGTAAATAATCATAAATCTCCGTGACCGTTCCGACTGTTGAACGTGGATTACGACTCGTTGTTTTTTGATCGATTGAAATCGCTGGTGACAATCCTTCAATCGTATCTACATCCGGCTTATCCATTTGTCCTAAAAACTGACGCGCATACGCAGATAACGATTCTACGTATCTGCGCTGCCCTTCTGCATAAATCGTATCAAACGCTAATGATGATTTCCCTGAACCAGACAATCCCGTCACAACAACAAGCTGATTTCTCGGAATGGTTACATCAATATTTTTTAAGTTATGTGCTCTAGCACCTTTTACGACAATAAAATCCTTGCTTATGCTCACTCTGTTCACCCTTCCGCTTTTAATTCTAATAGTAAATCTCTTAATTCAGCTGCACGCTCGAAATCTAACGCTTTTGCTGCTTCTTTCATCTCTGCTTCCATCTTCGCAATTGTCTTTTCACGCTCTTTTTTCGTCATCTTCTTAGCTGGTGCCGCTTCATACATTTCCGGCTCTTCAGCAGCTGTCGTTGCACGGATAACATCACGCACGCCTTTTTGAATCGTTTTCGGCGTAATACCATGCTCTTTATTGTAAGCTTCTTGTATAGTACGACGACGCTGCGTTTCTTCAATTGCAATTCCCATTGATCTTGTTATACGATCTGCATACATAATAACGCGGCCGTTTTCATTACGTGCTGCACGACCGATTGTTTGAATTAATGAACGCTCTGAACGCAAGAATCCTTCCTTATCAGCATCTAAAATAGCTACAAGTGATACTTCTGGAATATCTAATCCTTCTCGTAATAAGTTAATACCGACAAGTACGTCAAACTTACCAAGGCGAAGATCACGGATAATTTCAATACGTTCTAACGTTTTAATTTCAGAGTGAAGATAGTTCACTTTAATTCCTACATCTTTTAAGTAGTCTGTTAAATCCTCTGACATCTTCTTCGTTAAAGTCGTAATTAATACACGTTCATTTTTTGCAATGCGATCTTGAATTTCTCCTAATAAATCATCAATTTGCCCTTCAATTGGTCGTATATCAATTGGTGGATCTAAAAGCCCTGTTGGACGAATAATTTGTTCTATTACTTCCGGTGCCTGCTCTAACTCGTACGGTCCTGGCGTTGCTGAAACGTAAATAACTTGATTCGTTTTCCCTTCAAACTCATCAAACGTAAGCGGTCTATTATCTAAAGCTGATGGCAGACGGAATCCATGATCTACAAGCACTTGTTTACGTGCTTGGTCCCCGTTATACATCGCTCTTACTTGCGGTACTGATACGTGTGACTCATCCATAACGATTAAGAAGTCTTTCGGGAAATAGTCTAATAACGTATACGGCGTTGCACCCGCTGGACGAAGTGTTAAATGACGGGAATAGTTTTCAATCCCTGAACAAAAGCCCATCTCGCGCATCATTTCTAAATCATAACGTGTACGCTGTTCTATACGCTGCGCTTCTAACAACTTGCCATTATCATTTAATTCCTTTAAACGTTCTTCTAATTCTTTTTCTATATTTTCAATAGCGACCTTCATCTTTTCTTCACGTGTAACGAAGTGAGATGCTGGGAAGATTGCTACATGATCACGTTCTGCTAATACTTCACCTGTTAACGCATTTACTTCGCGAATACGATCGATTTCATCGCCAAAAAATTCAATTCGAATACAATGCTCATCAAGTGATGCTGGGAAGATTTCAACTACATCTCCGCGCACACGGAATGTACCACGCTTGAAATCAATGTCATTACGTCCATACTGCACATCAACAAGTTCACGAAGCAATTGATTGCGGTCCTTTTCCATACCAACTCTAAGTGAAACAACTAACTCGCGGTATTCTTCTGGAGAACCTAAACCATATATACACGAAACACTCGCAACAATAATCACATCATCCCGTTCAAATAGTGCAGATGTTGCTGAGTGACGCAATTTATCGATTTCATCATTAATCTGCGCATCTTTTTCAATAAACGTATCTGTTTGAGGCACATACGCTTCTGGCTGATAATAATCGTAATAACTAACAAAATATTCAACTGCATTATTCGGAAAAAAATCTTTCAGCTCACTATATAACTGTCCTGCTAACGTTTTATTATGAGCCATAACAAGTGTTGGCTTCTGCACTTCTTTAATGACATTTGAAATCGTAAATGTCTTACCCGTTCCTGTTGCACCAAGCAACACTTGCTTTTTCTTCCCACTATTAATTCCCTCTACAAGCTTTTCTATAGCTACCGGCTGATCACCTTGCGGGGAATAAGCTGAGATAATTTCAAATTGATGTTCCAAACAAAACCGACCTCCTCGTAAAAAATCTGTATTCCCATTTTACCACGAATGCTCATAAAAAAACCAAGAAAACGAACAGATATTCGGTAAAATTTTCGACAATATATACATAGAAAGAGGAAGGAGTAAAAACTTCCTTCCTCTACTAACTCTATTTTTTAGGTACATATAATAAATCATATCCATTGCGCCCATTTTTACTCGTACAATCTATTAACCTATAAGTGATTTCTAATTCTCCCTGCTCTTTAACAATACTTTTGCAACTATCTTTATGTAATCCTTTATGCTCACCAGCAAATTGGTCTTTTCTATTATCTAACACATAAAGTATATCGTTCTCACTATGCTCTACCGTTTGAAAAATCGGATCACCTTCATGGGTATACTGCACAATTCTTATTTTATCAACTTTCCCTTGGTCAACATTCAAAACGAACTTTTCAAATTTATCTAGGTTGGAAATTCCTGCTCTCTTTACAATGACATCATTCTTCTTATCAATGTCAATGTTAGGTTGTGAGCATGCTACTAAACTAAAGAGAAATAAGCATATAAAACCTGTTTTTCCTATCGTTATCCTCTCCTATACAAACTATTGGTATACTAGAAAAAGCTACTTTCCTCTATGAAAGTAGCTTCTCTTTTTCTTTTTCCTTCTTCGGGAAAAGAACATATGAAAATGAAATAACTGTATCCACAAAAAGTATAATCGCCCAAACTTGGCTAACACGACTTGCTTTTTCATTTAAAACAATCCCCGTTTCTAACCAATTATGCCATTGTTCAAACGGGACAAAACCGTACAGAAAGAAAAAGAAAATATGCACAACAACGAATAAAACAAGATGTAATAACCAATTTTTTATTTCCTGTTTCGCATAGGCCATACCTGTTAATTCTACGTGCTCTTCCATAATTGGCGCTGGTTCATTCCGCCATTTCGCAACTAGCTTTTGCGCAAACATATCAAGCTTCTTCAAATCCTTTTTCCCGTAGAAAACTGCATACAATAAAATAATTACCGTAATGATTTGAAAGTTAGAGAACTTTCCTGTTTGGTAATAATCCACTACTCCTAAGGTTAAAATGAACACTTCATTTACGAGTAGTACAATCCCCATAATAAAGCTTGCCTTCTTCAAACGGAATCCGTAACGGAGTAAAAAGAAACCGCTAGCTGATAACCAAAATACAATCTCTGCCCCAATTAAAAAATACCAACGATATTCTGCAAGTATACTCATTTATCCATCTCCTTTTCATCATATATACGAAAAGCTTCTTCCATATATAATAAAAGTTCTTCTTCAATTGGATACATGCTCATTTTCTGTGAATCTTCCTTCGATTTTCTAACTTCCCATAACTTATCTAAAAACGCTTCGTCACCATTGGCCATTTCTAAACATTTCTGCATTAATCTCTTCGTTGCGCCTTGTACCTCATCACTCGCTGCTTCTTTGCCGTCTTTCATAAAAGTACGTAATTGCTTTAATAAATCTACCCATTCTAAAACATTCGGATCTTCTTCACTCATATTTGGCAAGTTATGAAGCAATTTTTGTTCTTCCTTTGAAAATACTTCATTTTGAAATATTTCACGTATACGAGACGACTGTTTCGAAAGCTGAATCAGTTCAAACATAACTTTCCAATCAAGTTCCCCTTCCACATCTACCGAATAAACAACAGCTTGTAAAACACGCTCCATTCGATTAAATTTCTTTTGTTCTTCCTGTACAAACCGAAGTTGTTTTTCAAGAGAACCCTTTAAGTTAAGGTCACCTTTTACTAACATATTCGCAGCCTCTTTTAATGAAAAGCCCATTTCCTTTAAAAATAAAATTTGTTGTAGTCGAATGACATCAGTTTCACTATATAACCGATGTCCACCCTCCGTTTTCCCGCTCGGCTTTAATAAATCTATTTGATCATAATAACGTAATGTACGTACTGTTACCCCTGTCTCTTTCGTCAATTGTTGTATTGAAATCACTACCATCACCTCTTCCCCTTCATTATAAAAGATGACGTTACGTAACTTTCAAGACTTTTGTAAAAAAATACAAAAAGCTGTTTATACTCTTTGTATAAACAGCTTTTACGGAAATAATCCCTTTTGTATAGCGCGCCCACAAAATAAAATAAGTGCTCCAACAACAACACTCGTTGCTGTTTTATGATAATGAGCTGAAACTAATAAATAATATGATAAACCTACAGTGCCAATCATAATACAAATGCTTGGCACTGGATTACGAGAGAAGTTCTGCATTCCCCAAAACAAAGCAAAAATAGCCGTAGCGACACATAATACCGGTAATCCCATCCCAGTTCCCCTTTTTCTATCTATTCCTTGTTGCTAACACACTCGTCGATGCCATACTTATTAATAAGCCAAAAATAGCAATATATAACAATTCATTTACATGTACTGCTTGCCTATCTAAATACTTATTTAAACAAAGATACATAATGAACAAGAACACGAAGCTTGTAATACTAATCGTAAAATATGACTTCATCTTATTCACAACTCGCTCATCAATCGACGGTACTCCCTCTTCTTTCAAACGCTTCTGTTCTCTATATTCCGCAATACTATATAAAATGACTAGTGCTACATTCGATATGAAGATTGTTCCCCACGAAATACTTAAAATCATTAAACTCACATTTAAAATAAGACCCGCTAAAAATAAACTGCCTATGAACCGTATAATATCTTGTTTACTCATACATGATCAGCCTCTTTTTGATTTCTATATTTCCACTTCGGCCAATAGTTTACGAGAAAATACACCCACTGCCCTAGTACAAATAAAACAAACGGCATACCAGCATTTCCATCAACAATTAAATTATATAAACTCCATATCGCTAAACTAATCGTAAAAAATAACCCTACATATTTAAACGCTTTATCTGACTGAAATCTCTCAAACTCATCTTGCATTTTTCATTCCTCCTATCGCTATGCTCGTTTCCCTATCATGACTCCTATGATAAGACTACCTGCAAATAAGGAACTACATATCATAAATATTTCTTGCACTGGTATAACAGCTCTGCCTATTGCTTTACTCGCAACAATATAAACAATAAGCAATAGAAACGCGAATACAAATGAGACATTTACATATTTTTTTATATTTTCATTTACTCGCTCATCTATATCTGGAAGTTCTTCTTTTTTGTACTTACGCTTTTTGTAATACGAATACATCATCAAAAATACAATTGCTAAAACGTTACTCACTACGAGCGGTAAAATTGGTATAGCCGGATTCATACTATGAACTACAATGTCTCCCAAAAACAATCCAAAAGTCGCACGGATAAATAACTTTTTAGTATCGTTCATTTTTTCTCACCTTACTCTAGCGTAAATATTTCCTCCACCTTCACCCCAAAATATTTGGCGATTTTTAGGGATAACTCTAGACTCGGGTTATAATGATGGTTTTCAATCGCCACAATCGTCTGCCGCGTCACCTGCATCGCCTTTGCCATTTCAACTTGCGTTATATGATGTTGCTTTCTTAACTCTTTTATTTTATTTTTCACACCCATAGGCTCCACCTTCGAAAGTAAAGATATCTTTACTTTAATTATAAATATTTTCCAGTTATAAGTAAAGATATCTTTACAAATTTTAGAAAAACGTTTCACTGATCACCTTCTCTAACAAAGTACAAGCGTAATTAAATTTATATCAGCTATTTTTTTAATATATCGACACCCGTAGCACTATAAACATAAAAAAAGCTGTCCAAAAATATCTTTTGGAACAGCTTCTTCGTCCTACTACATAAATCCTAATGCATATACAAGAACGTATCCAAGAATAGAAAGGAAAACCGAGCCGATCAGCCCCGCCACGAATGCCTTACTTCCTAACTTACGGAACGTTTTAAACTCTACATTTAAACCAAGCCCCGCCATCGCCATTGCAATAAGCATGTAAGCAAGAACAACGATGTATCCGGCAACAACTTCTGGTATAACCCCGAGCGAATGCACTGCACTCATCGCTAAAAATCCGAAGATGAACCACGGAATTGGAAGGTCACGCCACGATTTTTTTTCCTCGCTACCTTCACTCTTACCAAACCATAATCCAATTAAAATCGCTACTGGCACAAGCATTGCAACGCGCGTTAATTTCACGATAACTGCGATGTCTACAGCCGTACTTCCTCCTGGCGCCGCAGCTGCGATGACATGGGCGATTTCATGCAGCGTCGCACCTGAGAATACACCGTAACCGTACGGTGAGAAGCCAAGCACTGGGTATAATAGCGTATAAATAAGTGTAAATATTGTACCTAAAATTGCAATAATTGCTGCCCCAACTGCCGTTTCTTCATCCTTCGCTTTCACTTGCGGTGCAATTGCCACGACCGCAGCCGCGCCGCAAATTGCTGTTCCGCACGCTGTTAAAATTCCGAGTTTCTTTTCTACCTTAAATACTTTCGTTAGCCCATATACAACGAAAATCGTAAATGTAATAACAACGGCAGCGATGACCAATACTTTCGGCCCTGCCTTCGCAATATCAACAAGATTTAAACGCATTCCAAGTAAGATAATCCCAAAGCGCAGCAACTTCTTACTCGCAAAGTTCGTTCCAGCTATCGCTTCTTGTGGAACTCCAATGACTGCGCGCCAAACCATCCCAATTAGAATAGCAATTACTAATTGTCCCATAATATTTAAAAATGGAAGCTCTGCTAAATATTTCGCGGCAATTGCGATTAATAACGTAATCCCAATACCTTGCGAAAATCCAAAGCCCTTCTTCTTTTGTATAACAAGTGTTTGTTCCACTTTGTACCACTCCAATAATCGTATTGGAACATGCATGTTCTTTCTACTTATATTATAAGAGAGTTTCTATAATAAGTTTAATATCAATATTGAATCTCTATCATCAGAAATACTTATGATAAGATGATAGAAAAAGAAAGGAGCCCATTACATGAACGTAGACATTTTAAAAATATTTGTTACTGTCGTTGAACAGAAGCATTTCTCCCGTGCAGCAGAATTATTAAACCTTTCACAACCTGGCGTAAGTATGCATATACGCAACTTAGAAAACGAATTTGGCACTACACTTATTCAGCGCTCTCCGAAGCACGTTCAAGTGACGGAAGCTGGAAACATATTATATATACACGCAAAACAAATGCTCTCTCTTTATGAAGATGCTAAGCAAGAAATTAACGAGCTACATAACGTTGTAACAGGAACTCTTCGCATCGGTGCTAGTTTCACAATTGGCGAATACTTACTTCCAAAAATACTGGCTAACTATGCGAATGAAAATCCACACGTTGAAGTTCATACCTTTATCTCAAATACAGAAGACGTTTTGCAAAGCCTTCGCTCTAATCAAATCGATATCGGCTTAGTCGAAGGGCAAGTCGTATACGCCGACGTGGACGTTGAAACGTTTATGCAAGATGAAATGAAGCTCGTCGTCCCGCCAAATCATCCACTGCTCCGCACAAATGAAATAAATGAAAGCACACTCCAAGATCAAGTATGGGTATTAAGAGAAAGTGGTTCTGGAACACGCGCTTATAGTGACCGCTTTATTCATCAACACCATTTAAAATTGAAGCGCTTCTTTACATTCAGTAGTATCCAAAGCGTGAAAGAAGCAGTTAGTGCCGGGCTTGGCATCGCTATACTTTCTGATTGGACTGTACGGAAAGAGTTACTGGCAAAAGAGCTATTCCACGTCGAAGTTCCAAATGAACAACTCATCCGTCCATTCTCCATCGTGCGCGGCAAATACTTCATCCCGTCTAAAGCTATTCAGGTGTTTTTAAATTATGTAGACTCTTTTGCGAAAAAACAGCATTGACCTTCACATTAGTGTGAAGGTTTACAATACATGTACAAGGGGTGAAACACATTGCGAATTGGAGAGTTATCAAAAGAAACCGGGGTTAGCGAAAGATCACTAAGACATTATGAAGAAAAGGGATTACTCCCTTCTAAGCGCCTCGCAAATGGCTACCGTGACTTTGATGAAAGTGCCATCGAAAAAGTGGAGCTTATTCAAATGTACTTACAAATTGGCTTAAATTTAGAAGAGACGGCAAGGATGCTGCGCTGCCTCGAAATAGAGCCGCACCTGTACGAAAATCCTTGCAGCAGTATCCTTACGCTTTATGAAGATAAACTTAATGAAGTAACGAAGCAAATCTCATTACTTTCTAGCATTCAAACGAATTTGCAAAAACACGTTTCACTCCTAAAGCAAACAAAAGAAAAGGGATGATTACATGTTTGTTATACATGGCAGTTCAAGACAAAACGGAAATACAGAAGCTTTATCACATATGGTGATTGATGGAATTGAAACAGAACAAATTTACTTGCGTGATCATATCGTCCACCCAATCATAGATCAGCGCCATGATGCAGAAGGATTCCAACCTGTAAATGATGACTACGAGCAGTTAATCGAGCGTATGTTAGAGCACGACACAATTATCTTTGCTACACCGCTATACTGGTATGGAATGAGCGGTCATATGAAAAACTTCGTCGATCGCTGGTCACAAAGCTTGCGTGATACATCTCTTCATTTCAAAGAAAAAATGAAAGGTAAAAAAATGTACGTTGTCATCGTTGGCGGAGACAATCCAAAGCTGAAAGCATTACCGCTTATTGCTCAGTTCCAATATATCTTTGATTTTGTTGGTTCATCATTTGAAGGGTATGTTATTGGGGATGCGAATGGATTGGATGAAATCAAAAATGATGCTGAGGCTCTAGCAAAAGTACAATTGTATAATAATAAGTTCAAAAATAGTAAATAGAAATAAGTTTGACAAACCATTTTGTATGCGCATACAATAAAAGTAACATTATGAAAGGAAGGTACTTTGACCAATGAAGTTCTAATTCTCTTATTTATTTCATCCATCACAAATAGTGAACAAAAAATGATGAAAACTAGCAGGGGATTAGTCTGTCCATTTGTCGATACTTTCTTTCGAAACGATCATGTAAAAAAATCGTTTATTTATGTACGATTTTTTACATGCAAGGGCGACGTTTATCCTCTCTAGTGAAACTAGGGAGGTTTTTTGATGACTATTTTATTCGCACGCAATATTGAAAAGAGCTTTGGTGATCGCACACTATTTACGTTACCGTCACTGGAAATTCAAGCACAGGATCGCATAGGAATTGTCGGAGTCAACGGAGCTGGTAAATCTACGTTATTACAAATATTAAGTAAAGAAATAGAAGCTGACAAAGGCATAGTAACTCATCATAGTTCTATCAGCATCATTCCTCAACTTAGCGAGGAACTACCGGAAACCACTTCTGCTCTCGCAAAAGGAAAATGGAGTATTTCAAACGTTACAGATGCAATGAGCGGTGGTGAACGAATGCGGCTAAAGATTGCTCATGCTCTCGAACAAGATGCAGGAATTTTATTTGCTGATGAACCAACAAGCCACTTAGATATGGTTGGTACAGAGCAATTAGAAAAGGCACTTTTATCTTATAAAGGGTCACTTGTTTTAATATCGCATGATCGTGAATTTCTAGATAATATATGTACAAAAATTATTGAAATTGAAGACGGGACGATTCAAGAGTATAAAGGAAATTATTCCAACTATCGAAAGCAAAAAGAACGTGAACGAACACAAAAACAAGCAGAATATGATCAATATATACAAGAAAAAAATCGTTTAGAGCAATCAATTTCACAAAAAAAGCAACGTGCTTCTAATATGACAAAAATCCCAACTCGCTTCAGTTCATCTGAATCTAAACTTTATAAGTTAAGCGGGGCTCATGGCCAAGAACAGGTTAGCAAAGCAGCGAAAGCACTAGAAACACGTCTCGAAAAACTAGAAAAGAAAGAAAAGCCAAAGGATCTTTCTCAGACTCAGTTTGACGTGCAATACCATACACCCATTCATAGTAAAGTGGCAGTACAGTTCAATAAAGCAACAAAGAAAATAGGCGACCGCACACTATTTAAAAATATGAATGGAACTATTGTCCCTGGTGCAAAACTTGCTATTTTAGGTGCAAACGGAAGCGGCAAAACAACTTTGTTCAACGTGCTTCTCGCAAACGAGCGTGGCATTCAGCTTTCGAAAAGTTGTAAAATTGGATACTTTGAACAAACACTATCAATTTTAAAAACAGATAAAACCATTTTAGAGAACGTTCTAGAAGAAACCAACTATACAGAAGCATTCGTTCGAACAATACTTGCACGGCTTTTATTCCGCCGTGAAGATGTTCATAAACCTGTACATGTCTTAAGTGGCGGCGAACGAATGAAGGTCGCACTCGCAAAAGTATTTTTAGGAAACTATAATATGCTTCTGCTCGATGAACCGACAAACTATTTAGACTTAGCGACGCAAGAAGAATTAGAAATCATGTTACAAGAATATCCTGGCACAATACTTTTCATCAGCCATGACCGTGCCTTTATTCGCTCTGTTGCAGACCATATTCTACAAGTAGATGAGAGTGAACCAAGAATATTCCACGGTAATTACGAGCAATACACAAAAAGAACCACCGGGGATTCTGTAAACGTAACTGAACAAGAATTATTACGATTACAAACAAAATTAACAGAAATTATCGGCCGAATTTCCATGCCAAATCATCACGATGATATCCCATCTCTCGAACAAGAATACGAAACATTATTAGTTCAAATCCAGAAATGTAAAGAAGCGCTCTAATGTCTTCCCTATATATCGACAGGGCCTTCCGCATTTCCCAAGAAATATTGGAACTTCGACATAGAATAGCATTAATAAAAGTGAAAAAGCCGTGCATCAGCACGGCTTTTTCACTTTAAATACGGACAGCAGTTCCGCTCACTGCAACCATTAGCATTCCTTCGCGAACTACTTCGTAATCCACGTCGATACCAACAATTGCATTCGCATTTTTTTGTCTTGCGAAAGTTTTCATCTCTTCCATTGCAATGTCGCGCGCTTCTTTTAATTTACTTTCATAAGCGCCCGCACGACCGCCGACAACGTCACGGACAGAGGCGAAAAGGTCACGAACGATATTCGCGCCCATAATCGCTTCTCCATTGACGATATCGATATACTCAATAATTTCTTTTCCTTGAATTGTAGACGTTGTTGTTACAATCATGCTTCATAGCCTCCCATATAAGATTTTCACTTACTTATGGTGCACTAATTCAGCAGAAATTATATTTACGAACTGAACTGTGCTTCGTATAACCTGCTGTATCCTCCGCCTTGTTCAATTAATTCATCATGTGAACCTTGTTCTGCAATACCATCTTTATTTACAACGACGATACGATCTGCATTTTTAATCGTTGCAAGTCTGTGAGCAATAACTAATGTTGTACGGCCCACAGATAGTTCAGCAAGTGATTTTTGAATCGCCAGTTCCGTCTCTGTATCTAATGCGGAAGTCGCTTCATCTAATATTAAAATTGGCGGGTTTTTCAAGAACATACGAGCAATCGCTAGACGCTGCTTCTGTCCACCAGAAAGTTTCACCCCACGCTCACCGATAACGGTATCTAAACCGTCTGGTTGTGAGTAAATTAAGTCTTCTAACTGCGCACGTTTTACTGCCTGCCAAATTTCAGCTTCTGACGCCTTTAAGTTTCCGTAAGCGATATTTTCACGAATTGTTCCTGAGAATAAGAACACATCTTGCTGCACAATTCCAATTTGTTTACGAAGTGAAGATAACGTCATATCTTTCGTATCAATACCATCAATTTGAATCGATCCAGACGATTGTTCATAAAAACGTGGTAATAGACTACATAACGTCGTTTTTCCAGCTCCTGATGGTCCTACGAAAGCAACTGTTTCACCTGCATGTATTTTCAAACTAATATCATTTAAAATCGGTTCTTTATTTTCATATCCGAATGTAATGTTGCTATATTGAATATCACCATGTACATGTTTAACTTCCATCGCGTCTTTAGCATCTACAATATCTGGCTCTGTTTCAAGAAGCTCTACATACCTCTTAAAACCAGCGATCCCTTTCGGATAGCTTTCGATTACCGCATTAATTTTTTCAATTGGGCGGAAGAAAATATTCGTTAATAGAACGAATCCGATAAATCCACCGTACGTTAATTCACCTTGCAGAACAAACCATGTACCGCATATTAAGACGAAGAGCGTTACGAGACGCATGAGCATATAACTAATCGATGAATTTAACGCCATAATTTTATACGCCATTAATTTCGTTGTACGGAAACGAGCATTGTTTACAGCAAATTGCTCTTTCTCAAACTTTTCATTTCCGAATGCTTGTACAACACGGATACCGCCAACGTTGTTCTCAATACATGCATTGAAATCAGCAACGTCTGAGAATAAACGTCTAAACGTACCTGTCATTTTTTTATTGAAGTAAAGTGCCAACCACAATAGGAATGGAATAACGAAGAACGTTAATAACGCTAACTTCCAGTTGATCATCATCATAAATGAGAATGCCCCAACTAAAGTCATAACAGCGATAAATAAATCTTCTGGCCCATGGTGAGCAATTTCCCCAATTTCCATTAAGTCGTTTGTAAGACGTGAAATTAAATGACCTGTTTTATTATTGTCAAAAAATCTGAATGATAGCTTTTGAATGTGATCAAATAATTTCTGTCTCATATCCGTTTCAATGTTAACACCAAGCATATGTCCCCAATATGTAACGACATATTGTAAGCCTGTATTTAATATATACACTGCAAGTAAACCGAAACAAGCCCATAAAATAAGCGTCCAGTTTTGTCCTGGCAATAACTTATCAATAAATTGATTTACGATAAGCGGGAAGCCAAGTTCTAGTAACCCTGCGACAACTGCGCAAGAAAAGTCGAGTATAAATAAACCTTTATACGGTTTATAGTAAGAAAAAAATTTACGTAGCATATCTTACCTCCATTTTCCAAAATTAAAAAGACTCCCTAAATGATAACCATTATCAAATAATTATTCAAGTTATCCGTCTATGAAACTAAAAAGAATGTTTGCGATAGTTGTCGTTTTTTCCATAAATTCGATATATTTGAATAATCACCGATATAAATTTCATTTACTACTAATCCCGCCCCCACAACCAAAAAGGGTATCACCACAAGGTGATACCCTTTCTTCTATTACATCGCTTCCGAATCCCACTCATGCTCCTGCTGAACAAACACAATTCCTAATTCGTGATGTCCTCCGGCGTATAATGCCGTTTGAGCAAGGCGAAGCTCTCCATTTGTATCTAATACTTCTAATTTACAAAATGCTCCTGTCGTCTTCGTTTGAAGCGCATCATAAAATTCCTCAGCGCTTCTTGGAATGACTCCATTTACTTTCGTAATCACTTCTCCAGGCAGTAAATTCAGCTCTGCCCCAATTGTATTCGGGATTGTATCTAATACAACAAGTCCATCATTACGTGCAGCGAAATACGCCGGTCTCGTCTCATCGGCAATTTTTTCTTGCATGGAAATTGTGAAACGCCCAAGCATTGCGACTCCCATTGCGATAATGGCAAGTACGTGCCACCAATAACTTGCGATTCCTAAAACAAGTACAATTCCTGCTAATCCGTAGACACGTCTTCCTGTAAATAATAAAGCTTCTGTTGGCTCATAACTTCTAATCTTTCTCATAAATCCAATTAAAAATGGAACGAGGAATAAAGAATAGGTATGTGAACCGATTGAAACGACAGGCCACCATGAAATAAACTGCGTTACTGCATCACCTGGTACAAGAATAAAAATAGGAACGATCCATAAACGCTTTGATTCGTGTAAACCAATCTTTAGCCCACGCTTACCCTTCCTAATCTTCGGCGTAGAATATCCTACTGCATTTTTAGAAATCAACAAGCCCTCTACAACGAGCATGACACCTAGTAAAATAGCAAGAGATACAATCGTACTCTCTTCCCCTTCTCCAAGCTGTAAGAAGGAAACTGGTAGCTTAGAAGATACTAGAACGCATACAATTGCGATACTAAATGTATAAGCTGCTGATAAATATCGATACATAGCAGTTAATCCAAATAATAACGTCCAAAGTAAGATGACCCATAAGCTCGCTTTGGAAACGACAAGGCCAAGTCCAATTGTAAGAATAGATACTATTAATCCGTATCCAACTCCCGCAAATAGAGATGTTCGCAGTTCAAACCAAATATCATAAACTTTAAAGGAAAAATCCTTTCGTTCTCGTAACATACGTAAGTATCCAACGAAGATACTACTTATTAAAAATACATAGACAGCAGGGTGTAAGAAAAAACGTCCAACTGCCCGCATTATTTCAAAAATCCATGCCTCCACGAACTCATTCACCACCATTTATATCATTCTTTCTTTTTATATTATCATAACTGGACAAACGTTTGTTTAACACAAAAAAATACAGGCAGCAAACTGCCTGTATTTCTTTTTATTTCGCTTTAATGGGCAGTAAGACCCCCACCTCAAAATTCAGCGAAAGCAAAGAATTTAGGTGGGGGATCCACTGCCCATAAAAGTCCGATTGGTTCAACTAATAATTAGTGGGGATGAAGAAAACCCCCACTGATTAAAGTTTCACTTTATTTCACTATTAATTTTAATGCGGACTGTAATTGTAGATCATTTTCTCCAGAACGGATTTTTTCAATAATTTTAGTTTGAATCGCCTCAGCTGTCTTTTTATCAAGCTGTCCCGTCGCTTCCATCTCATTCGCATTTTGGAATGCTTTCAGCGCTGATTCTGTCTCTTTACTAAAGTATCCATCTTCACGCCCTGGTACATATCCTAAACTCTTAAGCATTTCTTGCGCGTGTTTTACTTGCACATCATTTGAATTGTATGAAAGTGTCTTTTCAATTTGAATTGGTGTCGCATGATAATAATCTGGTTGCTTCACTTCTACTGTTGGCGCGATTCCTTTTTTATGAATCCAGTTTCCATCCGGTGTTAACCATTTAAACATCGTTAATTTAATGTTGCTGCCATCTTTAAATGGAACGGCTTGCTGAACAGTACCTTTACCAAACGTTTTTTCACCAATTAAATCGTATCCTTCTCCCTCTTTTAGCGCACCCGCTAAAATCTCTGAAGCAGAAGCACTTCCGTTATCAATTAATACTGAAATTGGATATGGCTTTTTCTCTTTCAGTTCCGTAGAGAATTTCTTTTTCTCACCATTTCGTTGCTCTACTTGTAGCATCGGCTTTTTATCCGTCATAATTTCCCCTAGTATCTCTTCTACACTATTTAAGTAGCCACCAGGATTACCACGCACGTCAATAACTAAGCCTTTTATGTTTTTCTTCTCTAACTCTTTTAACTGATCCTTAAATTCTTTCGCTGTATTTTCAGCAAAAGAAGTGATTTGCATATAACCGATATCTTTTCCGCTCTCTTGTTTCACAGAACTAAACACCGTGAAGATTGGAATTTTTTCACGCTTAATTTTAAATACAATCGGATCAGCTACTCCTGCACGCTTAATTTCAATCGCGACAGTCGTTCCTTTTTTACCACGAATCTTTAATACTGCTTCTTCACGTGATAAATCTTTCACACTATTTCCATCTACAGATAAAATTTGGTCATTCGGTTTAATTCCAATCTTTTCTGCCGGTGAGCCTTTAATTGGAGATACGATAATAAGCTTACCGTCTGTTTTGTTCACCTCAGCCCCGATCCCCTCTAGCTCAGGATCAAGTGATTCACTAAACTGTTTAGCCGTTTCTTTATCCATATACGTGGAATAAGGGTCCTTCAGCGTAGACAACATGCCTTGTATTGCACCTTCGACTAACTTGTCATCCTTCACGTCTTCCACATAACGTGAATCAATTAGTGCATACGCCTCATTAATTTTTGCCAAATTCCCTTGTGAGGTGCTAGCGTTTCCACTCGAAATTGTTTGCGTTACTTCTGCTGGGTTAACCCCAAATAAAGACATACCTGCAAACATTCCGCCAGCACCAATTAAAAATGCAACAACCATTCCAATAATTGCAACTCTACGTTTCAATGCGGAATTCCCCTTTCCAAAACACACAGGTGGTGTAGCAAAAGGCATCACACAGTGTGTGATGCCTTTACCTATTTCTACTATATGATAAGCTTGTACGAATTATGTTTGCAACTTTTTATACTTTTAAGAAGCGACGAATTGACATTACACTTCCCCACATACCGATTAAAGCCCCGATTAACACTAGTAAACCAGCTAATTGGAATACGAAAGGACTGTATGGTAGAAGTTCGAAAATTGTTCCGCCAAGTTTTTCGTTAAACACACTTTGTAGTGAATTATACGTAGCTAGAATTAAGCCAATTGGAATAATTGATCCTAATACTCCTAGGAATAATCCCTCTAATAAGAACGGCCAACGAATAAACCAGTTTGTTGCACCTACCAGTTTCATAATTTCGATTTCTGTACTACGAGCATAAATTGTAATTTTAATTGTATTAGAGATTAAGAACATCGCTGTGAATAAAAGACCTGCAATTAACGCAATCCCGATATTACGTCCTGTTTTTACAGTATCAAATAATTTTTCAACTTGACCTTTACCGTATTGAACATTACTTACAAACTGCATTTTCTCAATCTTTTTCGCGATTGTCGCTGTATCTGTTGGTTCTTTTGCTTTTACAATGAATACGTTTTTAAGTGGGTTATCTTGTTCAAATAACTCAAACGTTTTTCCGCTATCACCTAAGCTTTTAATTAAGCGTTTTAGCTCTTCTTCTTTAGAAGAATATTTAATAGATTCTACTTTTGCAATCTTACTCATATCATCTTCTAATTTCTTTTGATCAGCTTCTTTTGCTGCTGGATCAATGTGTACACGAATTTCTACATCTTGCTCTACTTTCGTCGCAAAATGGTTCATATTCATTATCGCTGTTAAAAAGACACCTACAAGTAATAATGTAACTGTTACTGCACTAACAGAAGCAAATGTCATCCATCCGTTACGTGATAGATTCTTTACACCTTCTCGCAAATGTCGACTAAGGGTCTTAGCCTTCATATCCGTATCCTCCCTCAATCTCATCTCGAACAATTTTTCCGCCTTCAATCGCGATTACACGATGACGAATTGTATTTACGATATCTGAGTTATGTGTCGCCATAACAATCGTTGTACCACGCTCGTTAATACGCGTAAAAATCTTCATAATATCAAGAGCTGTTTCAATATCTAAGTTACCTGTTGGCTCATCGGCAATTACAACCTTTGGTCTATTAACAATTGCTCTCGCAATCGCAACACGTTGCTGCTCTCCGCCCGAAAGTTCACTTGGTAGTGCGTCTGCACGATCCTCAAGACCTACAAGACCTAAAACTTCTGTTACACGCTCACGAATGGCTTCTTTTTCTTCTTCAATTACTTCTAAAGCAAACGCAACATTCTCATATACCGTTAACTTAGGTAGTAATTTAAAATCTTGGAAAATTACACCTAATTGACGACGGAAATATGGAACATCTCTTTCTGCTAATGTTTCAATAACAAGTCCATTTACATTAATTGATCCTGTAGATGGCTTCTCTTCACGATACATCATTTTAATAAATGTAGATTTCCCGGCTCCACTCGGTCCAACTACGTATACAAACTCACCTTGTTTAATGTTAACTGTGAGACCAGCAATGGCTTTCATACCATTCGGGTACTCCTTATAAACATTCGTCATTTTTATCATTATTTATCACCCAATACTTAATGATTTTTTTCGAAATACTTTTCTGTACATCTGAAAATAAAAGATAACCTTTTATTCTCGCTTAACCACTCTTGTTGAAGGTAGCTTCCATTCATGCTTTTTATTAGCAGCGCTACTCTATGTAATATATTTCAGCAAAATTCTACAAACCTCATTGTAACATCAAACGGTTTCCAGTTCGGATACATTTTTGTTACAGTTATGTTACATCAAAAAAAAAGGAAACGAGTCGTCATAGTTCTTACCCAAAATCATTTTGGGATAAGATTATATAACCAACCCGTTCAGTTCACCCTTTTTATTTATGTTCAGCTAACCACTCAGCTACTTTTTTCGCATCCTCACCTTGAATAATTCCTGGTGACATGGAACCGCGACCTTTTTCAATAATCTTTTCAATCTCTGCTGCATCATATTTCTGTCCCACTTTTCGTAAATCCGGTCCAGTTGCTCCCGATAAATCTTTCGCATGACAACCTATACAACTTTTTTGGTAAATTTGCTCTGCGCTATCTGTGCTTGCAGATTGTTTCGAAGGCTTACTCTCTTCTTTATTTCCACATGCTCCTAAAGTAAAAACGACTGATGTTCCTAACGCAATAGCCAACAATTTCTTTTTCACTTCTATCGCTCCCCATTGTTGATATTCTTTTCATTCCTAACACACTCATTTTCATTATAAGCATTATCTTTATATAGAAAAACTAAGGTATATTTCATATTTTTCAAAAATACAGTAAGAACCCTGATAATATAAAGCTTTCATAAGTTGTTTCAATTCTGTGAACAACGTAAAAACTTCTATAAAGAATTCTTGTTGAACAGAAAATCAGAAAAGTTCTGTTAAAGTCTTACTCTATTGCCGCTCTGTTTTACTATTCTCTACTTTTTACAATACAATATACAACATTGTATGCTACATATAATCTCATCAAAAAGAGAAGTTGTCGTTTCCAACTTCTCTTCCTCTTTACTTCATCTATAGAAATAAAATCAAATTCTTTATATCCTCGATTATCCTCAGCATACGCCGACAACTTTGTTGGCTTTTTTTCGCTTATTAGATGCGAGAACGTAAGTAAGCATCAATAAATGGATCAATTTCTCCATCCATAACTGCTTGTACGTTACCAACCTCTGTATTTGTACGGTGGTCTTTCACAAGAGAATACGGGTGGAATACGTAAGAACGAATTTGGCTACCCCATCCGATTTCTTTTTGTTCACCGCGAATTTCATCTAACTCCGCTTGTTGCTCTTCTAATTTCTTTTGGTATAATTTCGCTTTTAACATTTTCATCGCGTGCTCACGGTTTTTAATTTGTGAACGCTCTGACTGACATGTTACAACTGTGTTTGTTGGTGTATGTGTAATACGAACTGCTGAGTCTGTCGTATTAATATGCTGTCCACCTGCACCACTTGCACGGTACGTATCAACTTTTAAGTCTTCTGAACGTATTTCGATTTCAACTTCATCATTGAACTCAGGTACGACTTCACAAGATACGAACGATGTATGACGACGGCCTGAAGAATCGAATGGCGAGATACGTACAAGACGATGTACACCTTTCTCTGCCTTTAAATAACCGTAAGCGTTATGACCTTTAATTAATAAAGTAACACTCTTAATACCAGCTTCATCACCTGGTAAGTAGTCAACCGTTTCTACTTTAAACCCACGTTTTTCAGCCCAACGTGTGTACATACGTAATAACATAGAACCCCAGTCTTGTGACTCTGTTCCACCAGCACCTGGGTGTAATTCTAAAATAGCGTTATTTTTATCATAAGGATCGCTTAGTAGTAGCTGAAGCTCATACTCATTCATTTCTTGAATTAAGCCTTTCACTTCTGATTCAAGCTCCTCATGTAAATCTTCATCATACTCTTCTTTTAAAAGCTCATGCGTGATTTCTAAATTTTCGAAGGTCTCATCTAACTGACGGAACTTTCCAACCATCTCTTTCAGTGCATTAGCTTCGTTAATTACAGCTTGTGCGCCTTGTTGGTCATCCCAAAATCCTGCACCCATCATTGTCTCTTCTAACTCTGCAATTTGTTTCTCCTTAGTAGGAAGGTCAAAGAGACCCCCTAAAAGCCGCTAATCTCTTAGCCATTTTCTCTAATTCTTGTCTAATTTCTACTAATTCCATTTCCTTCACCTCTATGTAATTGCTGTTACTTTCTTATGAGAACAAGGGAAACTCTCTCCACTTATGACGGAGAGAGTTTAAACTTTCTTAATTATACATTTTTGATGTAAAATTTTGCAAAGCAATCTGGGCTACCGCCCTGTATTACTTCCCGATACCACAGCAGTTTTTATATTTTTTACCGCTACCACATTTACATAAATCGTTGCGGCCTACTTGGTCACCTTTTACAACTGGTTTTTTCTTCGCTTCTTCGCCATCGCTAGATGGATGAACAGCTTCACCTTGAACAACTTCTTGACGCTCTAAGTTTTGTTCAATTTCAGCTTTCATAATGTAACGAGAAATTTCCTCTTCAATAGAAGCAATCATTGACTCGAACATTGCGAATCCTTCCATTTGATACTCACGAAGTGGATCAATTTGACCGTAAGCACGTAAATGAATACCTTCACGAAGGTGATCCATCGCATCAATATGCTCTGTCCATTTCGTATCTACTACACGGAATACAACAACTTTTTCGAACTCACGCATTTGCTCTTCTGGCAGAAGCTTTTCTTTGTCGTTGTAACGCTCTATTAATTTCGCGATAATTGGCTCGCTCATTTCCTCTGGAGCAAGACGACGTAACTCTTCTTCTTTTATATCGCCTTCTTGCAGAAGGTTGGCATTTAAGTAGTCAACAAGACCTTTAATGTTCCAATCTTCTTCAATTTCCTCTTGTGTATGAAGCGCAACAGCACGTTCTACTGTAGATTTCATCATACCTTCAATAATACTGCGTAAATTCTCAGAATCCATTACTTCTTGACGCTGTTTGTAAATAACTTCACGTTGCTGACGAAGTACATCATCGTACTGCAGTAACTGCTTACGTGCATCATAGTTATTTCCTTCTACACGTTTTTGTGCAGATTCTACCGCACGAGAAACCATTTTACTTTCAATCGGCTGTGAATCATCCATACCAAGACGATCCATCATCGCTTTCATATTGTCAGAACCGAATCGGCGCATTAGTTCATCTTCCATAGACAAGTAGAACTGCGTTACACCAGGGTCCCCTTGACGACCAGCACGACCACGTAACTGATTATCAATACGACGGCTTTCGTGACGCTCTGTACCGATAACTGCTAGACCAACGTTTTTAATATCGTCTCCAAGCTTAATATCCGTACCACGACCAGCCATATTCGTCGCAATCGTTACAGCACCTTTCATACCAGCTTCTGCAATGATATCTGCTTCACGCGCATGGTTTTTCGCGTTTAAAATGTTATGGCGTACACCTTTACGTGTTAACATTTTTGAAATAAGCTCTGATGTTTCAATTGCAACTGTACCGACAAGAATAGGTTGCCCTTGTTTATGACGATTTACAATATCCTCAACAACTGCATTGAATTTGCCTTCCATTGATTTGAAGATTAAATCAGCACGGTCATCACGAATAATATCTTTGTTCGTTGGAATTACGATAACATTCATATTGTAAATACTACGGAATTCTTCTTCTTCCGTTTTCGCTGTACCAGTCATACCAGATAACTTTTCATACATACGGAAATAGTTCTGGAACGTAATTGTTGCGAGTGTCATACTTTCATTTTGAATTTCTACGCCTTCTTTTGCTTCAATAGCTTGGTGCAAACCTTCGCTATAACGACGACCTTTCATAAGACGACCAGTGAATTGGTCTACAATTACGATTTCGCCTTCTTGTACAACATAATCTGTATCAAGATGCATAACAACGTGTGCACGAAGCGCCTGATTAATATGGTGAAGAAGTGCGACATGTTTTAAATCGAATAAGTTTTCAATATGGAAAGCTTTCTCTGCTTTCGTAATACCATCTTCAGTTAACATTACATTTTTCGTTTTCACATCAAATGAATACTCTTTTTCATTTTCTAATGTACGAACGAATGCATTTGCAAACATGTATAGCTCTGTTGATTTTTGAGCTTGTCCCGAAATAATAAGCGGCGTACGTGCTTCATCGACTAAAATAGAATCGACTTCATCGATAATAGCAAAATGAAGTGGACGCTGAACGCACTGTTCTCTATATAAAACCATGTTGTCACGTAAGTAATCGAATCCAAGCTCATTATTTGTGCTATACGTAATATCAGCAGCATAAGCCTCTTGTTTCTCTTCGCGTGACATGCTGTTTAAGTTAATTCCTACTGTTAAGCCTAGGAACTCATGAAGTTGTCCCATTTCGCTCGCATCACGTTGTGCTAAGTATTCATTGACTGTAACAACGTGAACACCTTTTCCTGTTAAAGCATTTAAATATACAGGTAATGTAGATGTTAATGTTTTACCTTCACCCGTTTTCATCTCAGAGATATTCCCTTCATGTAAGGCAATACCACCCATTAACTGCACGCCATACGGACGCATTCCAAGAACACGAGTCGCAGCTTCGCGAACAACTGCAAAAGCTTCTGGAAGTAGATCATCTACTGTCTCACCTTTTGTTAGACGTTCTTTAAATTCAAGCGTCTTTCCTTTTAATTGTTCATCTGTTAGTGGCTTAATAGATGATTCTAATGCATCAATTTGCTCAACTGTCTTCTGCATACGTTTAATTTGGCGTTGATTTACATCAAATACCTTTTTTAAAATACCGATCATAGGAAATACGCTCCTCTTTTTTATTAAAATAAAACTTCCGATTGTTTTTTCTTTTTCTATTACAATCAGTCGTTATAAAAATCAAATGTATGTTATGCCAATTTTTCTCCTAATTAAAAAAACTAAAATGTATATACCTAATGATAATTGTAACACTTGTCTTATAACTATGACAACAATCGGCCGAATGTCTCGTTCTAAATTAAGAAAACTTTTAAAAAAAATCTATTTTCAGCAAAAAAAGCGCAGCCATTTCGGCTGCGCTTTTGAATTATTATTTAGTTTCGATTAAACCATATTTCCCATCTTTACGGCCGTATACAACATTAGTTTCATTTGTATCAGCATTTGTGAAGACGAAGAAATTATGTCCTAGCATATCCATTTGTAGGATCGCTTCTTCAACGTCCATCGGTTTTAAATCAAATCGTTTTGTACGTACAAGTTCTAATTCATCCTCTTCTACCGCATCCAGAACAGCTACTGCTTCTGGAAGGATAAAGTTCGTTTTCATAGAACCTTTCTCACGTAACTTACGATTTACCTTTGTTTTATGTTTACGAATTTGTCGCTCAAGTTTATCAACTACTAAATCGATAGCAGCGTACATATCGCTATTAGTTTCTTCTGCACGAAGTAATAAATCAGTAAATGGAATTGTTACCTCGACACGTTGCTTGTCAGAGTATACTTTTAAATTAACTTTAATCTCTGGAAATGTATCAAAATAACGCTCTAACTTACTTAGTTTTTTCTCTACATATTCCTTTAATGCTGGAGTTACTTCAATATTTTCACCACGAATGTTGAATTTCATAGATGAATTCCTCCTTTCAAGCCTATGTACTATAATTTCGACATTGGCTTAAAAACTCCTTCTAACTTTTTTAAAAAAATTAGTGGAATTGCGATTTTTTTATCGTTTTTTGTTGAAATGAAAAGATGCATCGTTTCTATCTTTATTTTATCCTATTAACATCGTGAATAACGAATATAACTGTGGACAATTCGTTACAGAAAAGAAACAACTTTTTGACAACTTGATTCATAACAAAAACCCCTTGCAAAAAACAAGAGGTTCTACCATATATATAACGTTGCCACAAACGCAGCTCTCTCTTCCCAAAAACAATATTCCTACAGTTTTACAACATTAGCTGCTTGTGGTCCACGTGCTCCATCTACAATGTCAAACTCAACTTGTTGTCCTTCTTCTAATGACTTATATCCATCTTGTTGAATAGCAGAAAAATGAACAAACACATCATCACCATCTTCACGCTCAATAAACCCAAATCCCTTTTCTGCATTGAACCATTTCACTCTTCCTTGCATGTTCATTCCATTCCCTTCACTCTAAAAATCAGGGCATTCGCCCCATACTTTGACTATAACGAATGACAACTTACGAAGTCAAAGAAGACTTATCGTCTTTTTATTATCCCTTTCGACAGTTACAGATCAACTTCTACAAAGCGTCAAACTAGAAACTTCCCTTGCTCCTCTATCGTATAAAAGACTTCCAATCTGTCTAACTGTAATTCCTGTCGTATATACATCATCAACGAGTAAAATATGTTGATCATGAAACATATCTTCTCCCTGAAAATAAAAAGGATTACTTCCCGAAAGCCTTTCTTTACGTGTCTTCTTACTTTGCTTTTCTGTTTCCCTTCTTCTTAATGAGGGATAAGAAATTTTGACAGGTAAACATGCTGCTAATAACTCTGCCTGATTAAAACCACGTTCATATTCCCGTTCCCTACTAAGCGGAACAGCAATAACACTTGAAACGCTCGTAAAATGCTTTTGAAACAGCTCCCGAAAGGATCGATAAAAAATATGAACTAACTCCGCATCTCCCCGAAACTTAAACTGTGCTAATATTTCTTTCATCTCATCATCGTACACGTGCAAAGAACGATTTTTAAAAGGACGATACTTCTCCTCTTTTATCCACCTTATGCAATCCACACAAATATCATTTTCTTTATATTCGGAAGTCAAGTCCTCTAAAAGTCGCCCACACTCCATGCAAATCTCTCCTATAATATAGGAAAGTTTCCGCTCACACCTATCACATATATATTTTTTGTGAGACTTTACAAAGAAGGTGTACCAACTAACTGTTTCCAACATATACTCATCGCAAAGTAGACAATGCATTAATCGATTAATCCTTGTTCTTTCGCCTTTTTGTTCATACTTTGAATATGCCTTTTCGCGCGTACCATCGCCTCTGTCTTACCGCAATGAAAATAAACGACCTCGCCATAAGGTTCTTCAAAACTACGACCTGCTCGGCCTGCAATTTGTACAAGCGCACTTTCTGAAAAGATTTCTTCTTCCGCCCCTAACACCGCTACTTGTAAATTCTTCACAGTTACTCCTCTCTCTAAAATTGTCGTTGTAACTAATAACGGAATTTCTCCCTTTCTGAAAGCTGCTACTTTTTCTTTTCTCATCGGATCTTCTGCATGTACACCATCGATTCTAGGATCCAACGTTTTCAATATCAGGCTCAATTCTTCTATATATCGCACATGAGGAACAAATAAAAAAATGGGATACTTTTTGCTTACGTACATTTTTAACCATTGTAGTAACACTCGAGGAATTCTTTTATGGTGGAGACTTTTCTTCCAATTTCCGCACCAGCAAAATAGAGGAACTGGTAACGGATGACGATGGTATCGTCCAGAGACAATGATACCTTTTTGTTTCCCGCTTCTGAAATTACGCTTCCACTTTTCATCTGGAGTTGCAGTTAAATAAATACGCGCTGCTTTCTCTTTCATCGCTTGTTGCACTGCATACTGCAACATTTGATCCGCATGATACGGGAAGGCATCGATCTCATCTACAATCATGACATGAAACGCTCTATAGTAACGTAACAATTGATGAGTCGTTGCAACGACTAACGCTGCATCTTTTTCCCTATCTTCACTTCCTCCGTATAAGGACGCTACATTTACATTTGGAAACACTTTTTGTAATCTCGGCGCTAATTCTAGTACAACGTCTGTTCTTGGCGTTGCGATACAAACCCTTTCTCCTTTTCGCAATGCCTCTTCCATACCGTAAAATAGCATTTCAGTTTTTCCAGCCCCGCACACAGCCCAAATAAAAAAAGAGTCTTTCTTCTTAATAGCTTCTATAACACCTTGCGCTGCCAAATCCTGACCAGTAGACAAGGTCCCGTTCCACTGTAAAGAATTTAAACCTTTTTCTCCTTTTCTTTCAACGATCCCACGAACAAGTACAGCACATTCACTAACTCTCCCCATCGTTATACACTTGCGGCAATACGTACATACTTTACTGCACCTTTTACATAAAAATGATGCAAATAGCCGCTGCTCTATATTTCCGCAGCGCTGACACATATATTTAGAAGCCTTCTTTATTACACCTTGTACACATACGACCTTCCGCTTCTTTTTCAAATCTTGTAATGTATCCCGTAAATCTGAAGAGAGTTCCTCTAATAGTAACTGTTTCCCTGTTAACATCAGCAACCACCTCCAGCACTACTATAAACCTTTCTCATAATCTCGTAAAAACTCAAAAAAGCCGATAACCTACTTATAAAATAGTAAGCTATCGACTTTATACACATGTTTTATTCGTTTATAAATCCTAGAATCTACCGTATCCTAAGAAATGTTTTTGGTTGTAGCTACTGCTTAAGCTAGCATAAGCAATCCCTTTATCACCAGCATGAATCATTTGGCCATTACCAACGTAAATACCGATGTGAGATGGACCTGGTTTATAAGTACCTTGGAAGAATACTAAATCTCCAGGTTGTGGGCTACTTACTTTAGAAACTGAGTTCCAGTAACCTGCAACGTCTTGACGACCTACGCCGAAGATGTAAGAAATGAATCCACTACAGTCAAAACCACCGTTTGATGGAGATGCACTTCCCCAAACATATGGCATACCTAAGTATTGTTGTGCTTTACCAATTACGCCAGGAGCTGGAGCTGGAGCTGGGCCTGGTGTTGGTTCTGCTTTTTTCTCTTCTTTTTTAGGTGCTTCTTTTTTAGGTTCTTCCTTTTTAGGCTCTTCTTTTTGAGCTTGTCCACCATTGTTTGCTGGTGCTGCAGGTGCAGCTTGCTCTGCTGGTGCTTGTGCTGTAGGCGCTTGCGCATCTTTAGCAGCTTGTTCTGCTTGTTTTTGAGCAGCAGCTTCTTGTGCAGCTTTTTCTTGTGCTTCTTGTTCAGCAATACGTTGTAATTGTAGTGCTTGTTTTTCAAGATCTTTCAATTGACTTTCCGTACTTGTCATTGAAGTTACAACTGTATCCATTTTACCGCTTAAATCATTTACTGCTGTTGATTTTTTCGCTTTTTCAGCGTCAAGTTCTTTCTTAGCAGTTTCAATTTGAGCTTGTGCTTCTTTTAATTCTTTTTGCTTTGTTTTTACCGTTTCAACATCTTTTTTCACGTTCGCTTGATCTTCTTGTTGTGTTTTCATGATATCTTCGTCAGACTCAAGAATTTTAGAAACAGAAGTTAAACGATCAACTAAATCTGCAACGTTTTTAGAGTTTACAAGAACTTCTGTTACAACGTTCGTATTTGGTTGTTCTTGAAGTGCAACTAAACGTTTTCTTAATAACTCTTCACGTTTTGCAATTTTCGTTTGTAGTTCTGCAATATCTTTATTTTTATTTTCGATTAATTGCTCAGTATCCGCAACTTTTTTCATTGTTTCATCAAGTTTTGAAGCATTCTCTTGAACAGATTTATCCAAACCTTGAATTGTTTTGTTTAAGTCATTCATTTGTTTTTGTAATACATCACGTTCTTGTTGTTGTTTATGTAAAGTGTCATTTTGTGTATTAATTTGTGATTTCACGTCAGAAATTTTATCTTCTGCAAATACATTTGGTGTTAGTCCTGAAAACATTAACCCTGCAACTAATGCGCAAGATGCCATTTTTAGCTTTTTCATTTTATTTTTTACACCGCTTTCTTTTGTCTTTTTTCCGTATATAACCTATAAAATTTATACCATAATTCGGGATTTTTTTTGCTAATGTTACGCTATTGTAAAACAAATGTAATATTATATGTAACTCTATCGCAAAATATGCATATTTTTGTATATATGTGTAGAATTTTAAAAGCTTTTTATAAGCAAAGAAAAAACGCAAGGTTTCCCTTACGTTTTGTTAAATACACTAATACGAATGAAATCAAAACGTTATTTCATCCATTGCTCAGCCCACTTTTGGACTTCATCCATAACACTTTCTAATGCTTTCCCTTTTTCAGTTAAGCCGTACTCGATTCGAACTGGTACTTCCGGATAAACATTACGAACTACAATGCCTTCGCTTTCCAATTCCTTTAAACGCTCTGATAACATACGATCGCTCATATTCGGTATAATATCTGCGATTTCTCTAAAACGTTTTGACTCTTCAAGCAAAGATTTAATAATTAAGCCAGTCCATTTTTTACTAAGCAAAGTAAAAGCTGACTCAAACTTTGGACATAAACAAGAATTATGCTCCATATGTTTCACCTCTCTTCTATTATAATATAGTTTCTTGTAAAAAGTAAGTTATAAAACTTTCCTCATTATTTTATTTTACGCACATTTTGTAATTTCCAAATATTAACTTGTCAACTACACGTAAAATATCCGTAAAAAAACCCTCTTCAAAAAGAGAGCTTTTTATATCTTATTACTTCGTATACCATCCAAGACCTAGTGCACCTTCACCTAAATGCGTACCAATTACAGCACCGAAATAACCTGTGCGGATTGTAACATGGGGATATTTTGCTTCTAATTCTGCCTTCCATTCATTCGCTTCCTCTTCACGTTGTGCATGAATGATAACTGCTTCCATAGGTACACCTTGACTTGCTTGCTCATCAAAAATTTCAACAATTCGTTTTAACGCTTTTTTACGTGTACGAATCTTTTCAAATGGAATAATGATTTTATCTCTAAAATATAAAACTGGCTTCACTTGTAACAAACTACCAATGAAAGCTTGTGCACTATTTAATCGTCCTCCACGTTGTAAATGATGTAAATCATCCACTACAAAATAAGCGTCCATCGTTTTCTTCATTTCATCAAAACGGGCAACGATCTCTTTCGAATTTTTTCCTTCGCTTGCTAGCTTTGCACCTTCACGTACATAGAATCCTTGTACTTCACAACTAATTTCAGAGTCGTACGTATATACATCAATACCCTCTACCATTTGCCCGGCTGTCGTTGCCGTTTGATATGTACCACTAATCCCACTTGAAAGATGAATGCTAATAACCGCATCATAATCCTTAGATAGTTCTTCAAATAACTCAACAAACTTTCCGATTGCTGGCTGAGAAGTTTTCGGAAGTTCTTCTTGCTCACGTACTTTTACATAGAAATCATCTACTGAAATTTCAGCTTCTTCTTGATAAGATTCCGTTCCAAACACAACGTTTAATGGAATCATATATATATTGAGTTCATCACGAATATGCTTCGGTATATATGCTGTACTATCAGTAACAATAGCTGTTTTCATTTGCGTACCTGCCTTATAAAAAAGTTTTTATTCCCTAAGTTTACACGAAAACTAAAAATGGTGCATCCATACATAAAAATGCCGATTTGAAATAATACTTACCATCTCGACAAATTACAACAAAAAGTTGAAATACTCACCAAAAATTTTAACTTATTTATAAAAAATGTTTGAATATAAAAACGCTCGCTTTTAAAATGTAAAGTACTAGTCATTTTGGTAGATAGGGGCGTATACGAGTGTTATTACAATATTTAACAATCAAAGACTACGGTGAGCACGAAATTGTCATTCAAAAATCAAGATTTATTTGTTATGTTAGCAGAGCTACAACCGAAGCAGAAGCTCAAGAATTTATACAAAAAATAAAAAAACAAAATTGGAATGCCACACATAATTGTTCTGCGTATTTGATTGGCGAACAAGATCAAATCCAAAAAGCAAATGATGACGGAGAACCTAGCGGTACAGCTGGCGTACCTATGTTAGAGGTACTAAAAAAACGCGGTTTAAAAGATACCGTCGTTGTCGTTACACGCTATTTTGGTGGCATCAAACTTGGCGCAGGTGGATTAATTCGCGCATATGGAAAATGTACAAGCGAAGGCATTAATCATGTCGGTGTTGTTCAGCGAAAACTAATGCGTGTTATGCAGACCGAAATTGATTACACATTACTTGGCAAAATTGAAAATGAATTACGTAATTCGAAATATGCCATTAAAGATATACATTATCTCGAAAATGTCACATTTGATACGTATGTAGAAGAAGACGGAAAACAAGCATTCACAGATTGGATGATTGAGTTAACAAATGGGAAATGTACAATTACAGAAGGAGATATGTTGTACTTAGAACAAGATGTTATCTAAGAATAACTACATCCTCACCTTTAAAGATTAATGTAGTGAATTACTTTCCTACAAATGAACTAAGGAGATTATATATGGAAGAACGTTATTATCATCTCCAAAATAGCAGAATAAAAAAGAAACGAAGAAGAAAGTTTTTCTACTTCCTTATTTTCGTATTTTTATTTGGTGGTGTAGGACTTTATATATTAAATTCCTACTCTTCTCTCATGGGGATGTATAGTGGTTTTACTCGTCAAAAATCGGACTTGAGAACCGAAGATGTAGAAATTACAAAGGAGCCTTTTACACTCCTCATTATGGGTATAGAAGATTATGCAACGGACGGTCAAAACGGTCGTACAGATTCATTAATGTTTGCGACCGTCAATCCTAAAACTAAAAAGATTTCGCTTATGAGTATCCCTCGTGATAGTCGCGTTCCAATTGTTGGTAAGAACAAAGAGGACAAAATTAACGCTGCGCACGCTTACGGCGGAGAAGAAATGGCAATCAAAACTGTCGAAGGTTTTCTAAAAGTTCCTGTAGACCATTATATTAAAATTGATTTCCAAGGCTTTAAAGGAATTGTTGATGCTGTTGGCGGTGTTACTGTTGATGTCCCATTCGATTTTTGGGAGCGTTCAGACGTGGATTACTACAAAAAAATCGAATTTAAGCAAGGACAACAAGACTTAAATGGGGAAGAAGCACTCGCATACGTACGTATGCGAAAGCAGGATCCAAACGGCGATTATGGTCGGGCCGCTAGACAAAGACAATTACTAGCCGCTGTTGCTCAAAAACTAAATTCAGCCTCTACCGTATTTAAAATTAAAGATTTAACAGCAGTCGTTGGAAAATATATAAAAACTGACATTCCTATTTCAGACGGACTGGCTCTTTACAATAAACTATCTGGATTTGATCCTTCTACAATGCAAACGTTCAAACTTGAAGGAGAAGACAAAAAAATAGGTGGTATTTATTACTTCCTTCCAGATCCAATCGGTGTAGAGACAGTACGTAACGAAATTAAAAAAGAATTAGGAGAAACAGCAAACACTCAAGAAAATCCAACTACAAAAACCGAATCAAACCATTCTTCAAATTCTAACTCTGACGAAAAGGCAAAGAAAGAAACGAATCAGAATCAGAACAAAGCACCAACTGAACCACCTCCTTCTACGAATGCTCATGCAGAGTGGATTATGAGAAATCAGCAATAACAAAAAGAGCCAAATCGCATATGATTTGGCTCTTTTTTATTTACTTATTAAAGTGTTGTAAAATTGCTTCTACAATGCGCTCTGATGCACGGCCATCACCGTAAGGATTAGATGCTTTTGACATCTTATCATGAGCTTCTTTATCTGATAACAACTCATCAGCAAGACCAAAGATTGTCTCTTCGTCTGTTCCAGCTAATTTCAATGTACCTGCTTCAATACCTTCTGGGCGCTCTGTTGTATCACGAAGAACAAGAACCGGTACACCAAGTGACGGCGCTTCCTCTTGTACACCACCAGAATCAGTTAACATTAAGTATGAACGAGCTGCAACATTGTGGAAATCAATTACATCTAGCGGCTCAATTAAATGAATGCGGCTATGATCGCCTAAAATATCATTCGCTGTTTCACGAACAACTGGGTTCATATGAACCGGATACACAACTTGTACGTCTTCATGCTTATCAACAAGACGTTTAATTGCACGGAACATATTACGCATTGGCTCTCCTAAGTTTTCACGGCGGTGAGCTGTCATAAGTACAAGACGATCGTTTCCAAGTTTCTCTAGTACAGGATGACTATATGTTTCTTTTACAGTCGTTTTTAGTGCGTCAATCGCTGTATTCCCTGTTATGAAAATGCGTGACTCATCTTTATTTTCTTTCTGTAAGTTCGTTGCTGATTTTGTTGTAGGTGAGAAATGAAGATCTGCCATGACGCCTGTTAATTGGCGATTCATCTCTTCTGGGTATGGAGAATATTTATCCCATGTACGAAGTCCGGCTTCAACATGCCCTACTGGAATTTGATTGTAGAAAGCAGCTAAACTTGCAATAAATGTTGTCGTTGTATCACCATGTACAAGTACAATATCCGGCTTTGCTTCTTTCATTACTTTATCCAAACCTTCTAAACCACGCGTTGTAATATCAATTAAAGTTTGGCGGTCTTTCATAATATTCAAATCGAAATCTGGCGTAATTCCAAAGATACTTAATACTTGGTCTAACATTTGACGATGTTGCGCTGTTACAGTCACAATCGACTCAATTTTTTCTGGATGTTTTTGCAACTCTAACACAAGAGGTGCCATTTTAATTGCTTCTGGACGTGTCCCGAAAATTGTCATTACTTTTAAACGTTCAGTCATTTCATTGCCTCTTTTCTTTCACTAGTTACAACTTCTATTATGACATATAAGAATATACATGAATACATGCCTTTTTAACGAATAACGGAAAAGTCCCTCTTACAAATACTTTCTCTTCCAACCGAATAATAATCTATCTCTTGCTTCTTGACATCCTCAATAGTATAACAATTTCTTCCATCTAATAAAATAGGCTCCCTCATAAGTTGTGCGTACCTTTCTAACGGATAAGCTCGGATAGCCTTCCATTCTGTCATGATAAAAGCCGCACTCGCTCCTCTAATCGATTCATCTATACATTCGCTATATTGTATAGTCTCTCCAAAGATATTTTTCATATTTGGAATCGCTTTTGGGTCATATAGAACTACATCCGCACCTATATGAATTAATTCTTGTATCATAATAAGGGACGGTGCGTCTCTTATATCATCAGTATTCGGTTTAAATGCCGCTCCCAGCACCGCAATCCGCTTCTTGTTCATATTTAATACTTTCTTCGCTTTCTCAATCAATAACAACTGTTGTTTATTATTCACTTCAATGACTGCTTTTAACAAGCGAAAATCATGCGCCACATTCCCTGCAATTTGCACAAGGGCTTTCGTATCTTTCGGAAAACACGAACCCCCATAACCAATGCCCGCATTTAAAAAAGACGCTCCAATTCTCTTATCCATTCCCATCCCTTGTGCAACGTCTAATACATTGGCTCCTACCTTCTCACATATATTTGAAATTTCATTGATAAAACTAATTTTTGTCGCTAAAAAAGCATTCGATGCATATTTAATCATCTCTGCACTTTTTATATTTGTAACATACGTTTTTAAGCGTAATTCACTATACAAATTCTCCACTTTTCGTGCCGCTTCCTCATTATCTGCTCCAATTACAATACGATCTCCCTGAAAAAAATCGTAAATCCCTGAACCTTCCCGTAAAAATTCCGGATTCGATACGATATGTAATTCATATCTATTTTGTAATTTCTCCTCAATCCATCCCCTCATAACATCATTTGTACCTACAGGAACCGTACTTTTCGTAACGACAATAATGTCATTCGTCGCATATGTTCCAATATCGTCACAAGCACTTCGAATATATGTTAAATCCGCTGTCCCATCTAATAAAGATGGCGTTCCAACTGCAATAAATATAAATTCTGCATCGTAAAATGCTTTTACTCTACTTGTTGTAAAAGTTAAACAATCATTCTCACATGCATCATTTATTAATTCATATAAACCCGCTTCATAAATAGGCAGATCTCCTTGCTTTATCCGTTCAATTTTCTCATCATTTATATCAAAACATGTGACTGAATGGCCTAACATTGCCAATCCTACTCCTGTAATTAATCCAACGTATCCGGTACCTATTATCGTAATTTTCATTTCCTTTTCGCACAGGAATATACAATAGAAAATATACGAATACATAGAATTCTCCCTGTGCTTCCCCCTCTCACATTAAAAATGAGAAAACTCTTTTACTTCTTTATTATATGAATTACTTTTTCCATTTTTTTTTAAGTTTTTGTAAAATTACATGTAAGAATATAAAATGAAACTTTATTCAGTAAGGGTCATCCATCATCGACTAATTATTAGTTAAACCAATCAGGCTTTTACAGGAATTAAGATCCCCACCTAACTTCTTTTCTCCAACTGAATTTTGAGGTGCGAACCTTACTGCCCGTTCATGCAGATAAATTCCCACATTTTAACACGGAACTTACTCATTTCTACGTGTAACACTTATAATACTGAAATAAAAGTATTCACTATCGAAGAAAAAGAGAAAATGTCATATTCCAAAGCCCAATACGATTAACCTTCTCAAATGATTCAACATTCTGTATACAATTGTCATATATTCTATCCGCTTCCATTTACCACACAAAGAAAAAAAGATTGAATTCTAATCTTTTTGTGATACCATATGTTATGAGCCTGTAAATAAACATCATAATTTTCAGATAAATATATTAAAAAAAATTACGTTAGACTATAAAAGGGTGGGGTATTCATGGACTCACAAGTGATTTATGCCATCTTGGCATCTTTCATCACTGTACTCGTCGTTACTCCTTTAGTTATTAAGTTAGCTTTTAAAATAGGAGCAACAGATAAGCCAAACGCTCGTAAAGTACACCAAAAGATTATGCCTCGTCTTGGCGGGTTAGCGATATTTATTGGTGTAGCTGTAGGATTTGTTGTCGGCGGCTTATACGAACAAAGAATGTTATCGATAACGCTAGGTGCGATTATCATTGTAATCATCGGTATTTTAGATGATATGTACGAGTTATCTGCGAAGGTAAAATTCGGTGGACAACTACTAGTTGCCATGATGATTGTAAAAAGTGGATTATTAGTGCAAGTATTATATATCCCAATCCTCGGGGATACTGAACTTGGATGGCTTGCTTATCCAATTACAGTATTTTGGATTGTAGGTATTACAAATGCAATCAACTTAATTGATGGCTTAGATGGGTTATCTGCTGGTATTTCATCTATCGTACTTGCAACGCTAGCATATATGGCCTTCACTAGCCCATGGGGCACTGGAGCCGCTATTATCTTACCACTAGCATTAATTACATTAGCAAGTACAATTGGATTTTTATTCTACAACTTCCATCCAGCAAAAATTTTCATGGGAGATACAGGCGCGCTATTTTTAGGATACTGTATTTCTGTTATATCGTTACTTGGATTATACAAAAGTGTAACGTTATTCAGCTTTATCGTTCCAGTTATCATTTTAGGCGTACCTGTATTTGATACGACATTTGCAATTATCCGTCGTATCGTAAATAAAAAACCTATTTCAGCACCAGATAAATCGCATTTACATCACCGTTTACTTGCAATGGGCTTCTCTCATCGTAAAACGGTACTAATTATATACGCATTCGGTATTTTCTTTAGTGTAAATGCAATCATTTTCTCTAGTGCGACATTATGGTTATCCATTATTCTTCTTTTCGTTTTAATCTTCTTTACAGAGATTATTGCTGAAGTAATCGGGCTTGTACATGAACGTTACAAACCACTTATTTCCTTTTATAAAAAAGTGAAAAAACGCGAAGACTAATTGTAGTATAGCCTTTACAATTATGAAATATTCAAATAGCATCCTCTTTCTTATAAGAGGATGCTATTTTTTATTCATCATTTTATATTTCCAAAATATAGATTGTTTGAGAGCTCCACTATTGGAGAAAGATATACATAATAAGAAAAGGATTATATTTTCTTTTTTACATCTTGATTGTCAAACTGAGGGTGAATGTTATGATCAAGCGAGTATTTCAATACGTTATTTTATTTTTAATAATTACTATGTACGCGTCATCTCATGCAGGAGCAACTACAATGACCCCTGCTGAACATCATCCAAATACTGAAACTACCTCTCCTATCCAAAAAATCGCGTACTTAACATTTGATGACGGACCAAACAAATATACTACGCAAATTTTAAACATCTTAAAGGAAAAGAACGGAAAAGCAACTTTCTTTGTTATTGGTGGAAAAGTACCACATTATAAAAAAACAATGCAACGATTAATTAAAGAGGGGCATTATATCGGACTTCACAGTATGTCACACGATGTAAAACGCCTTTACACTGGTGATCCATCCGCTTTAATTACAGAAATGGAACAAACACAAAATATTGTTCAGCAAGTTACAAAATTAAATTCACATCTCGTTCGTGTCCCGTATGGTAGCATGCCTTACTTAAAAAAGAATTACCGTGATGCACTTGTATCCGCCCAGTATAAAATGTGGGATTGGACAATCGATACATATGACTGGAAAAGCTATGACAATCCTTCTGCCATACTAGAAAGAGTACGTAATCAGAGCGACGAACAAGTCGAAGTGATTTTAATGCATGATTCAAGTGTGACCGTACAAATACTGCCTAAAGTAATTGATTACTTACAGTCACAAGGATACAAACTTCTTCCCTATAATCCATCTTCTCACCTCGAAGTGAACTTTTGGAAAGACACAAGATTGTAACAGCTTTAGTGCCTATTTGCTAAAGCTGTTTTATTTTTCTCTTCCCACCCTTCCCATTTTTGTGTAAAATTTTAAATAGTGATGAAGTTTCGAGGTGAATAGAAATGAAACGAATAGATCTCATTTTTAACGCAATACAAGAAGGCAATTATATAGAAGGTGTAACCGCATCAGAACTAGCTACCCTGTTGCAACTAGATCGTGCCAATGTAAGTAGCGACTTAAACAAACTTGTAAAAGATAAACGTTTATTAAAAACAAATACGCGTCCTGTTCGTTTTTATATAGAAACGAACGCTTCGTTGGAAACGCATTCAAAGGAAATGACTTCATTAGATACATTTGCAATTGAAAATACAAGCCTTAAAATCGCAATCGAAAAAGCGAAAGCTTCTATTCTCTATCCTCCAAACGGTATGCATACTTTACTGCTAGGAGAAACAGGGGTCGGAAAATCTATGTTCGCTTCTTTAATGCACGAATATGCAATTGAAGTTGAACAGCTTCCTAAAAATGCACCATTTGTCGTCTTTAACTGTGCCGATTACGCAAATAATCCACAGCTACTACTGGGGCAGTTATTTGGGATTAAAAAAGGAGCTTATACAGGGGCAAGTGATCAAAAAGGGTTAATTGAAAAAGCACATGAAGGGATCCTTTTCTTAGATGAAGTACATCGCCTTCCTCCAGAGGGACAAGAAATGCTTTTCACCTTTATTGACCGCGGGGTATACCGCCGCCTTGGAGAAACAGAAAACGAGCGTAAAGCACAAGTATTAATCATTACTGCAACAACAGAAGAACCAAATTCATTTTTATTAAAAACATTTACAAGACGTATACCAATGACTGTTACGCTGCCACCACTTCGTGAGCGTACACATAAAGAACGATTTGCTTTACTGCAACTATTTTTCACAAATGAAGCAATCCGTCTGCGAAAAGAAATTCACGTTAGTCCGAATGCAATGCGCGCTTTCGTCTTTTACAATTGCCCCAATAATATCGGGCAATTAAAAACGGATGTACAAATTGCCTGTGCGAAAGCCTATTCTGACCTTGTGACAAAGAAACGTGATTCTGTCTATGTTTCAAGTACAGATTTACCTTGGTATATGAAAGAAGGGCTATTCATTGAAAGAAAGAGCCGTCATCTATACCAAATACCAAATGAAACATTTATATTTACAGGTGATGAAGGTTGGAGTAATCATAAAATAGAGAATGAAAAACGTTCTTCTATTTACGATTATATTGATTATAAATACGAAGAACTTCAAGCTCGCGGTATTGAAGAAGACGAATTAGAATTACTAATAGAAAATGATATTCAAAGCTTTTTCGTACAATATTTTAACCAAATTTCTAAAAAAACAAGTCATGAAAATGTTTTTAAAATTGTGGATCGTAATATCGTTTCCGTATGTGAAAGAATTGCGGAACTTGCTGAAAAGCATTTATCTAAGACGTTTGATGAAAAAGTATTTCTCGCTTTAAGCTTACATGTACAGACAACTCTACAACGTTTGCAGGCTGGGAAACAAATTCATCACCCACAATTAAATCAAATTCGTACGAAATATAAAGACGCTTTTTCCGTAGCTATGCAATGCATTCAACTACTGGAGGACGAATTACAAATAACAATGCCTATTGATGAAGCAGGCTTTTTAACAATGTTCTTCGTTGTTGATCCAATTCCTGCCTCACAAACAGAAGTAAAAGTATTAATATTAGCGCACGGCAACGGCATCGCAACAGAAATGGCAAACGTCGCAAACGAACTGCTCGGCATTGAGGAAGTAACCGGTATCGATATGCCGTTACATGAATCGCCGAAAGATTTCTTAGAGCGTGTGAAAGTGTATATGAAAACACTCCAAAATGTAAATGGACTTCTCTTACTCGTCGATATGGGCTCACTCGCTTATATTGGTGATATATTAGAAACTGAGTTCAAAATTCCGGTACGTGTTCTTTCCATGACAAGCACTCCACATGCACTAGAAGCAGCTCGAAAAGCTCAACTTGGCTACTCGTTAGATGCATTGTATGAGACAGTGAAGAACTTAACACCGTTTTACTTAAACGTACAAGAAGAAAAGAAAAAGCCACTATCACCAATGAAGTCTGTTATTTTAACAGCTTGTTTAACTGGGGAAGGCAGTGCTTTAGCTATTCAAAAAATGTTAGAGAACTATTTGCGATTTGACAAAGGCTTAATTGAAATTATTCCGATTAGTATCGTCCATGAAAAAGATTTAACGAAAATGATTGAGAACATAAAAAAAGAGCGGAATATCATTTGTATCGTCACAAATTTCGATGTGCAGGTGCCATGCTTAACATACCATTTCCAAGACATTGTAAACTACACAGCGATTCAGCCAATTCAAGAATTAATTACGTATGAAGAAACATATGCAAAAATGGCTGATATTCTGGAACAACAAATGCAGCGGAACGACGGAGCATTACTTATTAAAACAATTCGTTACGCATTAAATACAATTCAAGAATTAATTTCCTTACAGCTAACTCCTGACAGCTTAATGGGTGTGATTCTGCATATGAGCTGTATGGTTGACCGTCTTCAAAAAGGAGAAAGCCTCCTCCCTCATCCAGATAAAGAGAAACGAAGACAAGATGAGTACTGGATGTATATGAAAGTGAAAAAAGCATTACAACCAATTGAAAATACATTTGAAATACAAATCCCTGATGATGAAGTGTTTTATATCATGGACTTCTTCATTAAAAACCAGCCTATAAAAAATTAATCGAAGCAGTGTTTTAAATATATCGACCGTAACGCGAATTATATTAGCGATTTTCACAATATATCGATTTACCGACAATAACCGCTAAAATTTGCACCTTATAGAAAAAAGGCTGTTCCAAAATGGACAGCCTTTTTTCTACTTCTTTACTTTTCTGATTCTCCCCCTGATTTCGCCCTTCTTATTCGACTTCGTATAAACATTTACATATACATTTGCCTGAATGATTTCTTGAAGTAGGCTATCAAACGCTCTCCCCTGTAAAGGCCCTTCAAAATCTTCCACATTGACTACACCGGTCACGACTCCTTCATTTACACTAATACCTTGCTTTATTGGGCCAAACAAATTTAAAACCACTGGACCAATTTGATCCGCTTTCCCTAAATGAATTTGGCATGATGTAACTTTTTCGATGTTTTTCAATATGATCCGATATTGTAATTTCTTTAAATCATCACTAAATATAAACTCTGTTACACCATAAGCTTCTGTATTTACAGGAGGTAGTTCCCTCTTCCCTGTTAACCTCGCAAAGAAATGTGTTGTCATACGGGCATTCTCCTTATATAAATTTCCCAGCACTACTTCTACTACTTTATGGTTTATACATAATCATTTATGACTTTTTCAAGTTTTAATTACGAAGAAAAGATTCACACAATCTTTACATTAGAATCGTTCCTTTTTCTTTACTACCTCTTGTATAATGCACGTAGGAAAGCATTATAGGAGGTAGTTTTGAAAAATAACAAATACACTTTTCACACATTATTAGAGATTTTTCTCGTCTCATTTAAATTAGGACTTACTTCATTTGGTGGTCCTGTCGCCCATCTTGGCTATTTCCACCACGAATACATACAAAAAAGAAAATGGATGGATGAACGAAGCTATGGAGATTTAGTCGCACTATGTCAATTCCTTCCTGGTCCTGCTAGCAGTCAAGTCGGTATGGGGGTTGGATTATTAAGAGGCGGGGTATTAGGAGCTATTATTTCATGGATTGGATTCACTCTACCGTCTGTGCTTGTTTTAGTTTTCTTCGCCTCGTTCCTTAATCAGTTCGACCTTGGAAGTGCTGGCTGGATTCATGGACTAAAGCTTGTAGCAGTCGCCATTGTTGCTCATGCCATATGGGGAATGGCGCAAAAATTAACGCCAGACCGAAATCGTGCGACGATTGCTATCGTAACTGCCGCAATCGCCTTATTATGGCCAAGTAGCTGGACACAAGTCATTCTCATTATAGTATCTGGCTTTATCGGCTGGTTTTTATATCGCAACCAACCAATTAGTCAATCTCAACATATAAAAGTACCTATTTCAAAAACGATAGCAATTTCTTGTCTCATCTTATTCTTCGGACTATTACTGTTGCTACCAATATTAAGACCGTTCTCATATTACATCGCTTTATTTGATAGTTTCTATCGCTCTGGCGCACTTGTATTTGGAGGCGGACACGTCGTGCTACCCCTTCTTGAAGGTGAGTTCGTACAAAACGGAATGATGACGAAAGAACAGTTCCTAACTGGATACGGATTAACACAAGCCGTACCAGGTCCACTATTTACATTCGCTTCTTATATAGGAGCTGTGTTAAACGGGACGCTTGGGGCAATACTCGCAACAATTGCGATCTTTCTTCCTGCTTTCTTGCTCGTTATTGGTGTTTTACCATTTTGGGACAGTGTGAGAAAAATATCTTACATACAAGGCGCACTACTTGGAATCAATGCAGCTGTTGTCGGTATTTTATTAGCAGCTTTTTATGATCCTATTTGGACGAGCACAATTATGAACGCTGTAGATTTTGTTTTTGCATCTCTTCTATTTTGCTTGCTCGCTTTTTGGAAAACACCACCTTGGGTTATCGTTATACTCGGAGCCTTTGGCGGATATATCCTATCGATTTTGTAAATAAAAAAACGACGGCATTATATAGCCGTCGTTTTTCTATTAAAACTTCACAAGTTCTATTCCTTCAGGCAACTCGCTCTCTGTTAAAATACGCAATTCTTTCACACGATCCATTACGTAAGAAGAACGCTTCACAAGCTCTGGATCAATATACGCTGGATGAACCATAATTTCTACCGTTTGTTCACCTTGTACTCTTTCTTTTAACTTCACAAAGTAATCTTCCGTCACACCATCCGCGTAAAAGTCACTGTAAAACACGTCAGAAAACGGGCGTACTGCTCGCTCTTCCTCACAACGACGAATTGGAACATTGTATGTAGCCGCTAATCTCTCAAGAACATCGTGCAAGATCGGTAATCCATGCACGTGATGATGACTATCTAAATGAGTTGGTTTTAATCCATAAGATAGGAATTTCTCAATTTGAGCAGTCCATTCTCTCTCAACTTCTTCTGCATTTAGCTTCCCTTCCCATACGACGCTTTGTTTATGAAACAATCCATCGCTATTTACAAGTGATGGTACGTCTCCAAGAAGAGGTTCCCCTGCCGTTAATACGAGATGTACGCCTACTCCGAGTAGGTTATATTCTTTGGCTAAGCGTACCGCATGCTCTGTTCCTGGCATATTCATCATCATCGTCGTTGAATTTACAAGTCCATTTATATGTCCATCAATAATGCCGTAATTTGTACCTTCTGTAAGACCAAAATCATCTGCGTTTACAATTAACTTAATCATCGTAATACCTCCTAATAGAATAAAAAAAGCGGGCTAAATAGCGCCGCTTTATTTCTCTACCTTTTTGAAGAACTGCGGAAGATATTCTTTATGTGCTTCCAACATTTCATCTAAAATTTGTTTTGCAACTTTATCTGATGGTACAAGTGGATTAATTGTCATAGCAAGCAGCGCTTTATGATAATCTCCTGTAACAGCAGCTTCAATTGTTGTGCACTCAAATGATTTAATTTGTTGTACTAAACCGCGAACTGGTACGGGAAGATCTCCGACCGCAATTGGTTTTGGACCTTCTTTCGTAATAATACAGTTCACTTCAACAGCAGAATCATGCGGTAAGCTTGCAATTGTTCCGTTGTTTCGTGTATTAACAGGCTGGATATCACCTTTATTATTGTAAATAGACGTAATTAAGCTACATGCTGCGTCACTATAATAAGCGCCGCCACGTTTTTCTAATTGTGGTGGTTTAATATCTAAGTTCGGGTCTTTATATAACTCGAATAAATCATCTTCTAATTGTTTTACTACTTCTGCACGTGTACCTTTTTCAACCGAAGCTTCTTTCTCTTCTTCTAACATTTCACGTGTTTTGTAGTAATAACGATGGTATGGACATGGAATTGCACGAAGACCGCGAATAAAGTCTGGCTCCCAGTTAAGTGCTGCAATATTTTCCATCGTAATTTGCTTTTCTGGATCTGTTACAAGCTCTAACACACGATCCATTACACTTACGCCATCTAAATATACATCTAGTCCGTATACCATATGATTTAAACCTGCAAAATCAACGTGGACACGACTTGCATCTACTTCAAGTAATCTTGCAAGACCCATACGGATTCCGATTGGAACGTTACATAGACCAACTACTCTTTGAATATTTGTATAACGAAGGACAGCTTCTGTTACCATACCAGCTGGGTTCGCAAAGTTAATTAACCATGCATTCGGACAAAGCTCCTCCATATCCTTACAAATATCTAAAATAACAGGAATCGTTCTCAGCGCTTTGAATAAACCACCAGGACCATTCGTTTCCTGACCAATTACATCATATTTTAATGGGATCGCTTCATCTTTTGCACGAGCTTCTAATAAACCTACGCGAAGCTGCGTTGTTACGAAGTCAGCATCTTTTAATGCTTCACGACGATCAAGTGTTAAATGTACCTCGATTGGTAAACCAGATTTTTTCACCATACGCTTCGCTAAGTTACCAACGATTTCTAACTTTTCTTTTCCTGCCTCAATATCTACTAACCAAATTTCACGAACAGGAAGCTCATCATAACGTTTAATAAATCCTTCAATTAATTCTGGTGTATAACTAGATCCACCGCCGATTGTAGCAATTTTAATTCCAGTCATGCTTTATTCCCCTTTCGCTTCTAACTTTTTATAAAGATCAATAAATTCTGCTGCTAATTCTTTTACTGTAATCGCATTCATTAAATGATCCTGTGCATGAATTAAAAGAACACTAATCTCTGTTTTTTCTCCTCTTGCTTCTGATTGTATGAGCTCTGTTTGGAAATGATGCGCTTCATTAATCGCTTCTTTCGCCTTTACCATCGCTTCATCAGCCTCTGCCATTTTTCCCTGTTTGGCAAATTGAAGTGCCTCCATCGCAAAGCTTCGTGCATTACCACTATTTAAAATTAATTGGAATGGAATTTGTTCTGCTGTAGTCATCATAATTACCGCCCTCTCTATTATGGTTCAACCGATTTGAATACCCCTTCAGTTTGAACATTTCTATTAAATTATTATTTTATGAATGATAGTTTGGTGTTCTTGTAGATGGGTCTCATCTTTTTGAACATGATATAAAAGTTAGTTGTTCTGACGAGCTATAAAAACTCGTCAGAACAATACTTTTTAAAGTGATACTGAATTGTCATTTCCTTTTGTTTCAGCTTTTGAAGCTTGTACATACGTACGGTCACACATTAATACGAATGGATAGTAAATAACTACCGCAATTGCAAAGTTTACAAGCTGTAGTACAGCACCAGCGATGCTTCCACCCGCTACAAGATAACCACTAAAGATTGGTGGCATTGTCCATGGAACTAGAGCAACTGTTTTTGGTACCCATCCTAAAGAAATTGCTGTATAAGAAGTAATAACTAATACAACTGGTGTAAGTACGAATGGGATGATTAACGCTGGGTTTAATACAATTGGTGTACCGAAAATAACTGGTTCATTAATGTTGAAGAAACCAGGACCGATAGATACGCGGCCTACACCACGAAGCTGTGCACTTTTTGCAACAAGCATTACCGCTACTAGGAATGCTAATGTTGCACCCGATCCACCGATGTATACATATACATCAAAGAATGGCTTTGTGAAAATGTGTGGTACATCATATGCAGACATACCATCGTTAAATAATTTAATGTTCTTTTCTAGTGCTGGTAAATAGATTGGGTCGATAATACCACCGATAATATTAGGACCATGTAATCCGAAGAACCATAGTACGTGAATAAGTAATGCGATAATAATTGCACTTGGTAATGTACCTGCTAAACCTTGTAATGGTAATTGAATTGTTTCAAATACGAATTTATGAATACTTGTTCCTGCTAATTTCACTGCTAACTGAATACTTGCTGTTGCGATTAAAATAACAAATGCTGGTACTAATGCTGCAAAGGACTTCATTACTGCTGGTGGAACACCGTCTGGCATTTTAATTGTAATATCCCTTTGAACAAAGAATCGAAATACCTCCGTTACAAGAAGAGCTACAATGATAGAAACGAATAAACCTTGTGATCCTGTCCAGGCTAAATCAATACCGCCTTCTTTTGGCGTTGTCGGAGATATAATAATTAATGCACCGAATGTAATAATTGCCGCTGACAACGCGTCTACACCGTAAGATTTCGCTAAATTATAACTTATCCCAACTGCGGCTATGAGAGCTAATATTGCAAAGGACCCCGTCCACATACCACCGCCGATATCTTTCCAAACATCTCCGAATGCACCCTTCATAAGTTTTTGGAATGCATCAACCGGTAGATTATTTATAAGTACTGCAAACGATCCAACTAAAATAAGAGGCATAACTGCGATAAAACCGTCACGGATTGCAACTAAATGGCGCTGCGATCCGATTCTTCCTGCGACCGGAACTAAATACTTCTCCATAAATGCAATAAACTTTTGCATTTCGCTTCCCCCCTAATTATTTTTTAAGTGTTAACGCGTGATCTAAAACTGCTTCTCCATTCATCATGCCGTAGTGCATTGGATTGATAACGTCGATTCCAACGTTTCTCTCATCAGCAAGCGTTTTCATCGAAGAAAGCATGTAACGAACTTGTGGTCCTAGTAATAATACATCTGCTTGATCGATATTTGTTTTTACTGCATCCCCAGATACAGCCCAAATCTTTCCTTCTAGACCGCGAGCTTTTGCAGCCGCTTCCATTTTTGTAACTAGTAAACTTGTAGACATCCCTGCTGAGCAACATAATAAAATATTCATTTGAAAATCCCCCTTGTGTAGTATAAAAAATTTATGTTTATTTATTTTTCTTTACGCTATTTATTAATGCAATTAGCGTGCCAACTTTTTAAAACCACTAAAATCAGCACTTTTTCGACTGTTTTCTTTGTGTGTTAACGCTTCCAATTAGTGTGTCATCTAAAAAACACACAGTGTGTTATAAAACAACACGCTTTTAACACATAACTGTATGAAAATAGATTAGTGTTTAGTTGTCTAGTTGTATTTAAAACAAAAAAACACTCAAAATTTTTTACGCGTGAAAATCTAGTAAAAATAAACCTCTCGAACACACTCTTCTATCTATTGTCCAAGCCAACTCTACTAAATTACATAGAATAGAATAAAATAACACAATTCGAAAGGGGATTCCTATGCCAAAACATAGAAAACAGAACAAAATAAAGATTTATAGAATAACAAGCTATAAAAAAGACAAGCGCTCTGAATTAGACTCTGACAAATTTGAACTAGAACAACAGGAAATGGAAAATAAACAAGACAAGCAGGATAAACAGGACAAGCAAGATAAACAGGATAAGCAGAACAAACAAGAACACTCGGAAAATGTAATCATAATACCCACAAATTCACACAGCTTAGATATATGGGATGAAATTTCTCTTAAAGAAATACAAGCTGGTGAGCATACAAATTTATTTGCAGAACAAAGTAATTATCAAAATATTACTTTGTTACAAGTAAGTGATGTCCGTTTATATTTGGACAAGCAATTACAATTTAGTTCCGTCGATGAGCAAATTTATCATGAAGCACTTGTTCATCCAATTATGTCAAAGGTAATTGATCCAAAACGTGTTCTTATATTAGGTGGTGGCGATGGTCTTGCTTTACGAGAAGTTTTAAAATATGAAACTGTGCTACATGTAGATCTTGTTGATTTAGACGAGGCGATGATTAATATGGCACGTAATGTTCCGGAAGTAGTTTCTTTAAATCAAAGTGCATTTTTTGATAGTCGTGTAAATGTGCACGTATGCGATGCAAAAGAATTTCTAAATTCTTCTTCCTCTCTATACGATGTAATTATTATTGATTTTCCTGATCCAGCAACAGAAGTTTTAAGTACTTTATATACAAGCGAACTTTTTGCTCGTATAGCTACATTTTTAACAGAAGATGGAGCATTCGTCTGCCAATCTAATTCACCTGCTGATGCACCTCTTGTATATTGGAGCATCGGTAACACAATCGAACATGCTGGATTGACTGTGAAAAGTTATCATACAATCGTTCCTTCTTTCGGAACTGACTGGGGATTTCATATTGCTGCTAACTCTACCTATGTACTCGATCAAATTGAACAATTATATGTTGTGCCAACTCCTCGAACATTACCTTCTCTTCTTGCTCCTTTGTTCCAATTTCAAGAAGAACATTTAGAACAACGTAATCTCGCTCTTTTAAACTCAGAATCAAACCTTATCCTACATCAATGTTACAAAAAAGAAATGGAGTTTTGACGATATTATAGTGAGGAGTGCTACCTTATGGAATACTCTACTTTCGGTAAGCATATAATAGTAGATTTATGGGGAGTGGACTTTTCTTTATTAGATGATGTTCACTTTTTAGAATATCATTTAGTTACCGCTGCTGATCGCTCTGGTGCCCATGTTTTAAACGTAAGTACAAAAGAATTCGATCCGCATGGCGTTACTGTTTTAGTTTTACTATCTGAAAGCCACCTTTCTATTCACACTTATCCAGAAAAAAACTTTGCAGCCATTGACTGTTATACGTGTGGTACGACCGTTGAACCTCAAATAGCGATTGATTATATCGTTAGTATATTAAAACCAAATGAGATGCATATAAAAAAGCTAATCCGTGGTATAGGGGAGATTGTTACTACCGATTAAATATCACTCTTACTCATTTGTAAAAAGGAGGATTATAAATACCATCAGTGGAACGAACACTCCACTGATGGTACAGACACATACATAAAAAAAACCTTGCATACGCAAGGTTCATTCAGACATCGACATCTTCCTATATAATTCTACAAATTCACTCGCTAATTCCTTCACCGTTATTGCATTCATTAAATGATCTTGCGCGTGCACCATCAGAAGGGTAACTTCAGTCTTTTCACCACCAGCTTCTTTCTGTATGAGCTCCGTTTGTACACGGTGCGCCTCTTTTAACTCCTCTAACGCTTCTTGTAATTTAGCTTCTGCTTCTATAAATTCTCCACGCTTTGCGCAATCAATTGCTTCCATTGAACAACTTCTCGCATTTCCCCCATGCAAAATTAAATGAAAAGCCTTCGTTTCTATCGTATCCATTTTAGTTCTTTACTCCCCCTTTTCTTCCGCCAACTTTTGTTTATCCCATATTTTTAAGAACGGTAAATAAATGAAGAATGCAAGCGCAAAATTAACAAGTTGTAACACAACACCTGAAATTTTCCCGCCTGATCCTAAATATCCACTAAACAGAATAGGTGTCGTCCAAGGTACAGCAGCTCCGCTCGGACGGGCAACTAACCCCCATTCCATCGCAAAGTAAGAAACAATCGTTAACACAACTGGAACCAATATAAATGGAATTAGTAAAATTGGGTTCATGACAATCGGCATACCAAAAGTTACCATCTCATTAATATTAAATATACCAGGTGCAATTGACAATCTCCCTAAACTTTTTAATTGCTGACTTCGTGCAAACAATAACATTCCAATAACTAAAGCAAGTGTCGCACCAGATCCGCCCATATAAATCCATAAATCAAAAAACTGTGCAGTAATCGTATTTGGTATATCTTGCCCTGCTTGGTAAGCAACTCGGTTTTGATCCATTAACGACAACCAAACCGGACTCATTACACCACCAACAATAGTAGCTCCATGAATTCCACATGACCAAAGAACATGAACGAGAATAACAGCTATTATTGCGCCCCAAAGACTAGCACCAAGTACACTAAGTGGTTCCTGTAAAATTTGTCCCACAATATTATGGATACTGCCAAAAGAAGTATTTTCTATAATTAAGCGTAAAATCCAAATAACCGTTACAACAATAAATCCTGGAACAAGTGCGGCAAATGAACGTGTCACAGCTGGCGGAACTGTCTCTGGCATCTTTATAATTATCTTTTTTTGTACAATAAACCGATAAAGTTCAGTAGATATAAGTGCAATAATCATTGCTACAAATAACCCTTGGCTTCCCATTAACGCAGCTGGGATAGCACCTTCTACAAGTACACTCTCTTTTGTACTTGGTATAATATATGCAACTTGAAATGGCGTCGCAAGTAAAAACGTCACAAGCGACAATGCCCCGGATGCTAAAGCGTCCACTTTATAATATTCTCCAAGTCTGTAAGCGATTCCAAAAACAGCTATTAAAGCCATTATATTAAAAGTGGCACTAACTGGATACCCTAAAGCTCTCTGCCAATTCTCCCCAAACAAACCTGCCATAAAATCATTATAACCTGGTATTGGTAAAGCACTAATGATGAGGAAAAATGATCCTATAATTAAGAAAGGCATCGTCAATACAAGTCCATCACGAATCGCTAGCAAATGCCTCTGTTCTGCAACCTTCCCCGCTACTGGCATCACATATTTCTCTAAAAACCGTATCATCTATCCCACACTCCTCATGGTTTCATTAACAAAGCTGCTTGCAAGATAGCTTCTCCATTACAAAGCCCGTAATGGACGGATTGAATGACATCAACAGGTATTCCCTTCTCCTTACATAATTCTTTCATTTTCGGTAATAAATAACGTACTTGCGGTCCTAGTAAAAGTACATCAGCTTCATCTATGTGACTATTTACTTCAGAACCTGATACAGCCCAAATCTTTACCTCTATCCCTTTTGCCTCTGCTGCTTTCTCCATTTTTGTAACAATCAAACTGGAAGACATTCCCGCTGCACAGCAAAGTAAAATATTCATCCCTTTTCCCTCCCCTTTTTCCAAACCTAAGTTACGGTGCATCCTTTGCCACCACTAGGTTACAAATATATATGTCTAGATTTCCTGCTGTATGCCGAGCTTAAAAACAAAAATTTCTCGGTTTTCACGCTATTCCATCTATCATTATTCTCCTAGTAAAGAAGACGCTAACTCGCTATAATAATTCAGTATGATTTTTTTAATTGATAGGAGGATATATTTATGAAGGCATATCGCTTTCCACTTATTTTATTATCTTCTATCCTAATTGGTGGTTTCATTGGTTATTTCATGGGTGCCGATGCAGTTGCTTTAAAGCCGCTTGGTGACATTTTCTTAAACTTAATGTTTACGATTGTTGTACCTTTAGTGTTCTTTAGCATCGCGTCATCTATTGCTAATATGGATGGATTAAAACGTTTCGGTAAAATTATGTCTAGTATGGCTGGGACTTTCTTATTTACAAGTATTTTAGCTGCTATTTTTATGATTATTGTCGTGAAAGTATTCCCGCCAGCACAAGGTGTTGTATTAGAACTAACACAACCTGACAAAGCTGAAAAAGCGGTTAGTGTTGCGGATCAAATTGTTGGTATTATAACAGTATCTGATTTCTCGAAGTTACTATCTCGTGAAAATATGTTAGCTCTTATTTTCTTCTCTATTTTAATGGGGGTTGCAACTTCAGCAGTTGGTGAAAAAGGAAAGCCATTCGCTACATTCTTACAAGCTGGTGCAGAAATTTCAATGAAAGTTGTATCTTTCATTATGTACTACGCTCCAATCGGACTTGCTGCTTACTTCGCGGCATTAGTTGGTGAATTCGGACCACAACTTCTTGGAACTTACTTCCGAGCAGCAATGGTATACTATCCAGCGTCTCTAATTTACTTCTTTGTATTCTTCACGTTCTATGCATACCTTGCCGGTCGCAAACAAGGTGTACAAATATTTTGGAAGAACATGGTATCTCCTACAGTTACATCACTAGCAACTTGTAGTAGTGCTGCTAGTATTCCAGCGAACTTGGAAGCAACGAAGAAAATGGGTATCTCTTCTGACGTTCGTGAAACAGTTGTCCTTCTTGGATCTACACTTCATAAAGATGGATCTGTTTTAGGTGGCGTATTAAAAATTGCTTTCTTATTCGGTATTTTCAACATGGAATTCGAAGGACCGAAAACATTAGCAATTGCACTTGTTGTTTCTCTATTAGTAGGAACAGTAATGGGCGCTATTCCAGGTGGTGGTATGATTGGTGAAATGTTAATCGTTTCTCTATACGGCTTCCCGCCAGAAGCATTGCCAATTATCGCAGCAATTAGTACAATCATTGACCCTCCTGCAACAGTGTTAAACGTAACAGGAGATAACGCTTGTGCCGTAATGACAGCTCGCCTTGTAGAAGGTAAGAACTGGATCAAAAATAAATTTGCTTAATGAATAGAAAGAGGATGCTCCAACCGAGCATCCTCTTTTTTTGTTGCTAATCCATTCCGCCACAAATTTGTTATAATCTTCACAAATATTCCACACTCATTATCCATTCTCCGTACTATAATCATGTATGGAAAAGGAGATGGATCTAATGACTCAAAGCGCACCAGAATTTAAAGTTTTGCAAAGCATTGCATTCCTTGCTGTCGTTTTGCAAAGTTCCTTATTATATACAATGAATCAAGGAAATGTTTTACTTGAGCAATCCCTCATTATGGGCATGCTATTTAACCTTGCAAAATTCTCAGCACCTGCATTCATATTTATCGTCGGCTTTCACTTAATTCGGCAATATACGAAGCAACTGGCCTACACAGAATATATTTATGAAAAAGCCGCACATTTACTCATTCCTTATTTCTTCTGGTCTATTCTTTACTTATTAACAACAAACGATATGATTACACTACGAAGCGGAATCAAAAGTTTATTACTCGGAACAGCCGCGCCCCATCTTTGGTACGTTATTATGATGTTCCAAATTCACTTATTGTTCCCTTTGCTATGCACACTATTTTATTGGTTTCAAAAACGAACAGAAAATAAAAAAGACATATATAAATATATGACCATCTTTGCTTGTCTATATTTTCTCTTAATGTGGTATTCTTCCCACTACATTTTTAATGGAGAGAAATTGACTAGCTCAACCATTTTACATTATACAGATCGTTCCTTCTTCTTCTACTCATTCTATTTCGTCATGGGAGGAATCGCTGCTGTCGCACTAAAAACTTGGCGTTTATTTGTCATGAAACATATCCCGCTTATAACAATGTTATTTTTCGTCTTATTTCTATTCATCAATTATGAGTTATTTAGTTTTTACGGAGCAAACTCTATTCATTTAACCGTTTCGACTTATTTAAAACCGTCTATGTTTTTATATATCGTATGCGAAATTATTATACTTTACGTGCTGTCTATTACAATCGTACAACGACGAGGTTTCTTATATAAAGCATTACGATTTATTGGGAGTTACACGTATGGTGCTTATTTAGCTCATTTTTTCTTCTTGCAACTATGTACAAAATTTCTTTCTTTATTCACACTGCAAGAAAACACAATATTATATAGCTTATTATTATTTACAATAACGGCCACAATCTCGATTTCAGCAATGGTCATTTGCAGTACACTACCATTTCATACATGGATTACAGGGCCTTCCCCTAGGACAAATATGAAATGGGCTAAAATTGTACTTCGGAAAAATCACGAAAAAGTATTCAAACCATATCTTTGATATAATAGAATTCCATACAAGAAAAGAAAGTAGGACACACCTATGATTAATCAAATTGGACAAATTATGTTATATGTAAATAATCAAGATGAAGCAGTACAATTTTGGACTGAGACAGTAGGATTCCAAATTATTGCGGAAGAAAATAACGGACAAGGCTTTCGCTGGATTGAAATTGCACCAACGAAAGAAGGAGGCACAAGCATCGTCCTTCACGATAAAGCGTTAATTGCGAAGATGCAACCTGAATTAAACTTACATACGCCTTCACTTATGTTCTTCTCTAATAACTTAGATCAACTGTATAAAGATCTTTCTGAGAAAAACGTTACAGTTGGACAAGTTGTAGATTTACCTACAGGTAGAGCATTCAACTTTGCTGATAATGAAAACAATTACTTTGCGGTAATGGAGCGTAAATAAAAAAGAAGCTATCCTAAAAAAACGGATAGCTTCTTTCATTTTAAGAAACTTGTTCTGCATTCGTTTCCCTATGTTGTATATGACTCGTAATCCAAGCAATTCCGCCAGCAACAACGAGATAGCATAACAATATTAAAATTTGCATTTGTAATTGTGACCAATCTCCTAAAGAGATAACATCTTGTAATCCTCTAAGAGAATGGGACATTGGGAGAAACTGTCCAATTTTGCTAAGAACAGCTATATTTAATTCTCCTGGGAAAGTACCCCCGCTCGTCGCTAATTGCAGGACGAGAAGCGTTACTGCTAAGAACTTTCCAACAAGACCAAATACCGTTACTAGCATAAGAATAAATGTCATGAACGTAAAGGAAATAACGATACTAGATAAAACAAAGAGTGGCACACTTGCAACTTCTAATTTCATAACTCCTATCACAGCCACATCCACAAGTAATGCTTGAATAAGTCCAATTAAATATACCAATCCTAGTTTATTAATAAAATGTACGGTTCCGCTTACCTTCATATTTTGTCTACGGCCAAGAGGTAAAATATTCGACGCCATAATTCCGCCAACATAAAATGCCAGTGATAAAAAGTATGGTGCAATGCCTGAACCGTAATTAGGCACATCAGAAACTGTCGACTTCACTAATTGAACCGGCTCTGAGAACATCGTATTACGTGCATCATCATTGCTAACATCCGCTATCTTCTCTGCGCCCTCTCCTAATTTCGTAGAAAGTTCTTTCGCACCATCATCAAGTTTAACAAGTCCGTCCGCTAACTTATTAGCACCATGATTCAGCTCTGTTCCGCCAATCGCAAGGTGATTTACACCTTCTTGTAATGTTGTAAATCCATTTCCCCACTTCGTAAATCCATTAGCTACATTCGCAGCACCATCTGCTATCTTTTTCGTTCCAGCAGTAGCTTCGTTTAACTTAACTCCGAATGTATTCATACCTTCTTCAATCTTATTCTGACCATCAGCAAGCTTCTTCGCACCTTGTGTCAATTGTTGTTGGCTATTATTTAAAGTGTTTGCTGCTTTAGCTAATCCGTTAGAAGTAGCAATGATCTTTTGAAAAGCAGGATCTTGCTGCACTTCTGGATGACTTGTCACGTACTCTTCTAATTGTTGTTTTACACTATTTGCTGCATTGTCCGCTTTCACTTGCCCTTCAGCAAGCTTCTCACTTCCGTTCACCCATTCATTTGTACCAGCACTTAATTCACTAACCCCTGATTGTAAAGTTGTTTCACCTTGAGCTAATAACTCCATACCACTATGAAGTGAGGTTGCCCCTTGGCTCAGCTCATTTGCGCCGCCACTTAAGGCAGATTGGCTAGAAGCAAGCTTTTCACTTCCCTCTTTCACTTTTAATGCCCCGTCACTTAAACGATGAATACCATCTGCAAGCTGATTCGTCCCATTTTTTGCATCTGTCGTTCCTTCATGCAGCTTCTCAGCACCATTACTTGCATCACTCAATCCTTGTGCCAAATCTTGAAACTTTGAAAAGACACCTTCTGTATAAGATTTCGTAATACTATTTGAAATTTTTGTTTTCATATTTTCAACAGCTGTCGTTCCAATTTGAGCTGCTACAAAGTTTTTACCCGGATTTACTTTGTACTGAAGCTGCGCTGGCTCTGGTTTCTCATCCATAAGTGTACTTACCTTTTTAGAGAAATCCTCTGGAATCGTAACGACCATATAATACTTATCTTCTTTTAACCCTTCATCAGCATTTTTTTCTGATACGAAATGAAAAGCTAGTTCCTTATTCTCTTTTAAATTTTTGACAAAATCTTCTCCTGCATGAATTGTTTTTTCATCCATCGCAGCACCTTTATCTAAATTTACAATTGCAACAGGTAATTTATCTAATCGTCCATATGGATCCCAATATCCAGCTAAAAAGAATCCTGAATAAATTAAAGGAACGATTAATAAAAAAATTAAAGCAATACGTCCATGTTTATGATGCCACATCGCTTTCCAATCTTTAAATATAAGTTGAATTCCCTTCATGAAACATACTCCTTCTCCTAATTTAACACCATTAGAATGGTTTAACAGATTTACTATACACGCCCATTTTCATACTGTATAATATATCTTTAATTATCAATTCATTCCTTTTGGTCTATAGAAAGGAGAGTCAAAATGGAACTTCTTCAACTAAAATACTTTCAGACAGTCGCACGATTAGAACATATGACAAAAGCCGCTGAAGAACTGCATATCGCACAGCCTTCGCTTAGCAAAACAATCGCTAGATTAGAAAAGGACTTAGGCGTCCTATTATTTGATCGCCAAGGTCGACAGATTACGTTAAACTCTTTTGGAAAAGTATTTTTAAAACGCGTAGAGCGCATTTTTCATGAATTAAGTGAAGGCGAACGAGAAATTAAAGATTTAGCTGAATTACAACAAGGCTCTATTACACTGGCAGTTTCTATTCCGAGAATATTACCAGAACTACTCGGTTCTTTTTTACTAGAACATCCTAACGTTCGATTCCAACAATTTCTCGCATCTACTCCTTCTATGAAGCGACAACTAGATAATATAGAAATTGACTTTTGCATTTCTTCTGTGCCAATTGAAGGCGAGGAAATTATGTGGGAACCACTTATTACAGAAGAAATTTTCTTAGTTGTCCCTTCAGGTCATCGTTTATCAGGACGCGAAAATATCCATCTGCATGAAGTAAAAGACGAACCATTTATTAGTATGAACACTGGTTACGGATTTCGGCACTTAACGGATGAATTTTGTAAAGAAGCTGGCTTCACTCCACATATCGCTTTTGAAGTAGATGAACCAACCGTGATTAGCGACCTTATTAAGCAAGGTCTCGGCATCGCCTTTGTCCCAAGTTTAACTTTATTAAAAAACTCTACTTTAGCATTAAATAAGTTACGTATTATTGAACCCAATTGCGAGCGGACTATCGGATTGAGTTGGTCGAAGAAACGCTACTTATCAAAAACCGCTCAGCAATTCCGTAGATTCGTAATTGACTACTTCTCCAATATTAGAACGTAAAATTATATCGACTTAGTAAAAAATAAAAGGTGCCACCTTCAGAGGATAGCACCTTCTATTTCTTACTCTTCTCCAATTCCATTTCCGCTAAAAGCGGCAATACGTTATCGAAAATATGCGTATTATTATTTTCACCTGTTACGTATCCACCGTAATATCTACTAAATATATTGTCATTTCGGAATGTGGCCATATGATCATATAATTCCTTTGCAAACTTTGTATCACCTGTTTGTAGTACGTACAAGATCGTTAGTCCGTATGCGGCTGGTGATTCATAATTCACAGTTTGTTTTCCCGTTTCTAAATTGTAACGACCGTATAGCTTTCCATCCTCCTGGAACTTCTTCTTGATAAATTCCAAATAAGCAGCTGATGAAAGGCCACCTAAACTTCGATGATATGCAACATATGATTGGTCAATAAGATTTACTTCTTTATCGTACGTAAATGTACCATCTTCTTTATACTCTTTTGGGAATGCCCAGCCATGCCTTGGATAATCCGCTAAAAATTGAACGACTTCCTGATATTGCTGTGCAGAAACTTTGCCGTACTTTTTCATATACGAGAATGCGTGTGGATTTAAGTATGATGTCGTTGCAAAATTATTTTGTTTCCCTGCATCTGCATCATAATAATCAACGTAATAATTATCTTTCTTATTATAACGAATTACAGCGTCACTCAATTGATCTGCCAAGTTTTTATAACGCTCTTCCTTGTACATTTCATAAGCACGATATAATTGTTCTATAATACGAAGATCATCTATAAGTGCATTTGTAGCTGACTGCATTTCTCCCTTTTCAGAGATTTTCCATATAACAATATGATCCTTATGTACAAAGCTATTTTGAATAACCTTAACTTGTTCATCGAATAACGCTTGATCGTTTTTATCCAATGTATATTGTAGCCATAGTCCTGCTGATTCCGATAAAGCTTCACGGCCTTTCGCTTCACCCGTACCTGCCTTTGTATCCGCTAAACGATATGTGGCAAGCGTCCCATTTTCATTCACCATATGTCTTAAAATAAAATGTTCTGTACGGTTTCCTTGTATAGCTGACCAAAATACAATGCCACCTAAAGCGATTAAGAGAATAACTCCAATCCCTATATATAAACGTTTCCGCAATCTTTTCACCTCCCTAATAAGGCTAGCCTTAATTTTACCAGAACATACGTAAAATTAAAAAAGACAATCTATTAGATTGTCTCCCTTGCCTCTATCCCTCACAAGCCTCTTTAGAAGGTCTATATAGCGATGCCACAAGTCGATCATATTCACGACGCGTAATCTCTTTATTATACAGCTTCAATAATAAATCTCTATGCTCTTTTGAAAATGCCATCTTTTTAATGACTTCAGGATACATAAAACATCCTCTCCATTTCACATAAACTTCTTCACCTCGAAAAACAGAACTTATGTTCGCATAAAAGATTATAAAATATTCCTTACTAAAAAACAAACAAAATATTATTAAACATTAACTTCTTTCTATTTAGAATATTCAAACATTATATTACCATATCCACTTTTTAAATACATATATATTTTTGGTAGTTTTTCTGAATAAATCTTCCAATTCAATCAGAAAATAATGGCAAAAAGAAGAGGAGTTTACATATGGATACGGTAACATTAGCAAGAGCATTTTTTGGTTCTTCATTAGCATTCCACATTATCTTTGCAACACTTGGTGTCGGACTTTCATTAATGATTTTTATAAGTGAAATACTCTATCACTGGAAGAAAGATTCCGATTACGCCATTATGGCGAAAAGATGGACGAAGGCTTTTGCCATCCTTCTCGGTGTAGCAATTCCAACTGGAACAATTGTTGGTGTGCAAATCTCACTTCTTTGGCCTGGTTTTGCCAAAATTGTTGGGCAGGTTATTTCTGTTCCCTTTCAAATTGAGATTTTCGCCTTCTTTTTAGAGGCGTTGTTCATGTCTATTTATGTATATGCAGCTGACAAACTACCTCCATTCATGAGATTAATCTCGCTATTCTTCGTCATGATTGGTGCCACGGCATCTGCCGTGCTTATTACATCAGCAAATACATGGATGAATACACCCGCAGGCTTTTCAATGGGGCCAGATGGATCAGTTTTTAACGTTGATCCATGGAAAGCTTTCTTTAATCCGAGTTTTGGTACAAGCGCATTCCACGTTGTGATTACAGCCTATACAACTGGAGCTGCCGTCATTGCCTCTATCGCTGGATTTAAATTATTAAAGAAGAACTTAAGTAAACGTGAAATTGCTTATCATAAGAAGGGACTACTGTTAGGACTCGTCGTGACATTTATTACAGGTGCTACGATGTGGCTTTCGGGACACGAATCGGCGATTGCCTTACATAAGCATTCTCCTGAAAAACTTGCATCTGCCGAAGCTTTATTTGAAACGACATCACATGCACCGTTATCAATTGGCGGAGTTGTAGACCCTAACACACTTGAACTAAACTATGCACTAGAAATTCCGAACATGCTTAGCCTACTAGTGGGACTCGACCCTAGCACCGTCGTAAAAGGACTAAAGGAATTCCCACAAGAAACATGGCCACCATTTTACACACATACACTATTCAACTTAATGGTCGGCACCGCTGCCTTTACTTTTGCAGTTGCAGCAATCGCCCTCTTATATTGGTACTTTGTTTACCGAAAAAAAGGCGCAGAATTACCGAAGTGGCTTCTTTGGGGAGCTGCAGCATGTGGACCAATTATGATGCTCGGTATTGAATTCGGGTGGATTTTCAGCTGTAGTGGTCGTCAACCATGGACCATTTATGGTATGCAACGGACAGTCGACGCTTCTACACGCGCTGATTTTGTCGGTCCTTTATTTATTCTATTCATCATTTTATATATTGGACTCGGCATTTTAACAGTTTTTGTACTACGGACATTCTTTAAGAAACATCCGCTTACAAATGATTTACATCACGAAGGAGGCGATTCTCGTGCATGAGGAAAGTATTGCAATCATCATCTTATGGGCTCTTATTTTCGTATACAGTATATTAGGGTCCATCGATTTTGGAGCAGGTTTTTGGGGCATGGTATACGCAAAACATCCAACGCTCGCTGCCAAACTTGCCAATCGATACTTATCACCAACTTGGGAAGTAACAAATACATTTCTCGTTTTTGTCGTTGTCGCTTTTCTCGGTTTCTTTCCGAAAGCTGCTTTCACCCTTGCGACAGTGATGTTCGTGCCAGTTATGTTAATTTTAATACTCATTGCAATTCGCAGTACATTCATGGTATTTGCTTACTCTCTGCCAAAGTATCAATTCCTTCTTCGGGTGATTTCAGGTATTACTGGGCTCTTAATTCCAGCCTTATTAATTACTGTTTTACCCGTTACAGAGGGGGCTTATATTACAATCTCTGAAGGAAAAGAAGTACTCCTGTATGGAAAACTTCTTTCTAGCCCGGTTATCTACTGCTATATGCTCTTTGGGCTAACTTCGGAACTATTTCTCTCCTCTCTCTTTCTTGCTGATTTTGCGAGAGAGCAAGGTTCAGAAGATTCGTATAGAATTTATAGAAGAAACGCTATCATCCTCGGTCCTGCAACACTCGTTACGGCGATTATCGCCCTCGTTGTAATGGATCCGGAAACACACTGGCTTATGCAAGGACTAATAAAGCAATTCCCATGGTTTACAGTTTCTATCGTTTTATTCGTTATCGGATACTCTTCTCTTTGGTGGACAAACAAGAAGTACGGCACACTAGGATACCCTCGCATCGCCGTTTTAGCGGTCGTCGCTCAATATGCATTTGCAAGTTACGCTTACGGTGTCGCACATTTACCTTATATTATTTATCCTGATGTAACTGTATTTACAAGTTTTACAACGACAGAAACATTCTATGCATTGCTTATCCTATATGCAATTGGAATCGCAATTTTACTACCAGGATTTATTTTCTTCTGGAATTTATTCTTGAAGGATCGAACTTTTTTGAAGGAAAAATAATATATTCGGGGGAGTCTGTTCCAAAAGGCATTTTGGAACAGACTCCTTTTGTCATGTTTTGTCGATAAGTCGATATATTTTAAAAATCGCTGATATATTTTGAGTTGCGCCAATATATCTCCATAATCGCCCATGTAAATTTCGTTTACTATCTTACTGCCCCTCTAATTTATAGACTCCTCTCATAATAGTTATTTCACTATTCGTGACACTTGTCCTTTCGCTTGAAAAACACATATTCACTTTATTCCATTATATGCCTAGTTCTTCCTATTTTTTGTTGAATATACTATCAATACAAACTTGAGACAAGCTACATTTGTTCAAGGGAAAATAGAAAGGTAGGCAAAATATGAGCATTGAAATATGGATTACTATTATTGTATTCTTCTTAACGATGATTGTTATCTTTTGGCGACCCCGTGGCTTAAATGAGGCTTGGCCGGCAGCAATTGGCGCTGGCATTATCTTGATTACTGGACTTGTATCAAGACCAGACGTCATAGATATTATTAGTAAAATTGGCGGTGCCTCTATAACAATATTAGCGACCATCGTTATGGCGGTTATATTAGAAAGCTTCGGCTTCTTCCACTGGTCCGCAGCGAAACTTGCAAATTTAGCAAAAGGATCTGGTCGCCGTCTATACTGGTATATTCAATTATTATGTTTTCTTATGACTCTTTTATTTAATAACGACGGTAGTATTTTAATTACAACTCCAATTTTAATTCTTCTTCTAAAAAACCTTCAATTAAAACCACATCAACAAATTCCTTATTTATTAAGTGGTGCTTTAATCGCTACTGCATCTAGTGCACCAATTGGTGTAAGTAATATCGTAAACTTAATCGCATTAAATATCGTTAATATGACTCTTTACATGCATACTGCTATGATGTTTGTACCTGCAACACTAGGTTTATTATTTATGTCATGGCTCATGTATACAGTGTTAAAGAAAAAGCTTCCTAAAAAATTACCTGTTTCTTCTTATGACATTGAAGAGATTTTCTTCACAAAAAACTTCCATCCACTTAAAGGAACAAAATCTGTTAATACGAAACAAAAACGTACAAAATTTATGTTAAAAGTATTAGGTTTCGTCTTTCTTATGCGCTGTCTTCTATTCGTTGCATCCTTCTTATCGATTCCAATCGAAATTGTTGCTGTACTCGGTTCACTCGTTCTTCTCATCTGGAGATGGTACTACTTACGAACAAACCCAGTCGATATTTTGAAAAAGACACCGTGGCACATTTTAATTTTCGCTTTCTCTATGTATGTAATTATTTACGGGCTTCACAACGCAGGATTAACAACGGCGCTTGTAAATTGGCTTGAACCAGTTGTAAGTCAACATCTACTCTATGCTAGCTTTGCAATGGGCGGACTTGTATCTATCCTCTCTAACGTCTTTAATAATCACCCTGCACTTATGATTGGTACCATTACATTAACAGAAATGGGCCTAGATCCAGTCACATTAAAAACTATCTATCTCGCAAATATCATTGGTAGTGACATCGGTTCACTATTATTACCAATTGGTACGCTAGCTTCCCTCATTTGGATGTATATCCTAAGACAAAATAAAATTAAAGTGAAATGGAAAGATTATTTAAGCGTATCTCTCATCGTAATCCCACTCACAACAGCCGTCACATTATTCCTCTTATACTACTGGGTACAATTATTCTTCGCCTTATAGAAAATAGAAGCCCCCTTTGCTACCGTCTTAGCAAAGGGGGCTTCTTCTATATTTAAGTTAGGTACTACCGTGTGATCAATCAAGTAAAGAGGTGTAACGTGTTATTGGTATAAATGACTACCAGTGTCTTTAAATTCTTTCGCTTTCTCTTTCATCCCTTTTTCAATTGCTTCTGTCGTTTCTAAATCATTGTCTTTCGCATATTCACGAATATCATGTGAAATTCTCATACTACAAAACTTCGGTCCACACATTGAACAGAAATGAGCCATTTTCGCGCCTTCTGCTGGCAATGTTTCATCGTGATATTCCATCGCACGTTCAGGGTCTAAAGATAAATTAAATTGATCGCGCCAACGGAATTCAAAGCGAGCTTTTGAAAGTGCATCATCACGCCGATGAGCCGTTTTGTGCCCTTTCGCAAGATCAGCTGCATGTGCAGCAATTTTGTACGTAATAACCCCCGTGCGAACATCATCTTTATTCGGTAAACCTAAATGTTCTTTCGGTGTTACATAACAAAGCATCGCCGTGCCAAACCAGCCAATCATCGCCGCTCCAATTGCCGATGTAATATGGTCATAACCTGGTGCAATATCTGTCGTTAACGGCCCAAGTGTATAGAACGGCGCGCCCTGACAAATATCAAGCTCTTTCTCCATATTCTCTTTAATTAAATGCATCGGTACATGCCCAGGTCCTTCAATCATCACTTGCACATCATGTTTCCAAGCAATCTTCGTTAATTCACCAAGTGTTTCAAGCTCAGAAAACTGTGCTTCGTCATTTGCATCTGCAATCGAACCTGGACGTAATCCATCTCCAAGAGAGAACGAAACGTCGTACTGCTTCATAATTTCACATATCTCTTCAAAATGAGTGTATAAGAAGTTTTCTTTATGATGGAATAAACACCACTGTGCCATAATTGAACCACCACGTGAAACGATACCTGTCGTACGCTTTGCAGTAATCGGAATGTAACGAAGTAATACGCCCGCGTGAATCGTAAAGTAATCCACACCTTGCTCCGCCTGCTCAATTAACGTATCACGATACACTTCCCACGTTAAATCTTCTGCAATTCCATTTACTTTTTCCAGCGCTTGATAAATCGGTACAGTTCCAACTGGTACAGGCGCGTTACGAATAATCCACTCACGCGTCGTATGAATATTTTTACCTGTAGATAAATCCATAATCGTATCCGCACCCCAACGCGTTGCCCACGTCATCTTCTCTACTTCTTCTGCAATTGAAGAAGATACAGCAGAGTTTCCGATATTTGCATTGACCTTCACGTGAAAGTTACGGCCGATAATCATCGGTTCTGCTTCCGGATGGTTAATATTCGCTGGTAAAATGGCACGACCTTCCGCGATTTCCTTACGAACAAACTCAGGCTCTACTCCTTCACGAATCGCAACATATTCCATCTCAGACGTAATGATACCCTTACGTGCATAATGCATTTGCGTAACATTTGCACCATGCTTTGCTCTAAGCGGCTGACGATCCATTTGCGGGAAAACAGGCGTATGTTTCAAAGCCACTTTCACACCGTCATCCTCTGGTTTTACTTCGCGCCCTTCGTATGCTTCTACATCTCCGCGCTCCAGGATCCAAGAATGGCGCGGCGCCTGCAACCCCTTTTCCAGTTCCACTTTATACGCAGGATCTGTATAAGGACCGCTCGTATCATATACACGAATTGGCGGATTCGGAATACCGTTCGTTTCGCTTTGTTCAATCTCGCGCATCGGCACTTTCATACCCGCGCGTGGTCCATCCACATACACTTTCTTACTTCCTGGTAAACTCGATTTCAATTCAATTTGCTCAGCTGAAACAGACTGTTTCATAACCTTTGTTGCCCCCCTGTACGTGACAAGGACAAGATATGGCCAGCGTATGCCAAAATAAAAAGAGCCAGGTCCATAAAAAAATAAGGACCTGGCTCATAAAGACATCATTATGTAAAGCCGTTAACTTCCCTACGCTGGTACGAGCCAGATCAGGTCCAAAGGGTTAAGAAGTTCACACGCTTCTCTCTCAGCCTACGCATACGTTAGGCACCCCTAGTTTATCACTGATTTAATTTTCAATACTTTCCCATCATACACGATAATCTGAAAAATGCAAAGTTTATTTCTTTTGTTGTTTATGGAATCATCCACGTTAAATAATATGCCTGTACATACGTCATAATACCAACAATAATTACGAAGAATAAACTATGCTTCACTGTAAAGCGGAATAAATCTGATTCTTTTCCAGCAAGTCCAACTGCCGCACAAGCAATTGCAATCGATTGCGGAGAAATCATTTTTCCTGTTACACCGCCCGTTGTATTTGCTGCAACGAGAAGTACTTCAGATACACCGACTTGCTGCGCTGTAATCGCTTGTAAATTCGAGAACAGTGCATTCGCTGACGTATCGGATCCTGTTAAAAATACACCGATCCAGCCTAGGAATGGTGAGAAGAACGGGAATAGTCCGCCAGTTCCTGCAAGTGCTAATGCTAATGTAGAAGATAGACCAGAATAGTTTGCGATAAACGCGAATCCTAATACGAATCCGATAGATAGAATTGGCATCTTAAGCTCATTTAACGTTTCTTTAAATGTTACTACTGCATCTTTTGCACTCATTTTCAAAATAAAGATAGAAATGATACAAGCAATTAAAATTGCTGTTCCCGTCGCTGATAAAATATCTAATTTCAAGATTGCTTCATAAGGTGTCGGTTTATTTACAATTGGCTCTGCTTTCATTACTAAATTGTGTAAGCCTGGAACTTCAAACTTAAACACAAGGCTTTCCAAAGCACCGCCTGGAGCAAATAACGCTTTAAAGAAACTTTGGCTCCAAATGACTACCATCACAGTTAAAATAATGAATGGAGACCATGCTTTTACTACTTTTCCTACCGTTAGTTTCGGCATAGATATCGCCGTTGCTGCTACCTCACTATTTGCTTCTTTAGACTGATAGATTTCTTTCGGCTGCCAAACTTTTAAGAATAGCGATAGACTCACTAAACTTACAAGTGCTGACGTAATATCCGGAAGTTCTGGCCCTAAGAACGTCGCTGTAATGAACTGCGTAATTGCAAATGAGCTACCTGCTACAAATAGAGCCGGCCATGTTTGTCTTACTCCTTTAAATCCATCCATTAAAAATACGATAAAGAACGGAACAAATAATGATAAGAACGGTAATTGATGCCCAGCCATTTGTCCAATTTTATGTGGATCAATACCTGTTACTTGTCCAGCAACTGTAATCGGAATTCCCATCGCTCCGAACGCTACTGGTGCCGTATTTGCGATTAAACACAGACCCGCTGCATATAAAGGATTTAACCCAAGACCTGCAAGAAGCGCTGCGGTAATCGCTACTGGTGCACCAAATCCTGCTGCCCCTTCCAAAAATGCTCCAAATGAAAAACCGATTAAAATAACGAGTAAACGATGGTCATTCGTAATGGATAATACAGATGCACGAATCACATCGAATTGACCTGTTTTCACAGATATTTTATATAAAAATACCGACATAATGATAATCCAAGCAATTGGCCATAGTCCGTATAAGAAACCATATCCCGTCGCTGCCATCGCCATCGTGAACGGCATCTTATAAGCGAATAACGCAACTAAAATTGTAAGTACAACTGTAATTAATCCTGCCACATACCCCTTCATGCGGAAAACTGCTAAAGCTAAGAAAAAAAAGATAATCGGAATAAGTGCGACCGCTGCCGAAATCCAAATGTTTCCGAACGGATCATAAACTTGTGTCCATGTGTTCATTGTTCTCTCCCCCTAAAGAATCCCCTTTTAAATAGAATAACCTCATCAATAGACTATCAGGTCATCATACCTTTAAGTCTAAAATAAAAAAACGCCAAAGAAAACGTTTTCATTAATTTTATCACAACAATTTCCATTAAAAAAGATTTTTTTGAAAATTTTATTATTTATCATAAGAATCTTACAAAAACGTCACGTTCTTGTAATGTTCATCGATAGGAAGCTCGCTACATTTCCTGCATAATAAAGGTATAAAAACGGATATTATTTATGAGGTGATATATATGAACGGAAACAAAATATTAGCAGCTTTATCATACTTTAGTGTATTATTTGCCCCTATCTTATTCCCTATCATTGTGTGGATTGTGGGCGATTCTGAAACGAAACCGCACGCAAAACGAGCTCTATGGACACACATCATTCCAAGCATCGCGTCATTTATTGGATTTATTATTCTAGGAATTATGGGTATCGGATCGAATCAACCAGACGTAACACTTGGCATTGGAGCAATGATTGTCTTATGTATTTGCGGCATTATTAGCTTATACTACTTCATTTGGAACATCGTAAAAGGTATTAAAGTGCTGAAAGCTTAAGTTTAAACAAACGTTTGATTAAAACAGTACGCATCATAATAAATGAAATTTCATCGGCGATACGACAATCTTTTAATAAGAAAAAACCGTCCCAAAATACCTTTTGGGACGGTTTTTTTATCTTCTGCGTTTCTTCTTTTTTCTCATCATTTTTTTGCGGCGCGTATTCACTTTATCCGCTATAATGTGAAGCGTACTTGCTACAATAATTCCCATTACGAACGTTACAATTTCAACCTCATGTTCCTTCGCAATTTCTATTAAATTCCCATCAAGCGCGATTACATTTAATAGGAATAAAAACGGAGAAAACACAATTAACATGTATGCAATACGAATCACATCACCAAGTATAATTGTATGTGTAAAGAAGGATCGATGCGGCATGACCTTCTTATACGGATACCAAAATATACGTAGGAACCCCCATTTATTATACGCATTACTATATGTATCTAAATCCGGCGTTAAAAATGAAGTACCTACTAAAAAGCCAATTGCAAAAGTTAATAAAAAATCCAAGTTTGTTAATCCATACGAAAAGAGCATAAACAAAACAACCGGAAGGGATATTAAGTTTATTTTCGTATGCGTTCTTCCTGATGGCATAATGCACTTCCTCGCTTATGTTCGCCCTGTCACCATATGACAGTTCTCACCTATTGATCTAATTTCTGATCGATAAAGGATGTGTCTATATCCGAACCAAACCATTCTGCCAACTTCACTCGTGCCTTATCTTTCACCTCTTCATTGACGTATAACGACGCTTGTAATAGAGCAGCCATTAACGCCCCTAAATCATCTGTATAACCAACTCCAGCAATGAAATCTGGGATGGCATCAATTGGTGCAATAAAATAAGCAAGTGCTCCAATCACAATAATTTTCACTCGCTTTGGAACATCAGGTCTTTGCAAAACATAAAACAATAATAAACTTGCATAAATGACCGACTGTCCCGCTTGCTTTGCAACATGTTTTGCTTTCTTCCAAAACGCTTCAACTGAAAATTTTTGTTCCATGTAAAAGCCTCCCTATTTTTTTAAAGAAATAAGCTACAATATGTTATCAGTAAAAGTTCATCAAAATTACACATAATCTATCAATGAACTTTCATTGTAACAAACAAACTAAAAAAGAACAAGTGTTCGTTAATTTTTACATACTTCCCTTCATATAATAGGTTTCTAGATAACCACTCACCCATTGTCATTTCTTATTTCTCAACAAGAAAATTTTCACTTTCACTGAACATTCTGCTCTACCTTTGTTATATTTTCTAGTTGACGGACATATAAACGAATGTTAAAGTTTTCTCTGGTAGTGACAAATCTCATACAAAAAATGTAAAATGTTATAGTGTTTCTCAGAAATGAATTTTGTTGTATAATACAGAAATGACGTTATGCTTATGAGCAGCACAAGAAACCAAAAGGGTATGCATAGTTATAGTCGTATATGGGTGAATATAGAACCTCTAATTATGGCCAAGAAAACTATGTATTTTTTATTTTAGCATTTTTCGCTCCAAAATCGACCAAGCCTGATAGAGAAAGGGTGGAAATGAATGAAAGAAACCTTGAAATCACAATTTCAAAATGTGCGTTTCACTGTATTCGTAGCTTTAGCTTTATGGCTGAAGACGTACCTTATTACACGCACAAGCTTTGATTTAAAACTTGAATCTTTCATGCAAGAATTCATTTTATTCCTTAGCCCATTAGCAGCATCATTACTGCTTGTTGGTCTTGCATTATTTGCAAAAGGGAAAAAACGTAACTATATAGCACTTGGAATTAATTTTGTTTTAACAATCGTTCTTGTTGGTAACGTAATGTTCTACGGATTCTACAATGACTTCGTTACTTTACCAGTACTAGGACAAACATCTAACTTTGGAAGTTTAGGTTCTAGTGTGAAAGAATTGTTTAACTACAAAATTATCCTTGCATTTGCTGATATTATTGTATTCTTCATTTTATTGAAGAAGATGAAGAATTTTGCACCGACAGAACGTGTAGCACGCCCAATGCGTTCCCTATACTTCGTGTCAACAGTTGCTATTTTCTTCGCAAACTTAGGACTTGCAGAAGCTGAGCGTCCTGAACTATTAACACGTTCATTCGACCGCGTTATGCTTGTTAAAAACTTAGGTTTATATGTACACCAAGTGTATGATCTTGGCTTACAAGCAAAATCAAGTTCACAAAAAGCTTTTGCTGACGGTAGTAAATTACAGGAAACAGAGAACTACGTAAAAACAACGCAAAGCAAACCAGATCCAAATATGTTTGGTACGGCAAAAGGGAAAAACGTAATTGTTGTCTCTCTTGAGTCATTACAAACATTCTTAATTGGTGCAACAGTTAACGGACAAGAAGTTACACCATTCTTAAACCAATTTACGAAAGAAAGTTATTACTTTGATAACTTCTTCCATCAAACTGGGCAAGGAAAAACATCTGATGCTGAATTCTTAGTAGATACTTCAATGTATCCACTAGACCGTGGTGCTGTATTCTTCACACACGGTAATAACGAATATACAGCAACTCCAGAAATTTTACGTGAGCAAGGATACCATACATCAGTATTCCACGCGAACAACGCAACATTCTGGAACCGTAACATTATGTATCCGGCACTTGGTTATGATCGTTACTACAACGAGCTTGACTACAAGATTACGCCAGAAACGAAATTAAATTGGGGATTAAAAGATATCGAATACTTCGATCAATCTATCGATATGTTAAAAGAAGTGAAGCAACCGTTCTATACTCGCTTCCTTACTTTAACAAACCATTACCCATTCACTTATGATGACAGCACGAAATTAATCGATGAATACAATTCTGGTGATGGCGTATTTGACCGTTACATGGTAACTGCTCGCTATTTAGACGAAGCAATGAAACACTTTATTGAACGTCTAAAAGCAGAAGGTATTTACGACAACTCAGTTATCGTATTCTACGGTGATCACTACGGTATTTCTGAAAACCATAACCGTGCAATGGCACAGTTCTTAGGAAAAGAAGAAATCACTGCATTTGACCATATGAACTTACAAAAAACACCGATGTTTATTCACGTTCCAGGTCAAAAAGAAGGTAAAACAATTTCAAAACCAACTGGTGAAATTGACATTAAACCAACAATTCTAAACTTACTTGGTGTAGATTCTACGAATCAAGTTCAATTCGGTCATGATGTATTCTCACCAGAAAATAAAGGATTCGTTGTTCTTCGTGACGGTAGCTTCGTTACAGATAAGTACATGTACACGAACAGTACATTCTACGACCGTACTACTAGCGAAGTTGTACAATTACCAAAAGAAGAATCTCAACCACTCATTGATCGTGCCCAAAATGAATTGAACATGTCTGACAAAATCATTGAAGGTGACTTACTTCGCTTCTCTGAAAGTAATAAGACCAAAACCGGTGAAGTAAAGACAGCTATTAAAGAAGAAAAGAAGAGCGCTGAGTAATCTCAGCCTCTTTTTTTATATTTCTCCATACAATCACTTATATTCATTAACTTTAACATTACACAACCTTTACCAAATATTCACATAGGATTAACGAAACATCTCTATAATAAAATATGCAAGCAAGGTTCTATATATTTCTTATCTCTCATCTGTAATAAGATCCCTTAAAGAAATATATGAATCGTTTATTTCTACTTTCTTATAATTGTCTTTCAATATGTTTTGTTTCCATACACAAAACATTCAATAAGACGATGTCCCTATGAAAGATAGCTACCCTCCTTGTGCAGCATTCCATAAGAATGTTGCTTTTTTTTATTCAAAAGCAGGATTCTTATTTCTCATTTTCGAATTTGTATATACAAAATGCTGTAAATCACTACTACTTCTCTACCATTTACAAATACATATACGTCATATGTAAAGAAGTACTCACATAAAAATTACTATAGTGATTTTTATTCCAAATGAATGAAAGCTTCACTTTACTTATGCACTTATGAAAGGATGGGACAGAAATTGGCATACGAAAAATTTGTACTATGGAATGATGCAGTTATTGATACAACAAAACATCGCGCGTACATAGAACTTGAAGAAAGAGGCTTGCAGTTTGGAGATGGTGTCTACGAAGTTATTCGCCTATATAAAGGGAACTTTCACTTATTAGATCCGCATATCACAAGATTATATCGCTCCATGGAAGAAATAGAATTATCACTCCCTTTCTCAAAAGCAGAACTTATTATCCTACTTTACAAACTAATTGAAAATAATAATTTCTACGAAGATGGAACGATTTATTTACAAGTATCTCGTGGTGTACAAGCTCGTACCCACACATTCTCATATGACGTCCCGCCGACAATCTATGCCTATATTACGAAGAAAGAAAGGCCCGCGTTATGGATTGAATATGGTGTACGTGCTATATCAGAACCAGATACCCGCTGGCTACGCTGTGATATTAAATCATTAAATTTATTACCCAATGTATTAGCCGCTACGAAAGCTGAACGTAAAGGTTGTAAAGAGGCTCTTTTCGTACGAAATGGTACTGTAACTGAGGGAAGCTGTTCTAATTTCTTTCTCATAAAAAACGGAACTCTCTACACACATCCAGCCAATCACCTTATTTTAAATGGCATCATTCGTCAGTATGTCCTTTCTTTAGCGAAAACCCTTCGCATTCCAGTAAAAGAAGAACTGTTTAGCATTCGCGATGTTTATCAAGCGGATGAATGTTTCTTTACAGGAACGACGATTGAAATTTTGCCGATGACTCACCTTGATGGAACTGCCATCCAAGATGGTCAAGTTGGCCCTATCACAAAAATGTTGCAAAGATCCTTTTCTCAAAGCTTGTTACAATCCAATATGTCATCTTCTTAAACACGAATAATTTCTAACCTTTCTACATTCAATATATGTATTTAAATGGAAATCAAGGTATAATTTATGCCTTGATTTTTTCTTGTAATCTTTTTGTCATATTCAGATTCCCGCATAAGTCTTGACAGTAATCGACATGCTCTTTAGAATTTTTAACAGTTGGTAAATATTTCTTCACTACATTACAGACAGAAAGGAATCGACAAATTATGAAAAAATACCTTGCCGGTCTTGCGGCAGTGTCTGTAGCAGGAGGAGCAGCACCTACACTTGATAGTGTTCAAGCTGCCCCTGAACAAAATACACAAAAAGCTGCTACACAAACTGTCCAAGCTTCCGCATCAAACAGCTCATCTTATACGGTAAACACTAGCGTATTACATGTTCGTGCAGGATCAAGTACTTCTCACGACATCATCTCGCGTGTTTATAACGGTCAATCATTAAATGTGATTGGCGAAGAAAATGGTTGGTTCAAAATTAACATTAATGGAAAAACAGGCTTTGTTAGTGGCGAATTTGTATCAAAAAATGGAGCAAGCAATTCTAATGTAAGTACAACAGGTGGGAACAATAAAGTTACTGCCGATGTATTACGTGTGCGTACAGCTCCTAACACTTCTAGTTCTGTTTCTGGCCGTGTATATGCAGGACAAACGTTAAACGTTGTCGGCCAAGAAAATGGTTGGGTGAAAATCAACCATAATGGACAAGTAGGTTATGTAAGTAGCGAATTCGTATCTGGCGTTTCTTCTAATGCAGGTTCTTCAAACAACAATACAAATAATAACAACCAAGAATCTGTAAAACCAGCAAGCGGAAACTATACAGTAAATGTATCTTCCCTTCGTGTTCGTACAGGTCCTAGCACTTCTCATACAACTGTAGCTTCTGTTACAAAAGGACAAGTTGTACAAGTTGTTGGAGAAGTTCAAGATTGGTTCAAAATCAATTATGCAGGACAAACTGCTTACGTAAGCAAAGACTACGTAACAAAAGGCGGTTCTAACGACAACGTTACACAAGGAAACAACCAAGATAACAAACAAGAACAAAACAATAATGTAACTGTTCAAACTGGCGGTACTTACGTTGTTAACGCAACATCTCTACGCGTTCGTACAGGCCCTGCCGCTTACCATAGTGTAATTGGTGGCGTATTAAATGGTACTACATTAAACGTAGTTGGATCTGAAAACGGTTGGTTTAAAGTAAACTATCAAGGAAAAACAGGCTTCGTTAGTAGCGAGTTTGTAAAATTCGTTAAAGGTGGCTCTGCTACTCCTGAACAACCGAAACAGCCTGAACAACCAAAACAACCTGATCAAGGTGCAATTGGTGACTACTACATTAATGCTTCTGCACTAAACGTACGTAGCGGCGAAGGTACAAATTATAGAATCATAGGGGCACTTCCACAAGGACAGAAGGTTCAAGTAATCTCTGAAAACTCTGGATGGAGCAAAATTAACTACAACGGTCAAACTGGTTACATCGGAACACGTTACCTTTCTAAAACACCAGTTGGTGGCGCAGTAGATAATAAGCCTAACAACAACCAAAATAACAATCAAAACAATAACAATAATACAGGCAATAATAGTGGTGATAGTTCTTCCATACTTGCATATGCAAAAGGAATGCAAGGCGTACCATACGTTTGGGGTGGTACTTCTGCTACTGGTGTTGACTGCAGTGGTTACATCTACCACGTATTTAAGAAATTTGGTCATAACATTAGTCGTCAAAGTGTTGCAGGATATTGGGGTAGCCTACCACAAACTTCAAATCCACAACCAGGTGACTTAATTTATTTCAAAGATACTTATAAAGCAGGTCCTTCTCATATGGGTATTTACCTTGGGGGCGGATCATTTATCCAAGCCGGAGATAAAGGTGTAGCAATCGCTTCATTAAGTAACTCTTATTGGAAGAGCCATTTCTTAGGATACACAAAAGCACCTTAAGTTATATTTTTAGAGCCTTCTAGATTACTAGAAGGCTCTTTTTAATATATGTCACCTATATCCCCGAAAAAATAATGTATCTATTTCCCTATTTCATACACTATATTCTACAAAAACACTCCATAACGTTATCATAATGTATATTTTTACATAAAAAACATAACCTATTTCATGTCTAATCATTTTATATGTGTTTTTTTAAAGAATTTTCTTTTTATTTAAACTTTTCGTTAGACGTTTGACCTCCGATGTCCATTATGATAAGTTACTTAAGATGTTATATTCGTAAACGTATAGACAACTGGTTTATACACTTTTTTTACTATGAGGAAGGAGCATACACTGCATGAATCTTTTATGGGGAATTGGCGGCGTGATTGGAGTATTAGCAATTGCTTTCTTACTATCTTCCAACCGCAAAGCTATTAATTGGCGCACAATTTTAATCGCGCTAGCATTACAAATGTCATTTTCATTTATCGTATTACGATGGGATGCCGGAAAAGCAGGTTTAAAATACGCTGCAGATGGCGTTCAAGGATTAATTAATTTTTCTTACGAGGGAATTAAGTTCGTTGCTGGGGATTTAGTCAACGCAAAAGGCCCTTGGGGATTTGTTTTCTTCATTCAAGCACTACTTCCAATCGTATTTATTAGTTCATTAGTAGCAATCTTATATCATTTCGGTATTATGCAGAAATTTGTTAGTGTCGTTGGTGGTGCATTAAGTAAACTTCTTGGAACTTCTAAAGCAGAAAGTTTAAACTCAGTAACAACCGTATTTTTAGGACAAACTGAAGCTCCAATCTTAATCAAACCTTACTTAGCACGTTTAACAAATAGTGAATTCTTCACTATTATGGTAAGCGGTATGACAGCCGTTGCCGGATCAGTTCTTGTCGGCTATGCAGCAATGGGTATTCCGTTAGAACACTTATTAGCAGCAGCAATTATGGCAGCTCCATCAAGTTTATTAATTGCGAAACTAATTATGCCAGAAACAGAAAAAGTAGATAATAACGTTGAACTTTCTACAGAACGTGAAGATGCAAACGTTATTGACGCAGCGGCACGTGGTGCATCTGAAGGTATGCAACTTGTTATTAACGTAGCAGCAATGTTAATGGCTTTCATCGCATTAATCGCTTTATTAAATGGTCTGTTAGGATTAATTGGCTCTCTGTTCCATATTAAACTTAGCCTTGATTTAATCTTCGGTTACTTACTATCACCATTTGCAATCTTAATCGGGGTTTCTCCTGGTGAAGCTATACAAGCAGCAAGCTTTATCGGTCAAAAACTTGCAATCAACGAATTCGTTGCATACGCAAACTTAGGACCACACATGGCAGAGTTCTCTGCAAAAACAAACTTAATTTTAACATTCGCAATCTGTGGATTCGCAAACTTCTCTTCTATCGCAATTCAATTAGGTGTAACAGGAACATTAGCTCCTACTCGCCGTAAACAAATTGCACAGTTAGGGATTAAAGCAGTTATCGCTGGTACATTAGCAAACTTCTTAAATGCAGCAGTTGCAGGTATGATGTTCCTATAAAATGATGCAAAGTCTCCTCTTTCTAAAGAGGGGGCTTTTTATTATATGTTGTATATTTTTTTTGGTATATATTAAATACTTTATGCTTAAATATAAGAACATTATGATACAATAATTAGTAAGTCTGTTTATTTTTTCTTACAAAAGAGAGATACTACTTGTTGTTGCTCTCCAAAATAACCTAGTCATCCGGTCTATTTCTTAATAATTGTGCATACTACAAGTATCCTTGCATGAATTACCTTTAAGGAGGAAAGTTTTGTGAAAAATAACTTCTATAAAGTCCTCTCTATGTGGATTTTACAAATTTTATTTTATTTTACAACTGTACATGTAACGCAATATGAACATGCTCTCATTTTTACAATTATATATGTAATTGTTAATGTACTATTTCTATTATTGACTGATAAAACCGCATTTGTTCTTTTTATATTAGGAACCATTACTTCGGTATTCTATCTGTTCTACCAAGCATGGCTTTACTTATGGAGTACATCGGAACAATGGGAATACATTATTACTCACTTCCTAATGGCAGCAAACTTCTTCATCGTATATATCTCAACTCATTTATTAAAGAAGGTTATTCATGAAAATCAAGAATTAACCAAACGTGTGAGAACGTTAGAACAATACATTGGAGAATCAAAATTATTAACAAGACAAGAATTCGAAAGACGACAAGCATTATTAATCACTGCAATGAATCGTCGTAACGAAACAGGTATTATTATTTACTTTGATTTCAATTCCTTTAGTAAATATACGAAGGAAAGTGTTATGAACCGTGTAGCTTCATTATTAGTTGAAACGATAAGAGATGACTTTGATCTTGCTGCTGAATACGATAATAATAAGCTAGTTATTTTATTACAAAACACAAATGAAGCCGGTGCTGACATTGTAATGAGCCGTCTAAAGCCAAAAATGGAGCAATGGCTTGCTGCTGAAGCGATCCAAGATATACAAATTTCACGCGAACAAATTGGGAACAAAGGAAAGACGTTATTATGATGACACTCGTTATACTGCTTTTATTCCTTCTGTTTTGCGTACTCGTTTTTTGGATTAGTATCACATTTTCAATTAAGTATATACTTATCTTTACAGCCTTTCTATTCTCTGCCTTACTTGTTTACTATTCTTTCTTAACACTCGCAGGTTTAGTTCACCGCAATAGTAAACGAAAAGATCGTACGCTAGAACATTATCCAAGCGTCGACATTTTAATACCAGCCCACAATGAAGGGGTCGTTATTAAAGATACTTTAGAGGCGATGGCAAAGATTGAATATCCAGGTAAACTAACTGTTTATTTATTAAACGATAACTCTCAAGATGAGACACCTGAAATTGGTGACGATTTTGATAAAGCTTATGCTCATATTCGTCACATTCGTGTTCCAGCGGGTGAACCAAAAGGGAAATCGCGTGTATTAAACTATGGTCTTAGTATTTCAGATGGTGAATACTTCTGTGTTTATGATGCAGATAACCAGCCTGAACCACATGCACTGCGAATGCTTGTAGAACACGCTGAAACAACCGAGGATGCTGTTGGAGCTGTTGGTCACGTTCGTACTGTAAATGAAAACAGAAACTGGCTAACACGAATGATTTCATTAGAATTTCAAATCTTCCAGCTCCTTATGCAATCAGGACGCTGGTTACTATTCCAAACAGGTTCACTAACAGGAACAAATATGCTTCTTCGTCGCTCTGCATTAGAAGAACTTGGCGGCTATGACCCGTATGCAATTGCAGAAGACGCTGAATTAACATTACGAATTACACAAAAAGGCTATCTCTTACCGATCGTTCCAGAATCGATTACATGGGAACAAGAACCTGAGCATTTAAAAATCCTTATTAAGCAGCGTACACGTTGGCTCCAAGGGAACTTGTACATTTTAGAAAAAATGTTTTCTTCCTTAAGTTTCTTTAAAGGAAAACTTCTCGTCCATTCCTTACAACAAGTTTTAGTGTATGTTGTATTTTGGCTATTCTTAATCATTTCGAACGTTTGGTTTGTAATTGGGTTACTCGGGATATTCCAAATTCAATATAGCATTCCGCTACTATTTATGTGGTATGTCGCATATATTACATATGTTTCTCAATTATTTAGTGCCCAGAGTGTGGAACGAACCTTTACACCAACTAATATTTTTATTAGTGTTATTATGTACTTTACGTACGCACAGCTCTTTACGTACTTATTCATTCGCAGCTTAATTTTATACTTACGTGCAAAGAGCAAGAAACAAGTCATTGGCTGGGATAAAACAGTTCGATTCAAAAAAGAAAAGTAAAACTTTAATCAGTGGGAGAACTCCCACTGATTTTTATTTTGTAAATAAAAATCAGCACAGAGCGCCGTATGCTCTGTGCTGATTTATTGCCGTATAAATTATATATATCAGACAATACCCCTTAGCTGAAAGTAATTTCACGTCCATCCCCCAACGAACGATTGACCTTCATTTATATACGAAAAAGTGATTGCTATTTTTGTAGAACCAATTGCTTCTCTTGCTGTTCTTTGCGCGTTTCAGTCTTAGGTTCCGTGCTTTCTTGGACACTACGATGTGCCACACGTTTCAAACAAATATGCTTCCACTTTCTTTCGTAACGTTTCATTATTCTAGATGTCCCCCTTGAATGCGCTTTAAAACTATTTGAAATCGCTTACAGGAAATAATATAGCACATATACATAAACGTGACAACACATTTCCGACAATTTTTTGTCAAAAATACAAATAGAATCCGCAAGATATCGAACATTGTCGAAATTCATCGATTTATCTTCACATAAAAGGCATACTACTTACATAGTAAAGCATTTTATTTCCCTGACTTGCAGTTAAAATTCCTTCTATATAAAAAAGAGCTGATATATAATCAGCTCTTTTTCCTTCTATTATTTATGACGCTTCATACGCCCCTCTTTTTGTAACTCTTTAAATAATGCTGCCATCATAAAGAAAATAACGAAGACGAATGGGAATGCCGCAATAATAGCTGCCGTTTGCAGTGCTTCTAATCCACCAATATATAATAAGGTAGAAGCTATCGATGCTAAAACGATACCCCAAACCATTTTAATGCGGTTTGGTGGATTTAAACTCCCATGTGTCGTTAACATCCCTAAAACGAATGTCGCAGAGTCTGCAGATGTAATAAAGAATGTTGCAATAAGTAGAATACCTAATACCGATAAAGCTGATCCAAAGCTTCCCATCTGATCGAACATAGCGAATAACCCTACTTCTGTTCCCATCTCTTTCACTTTGTCGAAGATATGAGCATCACCAAACAGCTCCATATGAATACCAGTCCCGCCGAAAACAGAGAACCAAAGTGCACCAATTACGGTCGGTACGAGTAACACACCGATAACAAACTCACGAATGGTACGTCCTCGTGAAACACGTGCAATAAACGTACCTACGAATGGTGACCATGCAATCCACCATGCCCAATAGAAAATTGTCCATGACTGAATCCATTGATTTCCGCCTTCATCTAATGGACTTAAACGGAAGCTCATACTTGGCAATTCCTGAATATAAGAACCAATTGTTGAAGTGAAGTAATTCATAATAAAGTTTGTTGGACCTGCAAATAATACAATAATCATAAGTGCAAACGCCAAAATAATATTCGCATTACTTAAATATTTAATTCCTTTATCAAGACCTGTTTGTGCAGATAACATAAATAACACGGTTACGATTGCAATAATAACTAACTGTGTCGGCAATGAATTCGGGATAGATGTTAAATAACTAACACCACCAGCAATTTGTTTCGCACCAAGACCTAATGATGTTGCGACACCAAACACAGTTGCGAAAACAGCTAACACATCAAATGAATGAGCAATACGTCCATGTTCCCCGCCTTTGAATAACGGACCTACTGTCGCACTAATCGTACTTGCTTTTCCTTTTCTAAAAGTAAAGTAAGCAATACACAGCGCTACAAATGCATATAGTCCCCACGGATGTAATCCCCAATGGAAAAATGAAAAACGTAATGCAAGGCGCGCACTTTCCTCAGTTGCACCTTCTCCAAACGGAGGTGCGTACAAATGGTTTAATGGTTCCGCAACGCCCCAGAAAACTAAACCGATACCCATACCAGCGCTAAATAGCATAGCAAACCATGTCATATAACTATAATCAGGTTCATCATCATCTTTACCTAAACGAATAGAACCGTATTTCGAAACAATTAAAAAGATAGACACACCTAATATAATAGAAACAGAAATAATATAGAACCATCCAAACTTACTAACTAATGCAGTTTGAATTGCGGTTGTTACATTTCCTAAGCTACCTTTTCCAATAATAGATTCGGGAATAATCCCCCAAATTGTAAATGCAATACATAATGTTAATGATACGATGAATGTTTTTGTCAGTTTCCTCATCAAATCCCCCTTCGTAGGTTTCACTTTTGTAAATAACATAAATTCCGATATGTAAAATCGGATAGAAAACTATAATTTTACGGTGATTTTCTTACTTTCACCTTCACCAACTAGAATTCTTATGGACAGCCTTACCTTCCGTATAATCTTTTTACTCTGCGAGAGCTATAAGATCGAAATACTGCTGTCAAATTGTGCGAGAAAAATGCGGATGGGAATGTGTTTTCCCAAAAAAGGATGTGTTACAGATTTAAAAAAGGGCATTTTTCTTCCTTGCAACCCTTTCTGTTTGTAACAATTATGCGGTTTTTTTGCTAGTATATAGCACGTGTTTATAGTTTCACAAACGAAATGTTTATGTTTATATAACTATATTACCCATAAAACGGTAAAATACTCAAGGAATGTAATCGTTTAGTAAACATCATGTAACACTCCTGTAATATTTTTATTTACACCGAAAAATATATGTTGTATTAAATATTTTGAATATAAGTAGAAACCTACTAATTACATAGAATGAAAAACGCTTTCCTATATTTTTTGTTATATTACAGGATGTTAACGACTGATTACGAATGGTTTGTAATTGTGTGTTTTCCCGAAATCCGAAAAAATCTGTTGCTATAATGAGGACACGAAAACAAACGCAATGGAGGCTATCATGAAAAAATTAATTGGAATAGCAACAGCAGCAGTTTTTGGTCTTGGGATTTTCACATCATCTGCTAATGCAGAAACTGTTGTAACAACAGACGTACTAAATGTACGCGAAAACCCTACTACGGAATCAAAAGTTGTCAGTAAATTACTAAACGGGAATAAAATAGATGTTCAAAATACAGAGAACGGATGGTCAAAAATCACTTTAGATGGTAAAGACGCATTCGTAAGTACAGAGTTTACAAAAAGCATCTACTACGTAACAGCTAACGTATTAAACGTACGTGCTGAAGCGAACACAAACTCAGAAGTTCTTGGAACGCTAAAGAAAGACGATATGATCGAAACAACGAACCAAGTACAAAATGAGTGGTTACAATTTGAATATAACGGGAAAACAGCTTATGTTCACGTTCCTTTCTTAACAGGTACAGCACCTGTTATCGAGAAACAAGAACAACCTGCTCCTGCTAAAACTGTAGCACCAGCTAAAGCGCAAGCACCTGCAGCACAAGCAAAACCTGCTGCTAAGCCTGCTGTGAAAGCTGCTGAAACTAGCACACCTTCTGGTGGTCGTGAGTTAACAGTTGTAGCTACAGCATATACAGCTCATCCGAGCGAAAACGGTGGCACATACGGTGGCCGTGTATTAACTGCAATGGGTCATGACTTAACAGCGAACCCAAACATGAAAATGATCGCTGTTGACCCGAAAGTAATTCCATTAGGATCTAAAGTATGGGTTGAAGGTTACGGAGAAGCTATCGCTGGAGATACTGGCGGTGCAATTAAAGGTAACCGTATCGACATCCTACTTGGATCAGATAGCGCTGCTCAAAAATGGGGACGCAAAACTGTTAAAGTGAAAATTTTAAAATAACCAATGACTGCTAAAGCCGGTTCTCTTTGTTGAGAGCTGGCTTTTATTTTTTTATAATAGCTATAAGGAGGTTATGTTCATGAATGTACAAGCAAAAGTAGACTGGATCGGTACACCAAAACCGTATATATATAAAGATGAAGTAACATACGACGCTACTTCCATTGACTTTTCACTCGCTGGCGATGACAATCGATATAAATTAATTGTGCTCAGCTCTGAAGAAAATACACATTACAAAATTGTCCAATATGGAATCAAACCCGGCTCACAAAAGCCATTTCCTATCGATATTCCATTCGAACAAAACATGTTACCAATTATAGAACAAATATTACATGATCCATATGTGCAAGCGATATTAAAGGAAACGCGCTCATAATTGTAAAAAAGGATATCACCTCGTCGGATTTTTTCGGCTAAGTGATATCCTTTTTATTTTCCCTTCGTAAACGCGAATAGAGAAAAATATATTAACGGTTCGACACGAAATATCGATTTACAGATAAAGATTGACAAGAGAATTAAACTACAAAAAAGATGCCGTTCAAAAATATTGAAAAACACCTTTCCATCTCCATTCACAGTTACAATATAATAATCCAGATTTCATTTTTTCTGTTTTGAGCATTTTTTGTTTATAATGGTAAGGGAAAGAAATATGTGTACGGAGGAATATTATGCTGCAACACTCAATTACGAAAGATGAAATTATGATGATTGCGAATGAGTTCGTTCAAGGACTAGATCCACAGCAAACAGCTGATCAGGAACATGTCGCTACAGCTCGGCACCTATATCGTAGTGGTGTTGTCTACAATGTTGACTTTGATGGTTATACGCTATCAGGAACTGTAGATGCTGCAGGCAGCGTATATAGCGTCCATATCCCGATTCGTAACGTCGCTGAAAGCTATTGCGATTGCTTTGCACCAACGCAATGTGAGCATATGCTCGCTGTTTTACTATCTGCAGCATCTAGTTTCGGGCAAGTAGGAGATGTATTAACTTTATTTAAAAATAATACGAAACCTTCCCTTCCTCCTATTCGAACTGCAAGACAAGTATTGCAATCATCAGCGTTTGAAGAAACGGATTATAAAAGTTGGCAATCGTATTTTGACAACGAATATGAATCATTTAAAAAAGAACAAGCTCGGCTTACTTATAAACAAATGTATTTTCTTATGAGTATTTTTACAGACTTCTATACGAAACTCGAGCGGAAAGCTCCGCGTATCGTTGCGATACATGAGTTGTTCAGGCTACACGCAGCGCTTTATTGCTTTCAAAAATTATTAGAAGAAATTCAGGACTTCGAAGCAAATAAAACGTATTCTTATCACCAGCCTGTTAACGTCGTTCGCTTATTTGTAGATAAAGTGGAATCCATCGTTCGGGACTTACAATCAGAAGCGATTCCTTCAGAGTCTGAAGCAATTTTGCAAGAAACAGCTCGTCTCGTTCACGAAGTATTCTTCTCCACCGATGCCTATACGCAAGAAAGATTTTTTATTTATCGTCACATATGGAGTGAACTCTTACACAATAAAGAGAAACTGCAAGAAGAAGAAAAGCGCATAGATACGAAAATCAATCCACTTTCCAAAGCATTAGCATCTTCTCACCTACTCTTTTTAAATGACGAAGACCTATTAGCAATGGACTTACTAAAAAAACAGCCTGCTTCTGTTGTAAGTCTGTACTTCTATTGGTTAGAAGAGCTATTAAATACAATGCAGTGGGATCGTGTGAAAAACTGGCTTTCCTTTACGTATAAACAAGTGAAGAAAACGATACATGAGCACGAAAATACGATTTTCATAAAAGATATCGTTCGCTTATTTGTCATCATGTATGAAACGTATGCAACCCATACAAATGAACAAGCCGGACTCGAAATGATTTTGCAAGAGCTACTACCATATAGTTTCGCAAACTATGAGCAATACGTACTCGCGAAAAAGCAATATCGTACATGGGCAGAACTTCAGCTCTTACATGGGTTTGAAGCAATTGAACTTTTGAAAGAGCCGCTGAAGGATATTGAAAAGGAAGCACCAGAAGCAGCCCTTCCTCTTTATCACCTTGCTGCTACCGAGGCCATTGAAGAGCGAAACCGCAAATCATATAGACGTGCAGTTCGTTACTTAAAGAAATTACGTACATTATATAAACGATTAAAGCGCACTGATGAATGGGATGCTTTCATTATTCACATCGCAAACCTACATTCACGTCTGCGTGCACTACAAGAGGAATTACGGAAAGGAAAATTAATCGATGATCAATCAAACTGAAGTAACAATTAGGCTCCAGCACGTTAGTCAAGGTTGGTTCCTTTGGGGAGAAAATGACAGCGGTACTCCATTATCCGTAACAAGTTGGAAACGAAATGCATTTACATGGCACTCCACTTCCTTCTACGGCACGTTTCTAAAAGAAGCGACCTTTGAAGGAAAACAAGGTGTTATGCTAACAAACGCACAAGCATTTGAATACATCGCTAATAAACCGATGAACTCCTTTGCCCATATTCAAATGAATGGCCCTATTACAGCACTTACGAAAGATGCGAACGAATTATGGGATGCCTTCACAAGCGGTAGCTTCGTACCTGATATGGAGCGTTGGTCTCAACAACCATCTTGGAAAGTGCAAAATACCCCAATCGAAGATGACACATTGGTATCTCTTTTCTCGGCCGCGGTAAATGAAAGCATATTACAAGATAACCGTTCAAACGATGGATGGGAAGATGCCAAGAGACTTTATGAACATTACGACTTTACGAAAAGACAATTGGATGCAGCACTACATGAAGAAGATTGGCTTCGAAAAATTGGTTACATTGAAGATGACCTTCCGTTTACAATCGGACTACGGCTACAAGAGCCGCAAGAAGAATTTGAAATGTGGAAGCTTGAGACAATTGTTACACCAAAGCGCGGGGCACATCGCATATATGTATATGAAAGTATCGATTCTTTGCCAAAACGATGGCACGATTATGAAGAACGTATTCTTGAAACACAAGAAGGATTCAGTAAGCTCGTACCGTGGTTAAAAGAAGGGGATACATTCCGAAGTGAACTCTTTGAAACAGAAGCGTGGAACTTCTTAACAGAAGCAAGTAACGAATTACTCGCTGCAGGTATTACGATTTTACTGCCATCCTGGTGGCAAAATTTAAAAGCGACAAAACCAAAATTACGTGTGCAACTGAAGCAAAATGCTACGCAAACGCAATCTTTCTTCGGCATGAATACACTCGTTAACTTTGACTGGCGCATTTCAACGAACGGCATTGATTTATCCGAAAGCGAATTTTTCGAACTCGTTGAACAAAACAAACGGTTATTCAATATAAATGGTCAATGGATGAGACTGGATCCAGCCTTTATTGAAGAAGTACGAAAGCTTATGAGCCGTGCCGATAAATATGGACTAGAAATGAAAGATGTCCTTCAGCAACATTTATCAAACACTGCTGAAACAGAAATTGTAGAAGAAGATAGTCCGTTTACCGATATTGAAATCGAACTGGATGGATATTATGAAGAGCTATTCCAAAAACTATTGCACATTGGAGATATTCCAAAAGTAGATGTCCCTTCTGCACTAAACGCAACACTCCGTCCGTATCAACAACATGGCATTGAGTGGTTATTATATTTAAGAAAGCTTGGATTTGGAGCATTATTAGCTGACGACATGGGACTTGGAAAAAGCATTCAAACGATCACTTACTTACTATATATTAAAGAGAACAATCTCCAAACAGGCCCTGCTTTAATCGTGGCACCGACATCTGTTCTTGGAAATTGGCAAAAAGAATTTGAGCGTTTCGCACCAAATTTACGTGTTCAGTTACATTATGGAAGTAACCGAGCGAAAGGCGAATCATTTAAAGACTTCCTTCAATCAGCAGATGTTGTATTAACATCTTATGCATTAGCTCAGCTTGATGAAGAAGAACTTAGTACGTTATGCTGGGATGCTGTTATTTTGGATGAAGCACAAAATATTAAAAACCCACATACGAAACAGTCGAAAGCAGTACGAAACTTGCCAGCAAATCACAAAATTGCTTTAACCGGTACACCGATGGAAAACCGACTTGCCGAGCTTTGGTCTATTTTTGACTTCATTAATCATGGATATCTCGGCAGCTTAGGACAATTCCAGCGCCGATTCGTCTCACCGATTGAAAAGGACCGTGACGAAGGAAAAATCCAACAAGTTCAACGTTTTATCTCGCCGTTTTTACTGCGTCGTACAAAGAAAGATCAAACCGTCGCATTAAACTTGCCTGATAAACAAGAACAGAAAGCGTACTGTCCACTTACTGGTGAACAAGCTTCCTTATATGAACAACTTGTTCAAGATACATTGCAAAATGTAGAAGGATTAAGCGGGATTGAAAGACGCGGATTTATATTACTCATGCTGAACAAACTTAAACAAATTTGTAACCATCCTGCTCTTTATTTAAAAGAAACAGAACCAAAAGACATCATCGAACGTTCCATGAAAACGAGCACGCTAATGGAACTAATTGAAAATATAAAAGATCAAAATGAAAGTTGTTTAATCTTCACACAATACATCGGTATGGGGAACATGCTAAAAAATGTGTTAGAAGAACATTTCGGTCAGCGCGTCCTCTTCTTAAACGGTAGTGTACCGAAGAAGGAACGTGACAAAATGATCGAGCAGTTCCAAAACGGAACGTATGACATTTTCATCTTATCGTTAAAAGCAGGTGGAACTGGATTAAACTTAACCGCTGCCAACCATGTCATTCACTACGACCGTTGGTGGAACCCAGCTGTAGAAAACCAAGCAACAGACCGCGCATATCGTATTGGTCAAAAACGCTTCGTTCACGTTCATAAACTTATTACAACGGGGACACTCGAAGAGAAAATTGATGAAATGTTAGAAAGAAAACAATCCTTAAACAATGCCGTCATTACAACCGATAGTTGGATGACCGAACTATCTACAGATGAACTAAAAGAATTACTTGGTGTATAAACAAAAGGAGCTAATCCCAAAAGATTAGCTCCTTTTTCTATTCCAAAACCAATTGCTTATTATAATTCCTGTTAATCCGCCGCATGTATCCAGTAATGAATCTTGCCACATCGGTGTACGATCTCCCGTAGTCCATTGATGAATTTCATCAAATGTTGCATATCCCGCAACGAATAGAAGAGCGTATAGGAAGCACCTTTTTCTCGAATAACCCGATCGATGAAAAGCATAATACGTCAATGAACCGAGCATAAAGAACACCATAAAATGAGCACCTTTACGAAGGAAAAACTCAATAAATCCGCCTACACCTTTATTTGCAATGCTAACAGGTGTACCACCGCCATAATCGATAGATACCCACGAGAAATGCTCTTTCACAAACTCAACATTTACATATTGTTCAATATCCGAACGCATATCCTGCTTTTTATATGGTTGTGCCGAGGAATAGAAAATCAACCCCATCCATAGTAAAACAGGAATCCAAAATAACCATTTACGATTCATTCTTCCGAAACCCCTCTCTTAGTCTTTTAAGCGTACCAAAAAAAAGAATAAATTTCACGCCAAAACATGACATTTGCACCCTATTTATAAAGTGAAAGGGGGTGATAAACATGGCAGTCGAAACAATCGTAACGGACTTAACTTTACGTCTTGTCTTAAACAATGGATTAGATCAGAACGGAAAAACAGCTTTTAAGCAAAAACAATTTAAGCGTGTTAAAACAAACGCAAACTTAGAGCAAGTACAAAACGTAGCACGTGCTCTTGCTTCTTTACAAGTATCACCGCTTCACGCTATACAACTTGTTAGCACATCAGATCTTTCTACCCTATAAGGTTAAACTTTACTCAGTGGGGGCATCCCCCGCTGAGTACACCAATCGCCCTACCCGCATATAACACGATAAATAAAAAGGAGGAAATAAAGTATGCAAGTACTAGAATTAATTTTTGCGAAAGAAGATGGAAAAACAGTTGTTTTTTCTATCGAAAAACCTATCACACCCGTCGATGCACAAGTCGTAAATCAAGTAATGGATACCATCCTTGCCTCATCTGTATTTTCATCAATTAATGAAAATACCAGAAAAAAAGGAGCCCGTCTCGTGGAAAAGAATGTATCTGAAGTTCCAATTAACTTATAAACAAAAAGACGAATCTGCATCATTTTGCAGATTCGTCTTTTTTCTTCGGCATTTCAATCGGAATAAAGATTTTTGAAAAACCGACGCATACATATTTATAGTGTTCTCCGCCTATATCAAACTCGGTCGTATATGTTGAGAAGAAAATATAATCATTTCGCTTTGTATAATTCTCGATTAATAATCCAACTTGTGGCTCAACATATTTTTTCGCCAACTTCTTACCAGCCGATGCTAAATCGCCAAGAAGACCCTCTTCATTTTCCTTTTGAACTTCGTCTAGCTTCTTACTTACATCATTACGTTTCATAAACTGCTTCGCTGCCCAATCCGTATATTCACCTTTACTCGGATTACTATTTGCTAAATATACTAGAAGCACGACAACTAGAGCCATAATAATATACTTTTTCTTCATACTATCTCACCGCCTACTCTTTTCTATTTTCATATATATGTACAAGCGATGCAAATTAGAAAGACTAACATCTATTGATTGTAAACGAATAGTCAAAATTTACAATATGAAACAGAATATTAATAATTAATTCATTTAATTCGTATATAATTATATTTGGTATTACTATCATTTATAAGGGAGGAATCAAATTTATGAATGAAGAAAATGATATTATTATTTCTAATTCTACAATGATGCTGGAACCTTACAAGCACCCTTATTATCGCACCAAAATTATCGACAGTAGCGGGAACCATCTTTACTCCTGTCAAACTGCTCTCCAACTCATCAAGCAATCTTGTCTAACCAATGTTCACTCTACTTATCAAGGTAGACGTAATGCAGTCCAAACAAACTTTAAATTTAAACAAAATGTCCCAATTCCAATTAATCATCGAGAATATATTTGTGCTTTCCCGACAGAATCTCCTTCTTCTCCAAACTGTATATGGTTATTTTATAACCATATACATGACATAGAATTTTTCAAAAAGAGTAAAAAAGCTAACATTCATTTTTCAAATGGCACTACTACAACAATACATATCAGTCCCCATAAGTTAAAACAGCAATTATTAAAAGCTGGATACGTATTATCACGTATGAACATGCAAGATTCACTACAATTTAAAAACCTCTTATTACATTTACTACCTTAACAGAATAAGTAGAATGGAAAGCAATATCCATTGCCTTCCATTCTTATAATCATATTTATTCTCTTAAACTATTTCGCATTTTCTCAAGTGCTTGACGATACACCCACCTCACTTGATAATAGGTCATTTCCATCTCGTTAGCGATCTCCCCCATCGTCTTCCCTGTAAAAAAACGTTCGAAAATAATATACTTCTCCTTCTCATCTAATACACTCATAAAATCCTTTGCTCTCATTTCAATATCTTCAAAATGGAAGATATCCTCATATTCTCCTACACATACACACTTTTCTTGCACTGCAAACTCTTTCTTCAATCTTTCTAATATATAACCACGCACAGTTATAACTGCATATGCAGGAAAACTTCCTTTCTCCGCATCATACCTTTCATATGCATGCCAAAGACCAATTAAACCACATTGATAATACTCTTCATGATCTTGATAAATACCTAACTTCTTTATTTGATTTACAATCATACCTTCATACAACACAACTGTCTCTGTAAAAGTTGCTGGTTTCACACAGTACCCACTTCTAAAAGGTATACCTCTTTGTTATTCCGCCGGTACCTCCACAATATAAAAATAAAGAAGCGATTTCACTGTGAGTAATTTCAAATACTACCGCCGAAATTTGAAATTACACGAAGTAGAATTTCAAATTCTGCTGGTCGTATTTGAAATAAGGGTAAAAATAAAAAAGGTGACTCTTGGGAGAGTCACCTTTTAATCAAATCATATTATGCGCCAAAACTGTTTCCTAAACCTTTTAAAAAACCTAGTCCTATCGTTAGAATAAAGAAAATTACAATTAAAATTGTGGCTTGTTTCTTGCTTAAACCAGCCACAATATGTAACCCTAATCCTGTTAAAATTAAACTCCAAATATTAAAAATCTCAATTGAAGATGCAATGCCATTTAAAACTGTCCCTTTTTCAAATAAAGGAGCTAAACTTGTATAAGCATCCGTTCCATTTCCTTCAAAAATCAAACCTAATCCTACATTTAACAAGCTCCCAATGTAGAAAACAAGATTAGCGTATAAGTAAATAGATAATATCTTCATGTAAGGAGTATCATTTCCCATTAACATCATAATCACTTTATAGAAGCCTGCTGCAATAAAGAGGCCAATAGGTGTTCCAAATAAACCAAAAAGTGCTCCACCACCAAGTGCAAACCATTTTATCATCTGCCCATCTTGGCCATTCATTTCTTTTGCCACTTCTGGGGTATTAACCACTGATAAATAAAATACCGCAGCTGTCGTAACCGTTCCAATTAGAACAAATATGAGGAAAGCTACCCAAACCGGACTTTTCGTCTTCATTCTCTCAAACTGTTCACCTGGAGATGTAATCATCCCTAATAAAGATGGCTTTTTCGACCCTACATCTTGCGTATTAATATTCGTTTCCATTATAACGCCTCCTTATTTATACTGGCATATTTGGTAAAAATGCCGCAATTAACATAACAATCGCTGCTAAGAATAACGCTTTAATGATGAATAAAACGATAATTGGAATTGCTGCTTTCACTTTACTTACTCCCGCTGTAATTTGCAGTCCTAACCAAATTAAAACGATATTCCATAAATAAAATATTTCAATTGAACTCCCTATTCCATAAGCAACTGAACCTGTCTCAAATAATGGTCCTAAGCTTGTATATGCAGTTGGTGCGACACCTAAAATTAAAGCTATAATAGCATTAATAAATCCACCAATAATAACAACAATGTTCGTATATACAATAATCGTTACTAATTTTTTATAAGAGGTATCATTCCCATAGAACATCATAAACACTTTATAAATAGCTGCAACAACGAATGTTACCAGCATACCACCTATAGTACCCGACACAATGCTGGAAATAACATCGGATGTCAGTGAACTCTGTCCTGCAAATTCACCTAGTTCTTTTTTCACTTTCACCATCTCAGGGGACGTATTCGTAACGTATGTAGTAAAAGCACTTAACAGCCCTTGTAATAGCGCCATTAAGAAGAACATACCCCAAACTTTCTCGCTCGTCTTCATTCTCTCAAATTGTAAACTAGGAGATGTAATCATCCCCAATAATGATGGCTTCTCTCCGTCAGCTTTTTGCGTATTCAAATTCGCTTCCATTATAACGCCTCCTTCTATGTATATAACACGTTCTAATGGGTGGTTTTTCTCACATAGAGGCTACGACCGCCCACTAGAACGGTATGTGTAGTAGAGAGCCTCTCTACTACACTACTAACTTATTCATAACGTAATGCTTCAATTGGATCTAATTTCGCAGCTTTATTCGCTGGAATTAATCCGAAAATAATACCAAGTGTCATAGAGAACAGTACGCCTCCAACAACAACCTCCCACGAAACGAGTGGTGGCCATTTTGCAAATGTGGAAACGATATATGCCCCGCCATATCCAAGACCAATTCCGATTAAACCACCTAGAAGCGTTAACATGACTGCTTCAATTAAAAATTGTAATAAAATTTTACTACGTGTTGCCCCAAGCGCTTTACGTATCCCAATTTCGCGCGTACGCTCCGTTACAGATACAAGCATAATGTTCATAACACCAATACCACCAACGACTAGTGAAATACCAGCAATACCGCCGATGATCATCGTCATGATGCTAGTGACTTTAGAAACATTTTCTTGTAATTCTTTTAAATTCACCAGTTCATATTTACCTGGAATCTCACTTGGCTTACGACTATTTAATACATCAACAGCTTGTTTCCCAGCTGCTTCTAAATCGTCTACATTTTTAGCTTGAATTGCGATATTTTGAATATCATCTGTTCCGAATAAAACAGGCCATAATGTAAGGGGGATTAACGCTTCTTCCATTTCAAATCCCATAAACTCATTATCAGATGTATACACACCAATAATTTGCATTGGCTGCCCCTTCATCTCAATAATTTGTCCCACTGGGTTTACGTCCTTAAATAACGTCTCTTCTGTTTTTGTACTAATCATCACAACGTTATTTGCATGAGAAATATCTGATTCACTTAAAGTACGTCCCTTTACGACCTTTACTTTATTAACCGCAAAATATTCATTATCAAGACCAATAACATTCAGATTTGCTTTTTTATCATTTACATCCAGTATCTCTGTCGTCGAATTTGTCGTAATAACGTGTGAAACATCTTTCACTTGTTTTACTTCCATAATATCTTCTTCCGTTAACTTTGGTATTTCAAATCCGCCTATAGCAAACTCATCATTCATATCTGGTTTAAACTGAATTGGCATAAGGTTATTACCACCAGAGCCTGCGAATTTCGACTTCAGCATTGCTTCCCCGCCTTGCCCAATTGCAACGACAGTAATAATAGAACCAACGCCGATAATAATACCGAGCATCGTAAGCGCTGAACGCAGTTTATGAGCTAAAATAGAAGATAGGGCAATTTTTATACTATCTAGTAAACTCATACCGCACACCTTCTATCTTCTGTAATTTTCCCGTCTCGCAGTACAATGCGGCGGGAAGAATACGCTGCTACTTCCTCTTCATGTGTAACCATAACAATCGTTGTACCTTCTGCATTAAGCTTCGTGAAAATATCCATAACTTGCTCACCAGACTTCGTATCAAGCGCACCAGTTGGCTCATCGGCCATAATGAACGTTGGATTATTCGCAATCGACCTTGCAATCGCTACACGCTGCTTCTGTCCACCTGATAATTCATTCGGCAAATGGTGAACTCTATCTGATAAACCGACTTTACCAAGCGCTTCTAGAGCCCTTTGACGACGCTCTGCTTTCTTCACACCACCGTATACGAGCGGAAGTTCAACATTTTCTACTGCTGAAAGACGTGGAAGCAAATTAAAGTGCTGGAACACAAATCCAATATATTCATTACGAATTAAAGCAAGCTTTGACTCGTCTGCTGTTAAGATATTCACATCATTCAGCATATATTCGCCTTCTGTTGGACGATCTAAACAACCGATAATATTCATAAGCGTTGATTTACCAGAACCAGACGGTCCCATAATCGAAACGAACTCACCGCTTTGAATCGTTAAACTAATACCGTGCAAAATCGGCACTGCCAATTTTCCTTGATAATACGTTTTAGCAATATTATTTAACGTAATCATTTCTCTTTCACTTCCATTCCGTCATACACGTCGTCGGAAGGATTTTTAACCACCTTTTGCCCCACTTTTGCGCCTTCAACAATCTCTGTCCAATCTCCATCAGTAGAACCTTTTTTCACATTTTGTTTACGAAGCTTTCCTTTATCCTCAACATAAACAAATGCATCACCATCTTTTTCTACAATACTCTTAGTCGGAACTGCAATCATCGTCTTATTCTCTAAACTTACTTGCAGAGAAACGTGATAACCTGGAGATAAACCATCTTGACTATCAAGACTTGCTTTATATGTATATTGGGACATATTTTGAGTCGCTTCACCCATACCACCAGCTTGAGCCATCTCTGCACTCGTTGGGAATTCACTTACCTCTGTAATTTTACCTGTCCACTTCTTCTTACTATTTGCTTTCGCAGTGACAGTAAATGTTTGATCTGGTTGAATTTGTGACTTCTGAAGCTCAGTTAACGTCCCTTGAACTTGAAATGGATCTTTAGACGCCACTTGTAAAAATGCTTTCCCTTGACCACCTAACGCTTGAGATGAACTTTGCGCCGCATCTTTATCTAACTTTTGAACGACACCAGTAAAATTACTATAAATCGTAAGCTCTTTCTGCTTTTTACTTAACTCTTCTTTCTGCAACTTCCCTTTTTCTTTCTCAAGATCAGTTGTCTTTTGCGCCATCTCTAACTCACTTACTTGCTCATCCATCGGATCTGTTACTTCTTTCCCAGCTCCGCTATCCTTTGCCTTCTTAATTTCTTTCTTCAACGAATCAATTTTCTTCTTTCCTTGATCATAACGCATATCTGCCATCTTCTGATCAAGCTCAGCTTGCTTCATTTGCAAGTTAATCTCTTCATTATCATAAGAGAATAACTTCGTACCTTTCTCTACCTCTTGTCCTTCTTTCACTGCAATATCTTTCACTTTTCCTTTAGTCGGATCTGCATAGAAACTTTCAATATTCCCTGGTTTCACCTGACCAGAAATTAACTTCGTATTATTAAGCTTTCGCTCCGTTACCTTCTCAAAGCTCACAGCATCAGCTGTCGTTGCTGCGCCCTTCTTCTTCCCTTGCATTACAAAAATATTAACTGCTGCTACAATAACAATTAGTGCAATAACCCCGATAATAATCCATTTCTTCTTCTTGTTTGGAGTACGAACCGTATTTGGTACCATATTCTCTCTCCTTTTATAACTTAATAGTTTAATATAAAAATTGTATAAAACTTTCTGAAAAATAATTACATATTATTACATTCTTTTTACAAAGTTTTACACATCCATTTATATTGTAACAAAAATTCCAATGATTAGAAATATGACATATTATCTTTTAAGATAGATTTAAGGAAAGATTATATTAATATAAGAAAAGCCATCCAAAATGATAATTGGATAGCTTTTCAAACAAAATATTACGCTACTTTAGTTTTTTTCCCCTCATGCCCACGTTGAACGATGAACAAGAAGATTGTTGATAAAATTGCACCTGTTAATAGTAAGATGAAGCAACCGTCCCAGCCAGAACGATCAACAATAACACCGATTGCTGCGTTTGCTACAAGACTTCCGCCTACATAACCGAACAGACCACACATACCAACTGTCGTACCTACTGCAAATTTCGGTACTAATTCCATCGCACTTAAACCGATTAAGAACTGTGGTACATAAATTAAACAACCGATGATAGAAACTGCAATACTTACAACAAGTATGCTAGTTGCTTGCCAATATACAAACGTACCAATAACAACTCCGACCATACTAATGATACATAATGGCATACGTTTTCCTTTAAATAATTTATCACTTAAAAGACCAACGATTAATGAACTTGGAATTGCCATACCTTCAAAGATTGCGTACGCTGCGTGTGCTTCATTTTTTGAGAAACCTTTAACCGTCGTTAAATAAAGGGGAACCCAGTTAATAACACCGAAGCGAATTAAATAAACAAATGCATTCGCAATACATAAGAACCATACAAATTTATTTTTCACTACATATTTCATTAAAATTTCTTTTGGTGACATCTTGTTAGCATTATCTGCTTTTTCAAGATTTTCATAGTCATTACGATATTCATCAATTGGAGGAAGACCTTCTGATTCTGGTGTATCCTTCGCATTAATCCAAACAAGAACTGAGATTACCATTGCGATAATCGCTGGGAAAATAAACACGCCGCCTTGCCAATGATTTTCACCAAAAATAGCTACACCAATTCCGACAAGTGGTGGTACGAGCATTCCGCCAACGTTATGTGAAATATTCCAAATACCTGTTTTCGTACCGCGTTCTTTCTTCGAGAACCATTTCGTCATAACGATACTACAAGGTGGTGCTCCCATACCTTGTACAATACCATTTAGAACAAGTAGTGTAACAATCATTCCAAATGACGATGCAAAACCGAAACAAATATTTACAAGCCCTGATAAGAATAAACCGACTGCGATAAAGCGCTGGGCGAAAGCTTTATCTGACAAATTACCCATAAAGAACTTACTAAATCCATAAACAATTGCCATGATTGAACCTAGTAGTCCAATTTCAGCTGTACTAAATCCATATTCTTGTACTAAATACGTACTTGATAACGTAAAGTTACTACGAACTAAATAATAAGCAGCATACCCAACTGAAATTCCCATCAATACACGAATACGTAATAATTTGTATACTCGATCAATCATATCCGCTGGCAATCTTTCAATTGCAGGTGCTGGCTTGAGCCATTTAAACATATATTTCCGTCTCCTTTTCTCACTTCTGAGAGAGACGCTGTCTATTCCATATCTCGATTATTCCGCTATTTGATATATTTTGGTTTGTTCTTCTAACCGGCTGTCCTTCTATTTCTTTCTCGTTCTTCGCAAACATCGTTGGTACGCCAAACGAAACTTTTTCTAAAATGTGACCCGCTTCTTCTGATAAACAATAATCAATAAATAAATCCGCAATAATACCATTCGGTGCACGTTTTAGTTTCGAAATCGCATTAACAGATAACCCTGTTTGCTCAGGTACAATACTTACAATTGGAAAGCCTCGTTTTTGAAGCATTCTCTGATCTCCCATGAAATTGATGCCTATCATATACTCACCGCTCGCAACAAGTTCCACTGGTATGTAACCATTCACCGTTACTTCACCAACTTGTCCTGCAAGGTTCTTCACATATTCCTTCGCTTCCACTTCACCTAAAGTATCAATAAGTGATTGAAAAAACGTATATGCTGTTCCTGAGACATTTGGATCTGGCATTACAATCTTTCCCTTATATACTGGATTTAATAAATCTTGCCACCTTGATGGATAAGGAAGTCCGAGCGGTGCTATTTCTTCATTCCACCGCTCTTTATTGATCGCAATTGCCAGCTTCTCCACTTCATAACCGTACCAATAACCGTCTTTATCTTTAACAGTTTTTGAAATACGGTTCGCATGCTGATTCGTAACAGGAATAGATAGATTTTTTTGCTTCATCATTTGATGCGCGTCTACCGTACCGCCAATAATAATATCCGCTTTCGGATTTCCAGCTTCCTCTTCTACCCTCCGAAGAAGCTCTTCTGTCGAAAGACGAATAAATTCATACGTACAGCCGCGTGGTTTACAAAATGATGACAGCAAAGCTTCACCAACTTCCTCACGAGCTGCTACATACGCAACAAGATGACGATCATCCAAAATAGGGAGACCATTTTTATTATATTTAATAGAGGTTGTATCTCGAGAGCAACTAGACATCGCTCCTCCAATTACTAGCAAAAAGAAGAAAAAGGCTATCTTTCTCATGACACATTCTCCTTTACAAATAAATTTGCGAGGGAGCTTTTCATATACATAACATTCCCGTTATTATCGCCGAGATATTGCACAACAAAGTAAGATGGATATACAGAAATAGTAAGAATGTCTTCCCGCTCATTCTTTATACGCTTCCCTGTTTTATAAGCGGTAATATAAGCAATCGGTTCATTCTGTGATTGTAATAATTTCTGTATTTCTCCGTAATCTGTAATTTGCTTTGCGTACCGAATCGAATCAAGTATGTGCGTAAGATTCATCGCACGTTCTACATCACCTTGGCGTACTATGACATCCTGCGCTGACGCAAAAAAATCACTAATACGTTCTGGTGTGTAATACAGGCTTAACAAATACGTTTGAAATGCTGAAATCATTGGGTCCGTACCATTCTTTCCGTACACATCAGCCCCGTACTGGAACAAGTCACCTACTGCAAAAGTACGTTTATGTCCATTCAAGTACGTTACTTCTCCAGTAAATACTTGTTCTTGATTCTTAGCTTCTCTCGGTTCTATTTGAATTCGGTCAAAGAATGAAACAATCGTATGCAAACGAACTTCATCCGTTATAACAATTTCTCCCCACTTTTCATGCCTAACTTTCATTTCGATAGGCAGGGATTCATTCACTCTTTGTAAAACAATTTGTTTGTCATTCACTATTGTGATTCGATTGTATATTTGCTTCTCCATCACATAAAACAAAATAAGAGAAACAATTATACAAAGAACAAACATAAGAATTTGAAATGATAGCCTTTTCATTTCTGCCTACCTCCAAGATAAAAAAACGTTGTTTCGAAAATACCGCATAATTGTTTCATAAATGTATCATTTAACCGCTTTCAAGTTTTTTATGTCTTCCATCCGTCTCGGAAGCAAAAATGTAATAAATATTGTAGTACCAATCTCTTCACTACTCTCAATTCGCATACTTCCGCCCTGCTTATTCATAATCTCCTGACAAATATACAAACCGTAACCATTCCCGTAACTAGAAGGCAGTACCTTCCCTTCTGGTGCTTCATTCCACTCTGCAAGCACACCTTCATCTATACCAATGCCATCATCATGAACAAAAACCTTTGCCTCATGTTCATTTACAATTACATTCATACGAATTTGCGTAGCATCGCTATATTTTATCGCATTATCCAGCACGTTTAAGAAAATCTGTTTCGTCTTATCGAAATCCGCAACAACATGTACATCTGTTAACTCATTTATCACTTCAATCTCAAATTTCTGCAGACGCGGTTTCACAATTGAAACTGCTTCTTCGGCTAATTCCTTTACATTCACAACTGTAGGTGACACTTCAAACGTACTCTTCCCGTACTTTGAAGACTTAAGCAATTCCTCTACAAGTGATAATAAACGCTCACTCTCTACAGCCACATATCGCAGGCTCTCTTTTACATCTTCCTTCGCCTTTAACTTCGGAATTAAATCCACATAGCCAATAATCGCCGTTAACGGCGTTTTTAGTTCATGCGTAATGCGGTCTAAGAAATCTTTCTGCTTCTCTTTCTCCTCTTTCAATTGCTTAATATGCAGCTCAATTCCATCGGCCATCGCATTAAAAGATGCTGAAAGCTGAGCAATTTCCACATATTCATTTAGCTCAATCTTGCTTTTATAATCACCATTCGCAAGCCGCTTTGCCATTTGTCTTAACCGATCAATCGGCTTATGAAGAGACTTTGCCAAACGAATTGCAAAGAAAATACCTGCAGCTACGAGACAAAAAGACGTCATTAAGAACGTCCAGCCAACATTTGTTAAAACTTCCTTCTCACCCGTTAACTCATTTATAAAACGAACACTTCCGATGACATCGTTTCCATAATAAACTGGGCTTGAAAACAAAAGAATTGGAGCTGGGTCTCCCTCTTCAAAAACATAAGACTTCTTCCCCTTCAAAGAACTCGCAATATCAATATTCCGATGAAGAAGCGCTCCTTTTTGCGTATCCGCAACAACATCTCCATTCTTTCCAATCATCTGTACACGGACATCCATGCGCTTTGCTAAATACGAAGCAATTAAAAGTGAATTCGGACCGAGCGTCTCTACCTCTGCTTCCTTCTCTAAATAATTCATCGTATAAATTTGTGCTTCTACACTTAACTTCTCTAAAGAATTTGCCGCGTTATGATACATATTCTTTTCTAACGTAATATAAACAACTGCGTACAAAAGAACAAAAATCGGGATTAACAGTCCCACTATTCCAATCACCATATTCCTTTTTAAAGACATACCATCACCACTTAACAATCCAGTTTATAGCCAACGCCATAAATTGTCTTAATATATTCCCCGCTATTCCCTAGCTTCTTCCGCAGTCTTTGCACCATAATATCAACCGCTCTCGTATTTCCGATATACTCAAACCCCCATACTTTCTCAAGTAACTCATCTCTCATAAATACACGCTGCGGATTGGAAACAAACAACTGACATAAATTAAACTCTCGGTACGTTAACTGAATTTCTTGTCCACTAACATGTACCTTTCTTTCCTTAGGACAAATCGTTATCTCTCCTGCCCCAATTACTTCATGACTTACCGTTACCTCTGCCTTCTTCACACGCCGCGTCATATTCTTAATCCGAAGAATAAGCTCAGCATAATTAAATGGCTTCGTCACATAATCATCTGCACCAAGCTGCAAGCCAAGCAATTTATCATTCATCTGACTCTTCGCAGTTAACATGAGTACTGGAATATCCCTATTCTTCTCACGAAACAAACGAAGCAACTCGTACCCATCTGTATCTGGAAGCATAACATCCAAAATTAATACATCCGGTCCTTCATTCCATTTCTCTAAAGCTTCTCTTCCATCAGCCGCCGTGAGCACTTCATACCCTTCCATCTCCAACTGCATCCGAATCAAATTACGAATACTCGATTCATCATCAACTACAAGTATTTTCATTATTCTCCTCCTTCCATCCCGTATTATAGTACAGTTTAGTATAGCAAAAATCATACAAAAAAAGAGAGGGTATTGTCGAACATATTTTGTCGACGATACTCTCTCCTGTTATCTTTTATCTCTTATACGCTCGCAATAATAAATTCAGCACGTCCTACCACTCTATATTCCCCAAAATCGCTTGGTAATATGAGATGATCTCCTTGCTCCAATTGATACCTTTCAGTACCGTGTATTAGCTCGCCTTCTCCATCTATTACACTTAAAAGAAGAAATGGATTTTTTTGCGTTAAGTTAACCACTCCATCTAATTCCCACTTTTCTACTGAAAAATAAGGACATTCAATAAATTTTCTTACATATAAATCTTCTATTTTTTCATATTGAACAGATTGTTGCTTTGAAACAAATGGTGTCTCTATTACTTCCATACTTTTCTCCAGATGGAGTTCACGCAGTTTCCCCTCTGAATCTCTTCTATTATAATCATATAATCGATAAGTAGTATCAGAGTTTTGTTGCGTTTCTAATATTAAAATACCTTCACCAATCGCATGCACTGTGCCACTTGGAACAAAGAAAAAGTCACCTGGCTTCACTTTTACACGTTGTAATAACTTGCCCCATTCTTCTTGTTCAACCAGATTTACTAGTTCATCCTTTGTCTTTGCATGATGCCCATAAATAATCTCAGCACCTTCTTTACAATCAATGACATACCAGCATTCAGTCTTTCCTAGCTCACCATCTTCATTTATACGTGCATATTCATCATTCGGATGAACTTGAACAGATAAGTCGCGATTTGCATCTAAAATTTTTGTAAGAAGAGGGAAGCGATCCCCTTCAATATCCCCAAATAATTCTCGATGATTATTCCACAATTGTCCTAAAGACAAACCTTTATACTTTCCATTTTTAACTACACTTTGTCCATTTTGATGTGCAGCAAAGGCCCAACATTCTCCCGTTTGTTCTGATGGTATTTCATATCCGAAAGAAGTTAATTTCGTACCACCCCAAATTCTTTCTTTAAAAATGGGTGCAAAAAATAACGGTTCTGTCATGATTAAAATCCTCCATTTTATACGATGTCATCTAATAACTTATGTGCTTCTTCTTTCGTTTGGACAGATATTAATCTCTCTCTATAACTATCATCCATAAGTTTTCTTGAAAGCATTTGAAGAATCTTCAGGTGCTCATTTCCTTCGCTCTCTTTCGGAACTGCAATCATAAAGATTAACTTTGCATCCGTTCCATCTAAACTCTTCCAATCTACCCCTGATTGTTTAATTCCAAATACAACACTCGGTTTTTTTACTGCATCCGACTTCCCATGAGGAATCGCAATATTCATTCCAATGCCTGTACTACTCTCTGCTTCGCGACTCATAATTGCTTGCTTAAACTCAGAATCAGAATGTAAAGCACCTACAGCATTTAATTTCCCAATCATTTCATCAATAATATCGTCACGTGTCTCCCCTGCTAAATTAACATCAATTAGCTCCAGACTCGTTATATCTGTTAATTTCTGAATTTCAACCTTTTCAGCTTTCTTTTCTATCACTAGCTCTTGAACTTCCGTTACTTCCTTTGTTGCTGACACTTCTTTCATTTCTTTTAATTCCTGTACTTCTTCAACTTTTGAAATATCTTTCTTTAATACATTCACGATCACTGCTGTAACAAGAGAACCTACAATAATAGCAACAAAGAACATAAATACGTTATCTACCGCTCCTAGTACCGCAACAATCGGTCCACCATGTGCTACTCTATCTCCTACGTTACCAATCATTGCAATAACTGCACCTGTCATAGAACCAGCCATAATACTTGGAATGACACGTAATGGATCCTGTGCTGCAAAAGGAATAGCTCCTTCTGTAATACCGAATAAGCCCATCGTAAATGAGGCTTTCCCCATTTCCTTTTCAGACCCTTGGAATTTTTTCTTTCCTATAAATGTAGCAAGTCCCATCCCGATCGGTGGAATACAAATTGCTGCTGCAATCGGTCCCATAATTTCATAATTTCCTTCTCCAATCATTGCAGAACCAAATAAGAATGCCACCTTATTTACTGGACCACCCATATCGAATGAAATCATTGCACCTAAGATTAACGCTAAAAGAATTGAACTTGAACCTTGCATACCGGCTAACCAAGCCGTTAATGATTCAAATACTTGTGCTACAGGAGCACCGATAATAAATACAAATGCTAAACCAACAATAAGTGATGTAAATACCGGGATAATAATAATCGGCATAATTGGTTGAATCGCTTTTGGTACTTTTAACTTTTTAATTCCTAAAGCTACATAACCAGCTAGGAAACCTGCAATGATTCCACCTAGAAAGCCTGCCCCACTCTCACTACCATAAAAACTTCCCGTTGCTGCAATATATCCTCCGATCATACCAGGAACAAGTCCAGGTTTATCAGCTATACTATATGCAATATAACCAGCTAGAATTGGAACCATAAATGCAAATGAAGCTCCACCTATTTGCTCAATTGTTTTCCAAAAAGAACCTTCCGGTATTACTAAACCACCAGGGGTTTTCTCACCACCAAGTGTCAAAGCAATTGCGATTAATAACCCTCCTACAACAATGAAAGGGACCATGAATGATACACCATTCATTAAATGACGGTATATAGGATTTTGTTTTTTTCCTTGCGAGTCATCCCTTGCCTCTTTCACATCTGAATGATAAACAGGAACATTACCCTCTACTACTTTTTGAATGAGCTCCTCTGGTTTACGAATGCCATCTTTAACTCCTACAACTAGTAACTTTTTACCTATGAATCTATCTTTATTTACAGCACGATCTGCAGCTATAATGATGCCATCCGCTTCACGAATTTCTTGCTCAGTAAGTTCATTTTCAACACCTATACCACCTTGTGTTTCAACTTTCATTTGAATTCCTAATTTATCCGCTGCTTTTTGCAAGTTTTCTGCAGCCATATACGTATGGGCAATCCCATTTGGACACGATGTAATCGCTAGTACTTTCATTTTAACCCTCCTCAACCCTTATGTAAGCGCCTACAAATACTATATATCAATATTTGATTCATAAAAGTTTTCTTTTTTACCGTAACCTCCGGAAAAAACATTATTTTACCGAAGCAAATAAAAAAGTAAGGCTTCTCGCCTTACCTATTCATATCTTAAATAAGATAAAAACTTCATTATATTCTTTTCCTTTATAAGCTTCTGAACAAAAACAGGTTGTTCACTTATAAAAGATAACTCATGAAATAACTGTTTCGTAACTTCCTTACCATCACTTTTAACTGCTAACATAAATACAAGCGATACTTTCTCTACTCCCCAGTCTAGCGGCTCCTTCAGCGTAGCCACTGCAATTGCGGATTGTTGAACTAACTTAGGATTTCCGTGCGGAATGGCGACTCCTGCACCAATTGTCGTTGCTGACATTCTATCTCTAGCAATCGCACTTTCAATATATCCTTTCTCTACATATCCCTTTTCATAAAGAGATCTCGCTAATCTTTCAATTAATTCGTAACGATGCTCTACTTCCTGTTGTAAAAAAACTAAAAAAGGATTTGTATAATTCAATAAAACAAAGTCCTTATTTTCGTTAGACGGTAGTTCATCTAATTTCTTCATAAAATCCTCTAACTTACTTTCTTCACTCCGCTCTAATAAAGGAGATACAACACAATGAGGAATCTTTAACTGTGGAAGATCTATCGTAGAAATAATAAGCTCTACCTTTTTATTTTTCATTAAGTATTCTTCCAAATCGGACTTTGCGATACAATCCATCACATGGACATGCCGGAATTTCCTTTCAATTTTTGTCCGTAATAATTGCGACATCCCTATCCCCATATGACAAACAATAATCACATTTTTTGATACCTTTTTATCATTCAAACGCTCCATTGCCGCCTGAAAATGCAAAGTAAGATAGGCCGCTTCTTCCTCAGGGATTTGTAAACTTAATGATGTATTAATATCATCCAGCTCATGAATTAACATATCAAACATATACGGATACATGCGCTTAATTTCATGAAGCATCGGATTCGAGACAGAAAGATTATATTGCAAACGATTTAATGTCGTGTACAAATGCATCTGTAATCCCTCTACTAAAAATGTATCCTTATCGAAATCGATTTCATTCAATTTAGACATACGATCTATTAAATGCGATACAACTTGTGAAAGCACGGGGCTACTCACATTTAGCTTACTTTTTTCCCATTCATCTTGATAGCGAAATTTCCCACCTAAAATATGAATGGCTAAATAAGCTATCTCTTCTTCAGTAAAATGAACAGTAAATACAAACTCTAACCTTGTTAAAAAGTCTAATGTCCACCCATACTCTTTCGTCTCTCGCACAATGTTTAAATCATCTGTAGACATTGAAATTGGTTGTTTTAACTTCATCCTCCGCACCATGATTAACGTATGTAATAAAAGATTTTCTAACGTATCATCTGTAAAGAATATAGCGTATCTTTTTTGTAACGCTTTCAATTCAGTCTTTACAAATTCAATTTCATGATACAAAAACTGCTCTTTAATAAATTGATTCATTAATTCCCGATTATGAATTAAATCTGATAGTTTAGCTAATGCTTTCCTCTTATTTCTCTCATCGCCTTCTACCGTTAAGCCTACTCTCTGCTTTAAAATTAACTCTAATCCCAGTTCCTCAAGCCATTTTTCAATTCTATCTAAATCTCTCTTAACCGTAGCTCTATTTACGAAATACTGCTCAGCAAGCTCCTGCACTGTAACTGGCTTAACATTCATCAACAAACTATACGCTATTTGCAACACTCTCTCCTCGTCTGATGCATAGCTTACATTCTGTTTTACAGAATACAATTTATTAAACAAACTCGTCCTATCATAATCCTTAATTTCTAAACAGACACCTAAACCTGGTTTCCGAATAAGAAGTGCATCTGAATACTTCTCTAAATATTCCTCAATCACCTTAAAATCATTACGAATCGTCTTCTCCGAACATCCTATCCTATCAGCAAGCTCCTGCACTAACAAATACTCATTAGACTCAGATAATAAAACTTGTAAAATTTCCTGTTGTCTTTTATTCATCTGCTTCACCTGTTTCTTCTATCCTTTGTACCCAATATGTTGCTAACTTAGTGCATTTATCATAACACATTAGTGAATTTCTGAATTAGGGGATTTTATTGTTTTATCACTTATTCGATGTAACCAAGTATCTTCACTACATAACCGCTTTACCTTAGAATAAATAAAAAGTTGATTTACAAACTTTAGATAGGTTAAAATTATACAGGTGTTTTAATTGCCTTCTCTTCCTATAGTTTTTATATAATTTATTGATACTTTTGAGACATTGATTAACACATAATCACGTGATATAAGGGCACAACATCATTAAGGAAAGTAATACACTTATTACCCCTTCCTTCTATAAAAAATAAATCAAAATACTCAAGGGGGTATCATTTTATAATGGAAAAGGAACAACTTGTCTCCGTTATTATACCTATGTATAATGCAGAGAAATATATTGAAGAAACTATAAAATCTATATTAAATCAAACATATCAACACATTGAAATCGTCATTGTCGATGACGAAAGTACAGATCAATCTTCTTCTATTGTTAAACAGCTTAAAGAAACATCTCCTAAAAAAATACAATATGTTAAACAAAAAAATCAAGGAGTTTCTGTTGCCAGAAATACAGGAATAGAAAACGCAAATGGACAGTATATTGCTTTTTTAGATAGTGATGACTTATGGCATCCAACTAAACTAGAAAAACAAATTCAAAGCATGCATTTCAATAAAATGGATGCTTGCTATTGTGGATATATGAATTTCTTTGAGACAACCCCTGAAAAAAGCAAAGTAAAAACAAAATTTATAAAAGGTAATATAGCATCGGACTATTTAACTCGAAATATTATAGCTCAAACCAGCACCTGGGTTTTTAAAAAATCAGTTGTTAAAGATTATGATATTCATTTTACTCCTAACTGTAACTGGGGCGAAGATTTAGAGTTTTTATTTAAACTTATCAGCGTTACTGAAGTATGCTATGTGGATGAATATTTAACTTATTATCGAATTTTACAAAATGGTAATCTTACTTCTAAATACCAAGACTACAAATTACTAACTACCACAGAATTAGAAGTATATCGAAGGATTAAGGAATGGCTACAGATAAACTCTGTATACTTAATCGAAAAGAATCCTAAATCACTTATTCAAATTATTGATACCTATTTATTTCCGTCTACAATAATTAATAGTTCATATATGTTTATGAATTATAACGACCAATTAAAAAAAGACTTGGTGAAAATAATAAAAAGTGATTTAAAAAAATATTGTCAAAAAATTTATCTCAAAAATGGTAGGAAATCTCTAAAATTATATACAAAATTATGGCTTTTACGATTCAAAATATTATTTTTATGAATTTCATAATTTATTTCCTCCCAATAGAAGGGTGCTCCCATGAAAAAAAATAAAATCCTAAAGAATGCATCTTACTTATTTATAGGTAATATTATCGTTCGTTTTGCGGTTGCAATAGCTACTATCCTTTTCGCTCGATATGTTTCACCATCAGAATATGGAATTTTCACTATTGCATTAGCTGTTTCATCTGTTATTTGCTATTTCACAGATGCTGGTCTTACACACACCTTTATGCGTGAAGGTACGAGACAAAATTCGAATATTAGTAAACTTCTAAGCAGCTATCTACGAATTCGCCTAACTCTAGCTTTTATTGTTTCTATTTTGTTTATTATATTTGCTCAATTATTTTATGAAGATGCTTACTTACGTACTATCGTCTATTTAGTTGTCCTACCAACAATGTTTGGAGCTACATTTCAAGGTGTAGGTATGGCATACTTTCAAGCAACTGAGCGCATGCAATTTACTGCTACCATTTCAGTTATACAAGGTCTTTCTTCTGCTGTTTCTCTTTTATTAGGAATGTACTTACAATGGTCCCTTACAATAGTAGCGGCAATGTATGGAGGAGCGAGTTTTATAACTGGCTGTATAACTTTAATTATTGTTAATCGCTATACAACCTTTTATAAGGGATGGGATAATCGGATTTTAAATCAGCTACTAGTGTTCACAATAAATGGTATTATAATTATGCTATTACCTTCATTAGGTCCAATTATATTAGAAAAGGTTACTTCATATGATAATATTGCCTATTTTGGAGCAGCTTCCAAAATACCTATGGTTCTATATCAAATACCTGGTGTAATTGCAGCGGCTTTCTATCCTAGATTGTTTGCTTTTGGAAATGAAAACAATATTAAAGAACATCGAGAATTATCCTATTTCGAGCTAAAGCTTATGTCATTTTTGGGGATTGGTATTTCTATTCCCTTTATTATCAATCCTAACTTTTGGATAATTAGTTTATTAGGTGAAAAATACGCACCCGCAGGCGATGTCCTTGCGATATTAGCATTTATGGTTATTTTTCAATCGATAAATTATCCACTTGCTGATAATTTAACAACAATTGGCCAGCAATGGAAACGAACAATAACGATGTCTATCGGACTAATAGTTGCTATAATTAGTTATATTGTATTAGGTAAACAATTTGGAATGATCGGAGCAGCAGTGGCTGCAATTATAACAGAATTATGTCTATTAATTGGATTTACCATTTTTATATCTAAAGGACTTCAATTATTATTTAAAGGTGTTATATTCAACATTTTGTCATTTATGATTAGTTGTCTCATATATCAAAATGTCTTAATTGGCTTCCCTCCGTTAATTGCTTTAACGCTTACTGGCCTTCTATATGGTATCATAGTTATTACGATTGATCCTCAAACACGCAACTTAATTTTTAGTTTTTTAAATAACAAGTTACGAAAGACAGAGAAACACTATTATTAGTTTTTAATACATTTTCAATATCCAATACTTCATCTTTTAAATTTCAGGTAATTTATATAAGTTACCTGAAATTTTATTATTCAGTCTTAATATGCATATATTTTTGAGGCCGCCATTCTTTTCAACGTATAAAAGCTTCAATAATTATCTTTCTATGATATTTCAAAACATCACGTTAAACCACGGATTACCTGCTACTTCTTTTGGAGGTAATTGCCCACCATCTTCACCATATACTTTATAACCGTTACATTCAGTCGTGTTATGTCTTTTCATAAGAACGATTCTACTTAAACAGTGACAGAAAGCACTTGCTTTGGCTCTAAGCATTCAAACACATATGTTATGATTCCTTATACATCAAGTTTACCACGCATACGATCTGTACCGAACTCTAGATTTTTATAAAAGCTGCCCTCAATTTTCTTCTTATCTGACTTCATGTTTTCTGGCTGTTCTTTAAATTCTATATATAATAATCAGTGACTAAATCCTTATTCCCCATTCATATGATTATCCTCATTTTCAAATTAAAAAGGTATGCTATAAAAACATACCTTTTTAATGTGACAATAACCTTATTACACATTCATATGATTATCCTCATTTTCAAATTAAAAAGGTATGCTATAAAAACATACCTTTTTAATTTGAAAATTAATTTCTTATATTAAAGTTTTAAATAACTATTTCTCATACCCATTAGGTTGCTTTTGGTGCCAATTCCAAGCATGCTCAATGATTGTTTTCACATTTACATACTTAGGATCCCATCCTAACTTCTCTTTTGCTTTCTGAGAAGAAGCAACTAAACGTGCTGGATCTCCTGCACGACGTGGCGCCACCTCAGCAGGGATTTCATGATTTGTAACTTCACGAACTGCATCAACGATTTCTTTCACACTGAAACCATTACCATTTCCTAAGTTATAGAAATCACTTTCTCCGCCGTTCTGTAGGTCTTTAAGCCCTAAGAAGTGAGCTGCCACTAAATCTTCAACATGAATATAATCACGGATACAAGTACCATCTGGTGTATTATAGTCATCACCAAACATCATAATCTTCTCACGTTGACCTAACGCTACTTGCAGCACAAGAGGAATTAAATGAGTCTCTGGACGGTGATCTTCCCCGATAATACCATTTGGAGTTGCACCAGCCACGTTAAAGTATCTGAAGATCTTATAACGTAAATTAGAAGCTTGGCTATACCAATGAAGCATCTTCTCAATTGCTAACTTCGTTTCTCCATACGTATTCGTTGGATTTGTCATCGTTTCCTCAGTAATAAGGTCCACATCTACCTCACCATACGTTGCCGCAGTAGAAGAGAAAATAAACTTATCTACCTTAAACTCATCCATTACCTCTAATAAGCAAAGTGCACCATACACATTGTTATTATAATATTGAAGAGGCTTCTCCATACTAACTCCAACTAAAGAATCAGCTGCGAAATGCATAACCGCCTCAATATTTTCTTGTTTAAAAACATCTCTTAAAAATGCTTTATCACGAAGGTCACCATTATAAAACTTCGCACCTTCTGTAATCGCATCTTTATGACCCGTTTGTAAGTTATCTACTACTACTACAGATAAACCTTCGTCTACTAATTTTTTCACAGCATGAGAACCGATATAACCAGCTCCGCCGCAGATTAGAATCGAATGCATTGCATATACCTACTTTCTTCATAGCTAAATTTTCAAACTTATAATTCCTTAATTTATATACATTATAGCATAGACATAGACTTCAATCGTCTATAGTGTGTACACTGAAAACCTAAAGGTATTATTTAATATAGCCAGTTTTATTTTTTAATTGCCATCTCCAAGAATCTTCACACATCTCTTCTAATCCACGTGTTGCTTCCCATCCTAATTCCAACTTTGCTTTCGATGCATCCGCAAAACATACTGCTACATCACCGGGACGACGCTCTGTAATTTTATAAGGAACTTTCCTACCAGAAACTTTTTCGAATGCTTCAACCATTTCCAATACACTATAACCAGTACCTGTACCAAGGTTATAAGCATCTACACCCCTTTTATTCAGTACTTTCTCAAGCGCTTTTACATGACCATTTGCTAAGTCTATAACATGAATATAATCACGGATACCCGTTCCATCTTTAGTTGGATAGTCATTTCCAAATACATTTAATTCTTTTAGCTTCCCTACTGCTACTTGTGTTACATATGGCATTAAATTATTTGGAATTCCATTTGGGTCTTCTCCAATTCGGCCACTCTCATGTGCACCAAATGGATTGAAATAACGAAGTAATGCTATGCTCCATTCCTCATCTGCAAGTGCTACATCACGCATAATTTGTTCAATCATCAATTTGGTTTGGCCATATGGATTTGTTGCACTTAACGGAAACTCCTCCGTAATTGGTGATGTTTCTGGTATACCATATACCGTTGCAGAAGAACTAAAGATTAGCTTCTTTACGTTATGTTTCTGCATCACTTCACATAACACTAGCGTGCTTATAATGTTGTTATTATAATATCTTAATGGAATTGCTACTGATTCTCCTACAGCTTTAAGACCCGCAAAATGAATAACAGCTTCAATTTTATTTTCTTCAAAAATTTTATTCAATGCCCCGCTATTTAAAAGATCTTCTTCATAAAATTTAAATTGTTTTCCCGTTATCTCTTTTACTCGATTGATAGACTCTACTGAACTGTTTGACAAATTATCTAACACAATAATTTCAAACTCACTATTCAGTAATTCTACACATGTATGACTACCAATATAGCCTGCCCCACCTGTTACAAGTATTGCCATAAATATGCCTCCAGTGTTATTAAATATTAATAAAAAAGAAAATCATTTATCTTACATAAACAAATGATTTCCTTTTTACAGGCTTTATTTAGCTACGAAATAATCTGTCACATATTGCGACCAAATTTCATGGCCTTTAGCGCTCGGGAAGCCAAATTCTTCTTGTAGATATGGTAGGATAGCCTTTGTCGTTGCATCCGGCCATGCTCCCCAATGATCAACATATGTATAACCATTTTGCGCCGCAAATTGTTTTAATGCATCAACTGCTTTCGGATAGTTCTTCGCACCATATACTGGATTGGATGGTTGAATCATAATAGTAGCACTTTTTGCACTAGTAGAAAGTGCTTGAACAAACTTCTGTGTATTTACAACGGAGTTTCCATTACCATTTTTACCATTATCAGTAATAAATGGTGGCTCAAATAAAATCACATCTGGATTGTCTTTTGCAATCTCTTTATCACGTTTATTCGCGATTAACTCTTCTGTGCTTTCACCCTTATATTCTTTGACTGTCACATTCCATAAACCTTTCCCATAAGCAGTTTCTAAATTAGCCGTGAATTTAGCTGCCCAAGCATCTTTTTCAGATGAAGAAGCTTCATCACCAACAATAACAAGGTTTACTGCCTTTTTATCTTCAGCAGCTTTCTTTAATTTCCCTTTCACTTCATCTGGTAAATTCTTCGCATATGCTTCATTAAAAGATGACTTCGCATCTTGTTTTGTCTCTGTTTTCTTCGCTCCACTATCTTTCACTTCGGCTTTTGTTTTCGTTACTTCACTCGTCTGTCCTGTCGCATTCGCAACTTTTTTATTCCAGTATAATTTACCGCTCACAACCGAAGCGACAAACAATACAAAAATAACAAGGACAAGTACTGCTTTCTTATTCATCGATTCACCTCATCTATTAATCTCACAACATATAATACTAATATAAATTCACGCAAAAATAAACCCAACTCCTTCCATAGGAGTTGGGTTATTACATATTATTTAGTCAGTTCAAGATGTGTTCTTAATTTATTTGTTAAATCTTGTTTCGCTGCATCTGGAACATAATAGTACCAAATACCGTCAGCTGCTTTGTGGCCATCACCAGGGATTTGGATTTCTTCACTATTTTGCATGCAATCTTTATAGTTCTTTTGAATATCAAACATTTGTTCTTGAGTTAAACTTGTTTTAACGTTTTTCTCAATTGCTTTTAATACATCACCGTAACTTGCTAGAGAAGACACACTTGCACCCTTTTTAATTACAGCTTGTATAACTTGGCGTTGACGCATTTGGCGGCCGAAATCACCGCGAGTATCTTGGTATCTCATTCTAGAATATAACAAGGCTTTCTCGCCATTTAAATGCAAATCACCTTTTGCATAATGAACACCATCAATTGTAAAGTCCATATCATTATTAATATCTACTCCACCAACAGCATCAACAATATCTTTAAATCCTTCCATATTCACTTCAATATAATGATCAACGGGAACATTTAGGAAATTTTCTACTGTTTTTACTGACATATTAATTCCACCGAAAGCATAAGCATGATTAATCTTATCTTTCTTTCCTTTTCCTACGATTTCTGTATAAGAATCACGTGGAATACTTGTAATTTTCATCGATTTTTTAGCCGGATTTAGCGTAAATAACATTAAAGAATCCGAACGCCCTTGATCTTCACCACGTTGATCTACACCCATCATTAAAATTGAAATAGGCTTTTTATCAGACACATCAACTTTTTCTGAACGTTTATCCGATTTATCACGGTCTAATGGCTTGTGAACTGCATCTAATGTGTTCGCTACATTAGAATACACATGATAAGCATACGCTCCGCCACCAATAATGAGTACTCCTACTATACCGAGAATCCAAAATAAAATTTTCTTTTTCATTCTTATACCCTCTTTGCTTATAATTACAAATAAAATACTAAGACTTCTTCATTATATTATAGCAATAATACTAAATGATAAAGTTAAATCACAAAATTAATATGACCTATCCTACGGATGAGAGACAATTAAAGTCACATTTCCTTTTACAACAAAACTTTCAATTCCAGCAGGAAGAATAAAGTGATCTCCTTTTTGTATATTAAATTCCCCACTTACAGTTCTTAACATCGCTTCACCTTCAATTACACTTGCTAATTGAAATGGTTGATTCTGTTGAAAAGATGCTTCCTTCCGAATTTCCCATTTATAAACTGAGAAATATTTTTCCTGTACATATTTAGTAACAATAGCGCTATTTCCTTTTTCAATCTCAGGATAGACTTTATAATCCTCATGAGGAATCATTGATACAGCAATTGATTTTTCAACATGTAATTCTCGCTTATTTCCATCACCATCAACACGATCATAATCATACACACGATATGTCGTATCTGAACTTTGCTGCGTTTCCAATACTAATGTACCTTCACATAACGCATGGATGGTTCCACTTGGTACATAAAAGAAATCTCCAGGCTTAATTGGTATTCGACGTAGTAATCGATTCCACTCGTTATTTTCAATCCTGCCTTTAAATTCTTCTTTAGTTTGAGCAGTATGTCCGTACACCATTTCAGCATTTTTTTTACAGTCAATAATATACCAACATTCTGTTTTCCCTAACTCACCATTTTCATGGATATTTGCAAACTCATCATTTGGATGTACCTGTACAGATAAATCTTTTTTTGCATCTAAAATCTTAGTTAATAAAGGGAACTGCTCAGCTTGATAGTTCCCAAATAACGCCCTATGTTCATCCCATAGTTGCTTTAATGTTAATCCTTTATATTTACCGCTCTTTACGATACTCGGTCCATTTAAATGAGCAGAAATTCCCCAGCACTCACCGGTTGTTTGTGAAGGTAGATCATAATTAAATTCTTTTAAAGATTCTCCTCCCCAAATCCGTTCCTGTAACACTGGTTGAAAAAATAATGGTTCTTTATACAAAATAACTCCACCTCTAGTTGCTTTTACTACTAATTTTTACTTTCTTAAATAACAAACTTCCTCTATTTTATTCCATTGCATATAAATCCGAACAATATCTTCCTCGACTAGTTCACTACCTGATTGCACCTCAATAAACTCTAAGTCTGTAACAGCTTTAATTGCATGCTTCTGTCCAGGTTGAATTTCCAACACATCCCCGGGGCGAACAACTCTTATTTCATCATCTAATACAAAAATACCTTCACCTTTTACAATTGTCCAAACTTCACTTCTATTATTATGGTATTGGTAGCTTAAATTTTTACTAGCCGTAATACCTATACGCTTTGTTAATACTTCGTTTCCATCATCATATTTAGTATGATCTAGCACACGGTACCAACCCCAGCGGCGCTCTTCATACATCGGTCTTTGATCCCAATCCCCCACTAATTCTTTCACTCGAGGGCTGGCATCTTTTTCTGACACTAAAATACCATCTGGGCTAACAGCTACAATTATGTTAGAAAGACCTAATACGGAAACTGGGATATCTAGCTCATTAATAATATGGTTTTGCTCACATTCAATCCCCATATTTCCCTTACCAATGATGTTCGTTCCCATTTCTTCTGTAAGAGTATTCCAAGTTCCAAGATCTTTCCATGAACCGTTATAAGGAAGTGCAACAATATTTTCTGTTTTCTCTACTACTTCATAGTCAAAACTTATCTTTGGTAAACTTGCATATTGTTGAACTAACACATCATATTGAACTGGAAGTCCTTTTTGATCTAAAAGAGAGATAATTTTATCTAATTTAAATGCAAATACACCGCTGTTCCAAAGTGCATTTTGTTTGAGTAACTCTTCCGCCTCAGCAGTCGCTGGCTTTTCTTTAAAATGACTTACTTGAATAAGTTCCTGTGTACTCTTCTCTACATTTGGAACAATATAACCATATTTTTCAGATGGATATGTAGGAGTAATCCCCATTAGACCTAGATCTGCGTTTGAAGAGTTTAGTGTCTTTTCTAAATCTAATAATCTTTCAAAGAAACTATTTTCTACGTATGGATCTACAGGTAATACACCTACAACCTCATCCAAATCAACGTGTTCTTTAGAATATAGATATGAAGCGGCAAGAGCGATTGCTGGGAATGTATCACGGCGTTCTGGCTCAATGATAATAGGTACATCATTTCCTAGCTGACTATTAATCATATCTACTTGAGATTTACTTGTAGCAATAACTGCATCATTTTCAATCCCTAAGCTTGTTAATTGTCCCCATACCCTCTGAACCATAGATTGCATTTCATCATTATTATTTTTGAGTACCCTTAAAAATTGTTTAGATCGTGAATCATTTGATAACGGCCATAGACGTTTTCCTGAACCACCCGATAATAATATTAATTTCATATTTCCACTCCCTTACAAAAAATAAAAAAGGTGAAGATATTATCCCCTCACCCTAGAAATTTTTCTTTATATTTTTCCTCTATAATACTTCTAATCTCTTCTCTAAATCTCTCCGGAGAAAATCTTATAGCATTCTCCCTACAGTTAGATGGAGTAAACTTGTCATAACTTTTTTCAAATTCATTAACCTTCTCAACAATACTTTCAACAGTCTGCTCTTTAAAGAATAGACCAGTCGGTTTCTCATAATTTAAATCTAAAACAGTTTCTGTAGCGCCACCCTTACCATATGTAATAACAGGTGTACCACAAGCCTGTGCCTCTACTGGTGTAATGCCAAAATCCTCTTCTGCAGCAAAGACAAATGCCTTTGCACGCTGCATGTGACTTTTTAACACCTCAAATGATTGATAACCGAGAAGTTGCACATTACTTTTAGCCTTTGCCTTTATCTTCTCAAAATCTGGTCCATCACCAATTACAATCAACTTTTTATCTGGCATATTTGCAAATGCTTCAACAATTAAATCAATTTTCTTATATGGTACCATACGTGATGCAGTTATATAAAAATCTTCTTTTTGTTCATGTAGTGTAAATGCGGAGATATCAACAGGTGGATAAATAACTTCTGATTCCCTTCTATACACTTTCCATATTCTACGTCCAATAAACCTAGAGTTACCAATGAAATAATCTACGCCATTTGCAGTACGGTAATCCCAATTTCTTATTTTATGTAAAATAGATTTTGTTAACAGTCCCTTAAGACCTTTTTCTAAATTTGCTTCTTTTAAATATTGGTGCTGTAAATCCCATGCATAACGAATTGGTGAATGTACATAAGATATGTGCAATTGATCTGGCCCTGTTAAAACTCCTTTTGCCACAGCATGAGAACTAGAAAGAATAACATCATACTTTGATAAATCTAACTGTTCAATAGCCAAAGGCATTAGAGGAAGATAATTTCTATATTTTTTCTTCGCGAAAGGTAACTTCTGAACAAATGTTGTACTAACCTCTTTGTTCTTAATAAACCCCCGTTCTTTTTCATCTAAAAAATCTACTAAACTAAACAAATCTGCTTCTGGAAATACTTCAAGCATTTGCTCTAATACTTTTTCTGCCCCAGCATATGTTACTAACCAATCATGAACTATAGCTATTTTCATTTTAAAATTCTCCTATAATACCTTAATATGTTCTAATAATTTTATAGTCGCTCTATTCCAGCTATACTTCTCTACAAACTCTTTTGATTCAATTCTACTGCTTGGATTTCTTAATTGTTCTACTAAACCGATTTTTTCTATAAGATCTTGTGCATTATTTGGATCAAAATATAAAGCATGATCTCCACAAATTTCTGGGATACATGCAGCATTAGAAGCAATAACTGGGCATCCTACCGCCATTGCTTCTAATGGCGGTAATCCAAATCCTTCATATAAAGAAGGAAATACAAATACTTTTGCATGTTTATATAATGCAACTAGCTCTTCATCACTAACATACCCTGTCCAAATTATATCATTATTAAATTCCATTTCTGCGTTTGCAAAAACCTTCGATGCCGCTCCTCCTACAATGACAACTTGTCCTTTAAAATCTTTTATCCCATGGATCGCATCAGTAATTATTTTAAAGTTTTTATTAGGATTCATGCTACTTACAGCTAAAATAAATTCCTCTGATCTTAAATTATGTTTTTCTAAAATGTCTATATTAGGGTTGATTTTCCCAATATGGTCAACTCCATTATAGATAACGTCTATTTTAGAAACCATATCAGGAAAATAACTAACAAGTTCTTGCTTAGAAAAATTCGAGACTGTGATAATTTTATTTGCTGATTTAGCTAAACGTTTATATACAAAGCGATACCACATTACAAATTGTTTTGAAAAACCCATTGGCGAACTACATACCGCTGCATCATGGATCATAACAACTTGTTCTCTCTTATATATTGGACCTGTATTACAAAGGTTTATTAGCATATTACCTTTAGTATACATAGGTAACACCAATTGCTCCCACAAATGTCCTGTAAAAGGGCCTATTTTTTGTACTTTTATCCTTTTTAACTTTAAGTTTTTTATTATATTCTTTGGTGTTAAAATAATGACTTCTACCTTGTTCTCCAGGTTCAAATCAATCAGAATTTCATCAAATTCTTTTACAATTTCTTCTGCTACCCTTTGCACACCAGTAGTTTTTTGAGTTAAAAATCTACCGTTTATATAAATTTTCATTTTTCCTACCTCTTAATTAAGTTTTATAATCTTAAAACATCATAAACATTCCCTATTTTGTTTCTTTTTTAAGGAAATCAAATAAAAACAAAATATAAGTAAATTTATATTTATATTAATTAAAAATAAACCCTTCATTTCAATAATTAGAAAATAGATACTTATAGTAATAGCAAGACATAATGAAAAACGATTATAATTAAAAGCTTTTTGGATTAAAAATAAGTAGAATCCATAGAAGGAAAATGTCATAAAAATTCCAAAATAAAATATTAATCTTAAATATCCTACATCTACATTCATATAATAAGAAAAAGTTTCAAACCAATAGTTATATGTATCTCCTATTAATCTACCATCACCAAAAAGAAGTGTTTTTGGATTATCCGGTAATGTCTGATACATTGCTAATAATTCATTTGTACTACTAGTGCTTAATTTCCCTGTCGATCCGAAACTATAAACTAGCTCAAAAGCCCATTGCATCCATAGAACAAATTGATTATTTTGAGAGAAAAATATACTAACTACTGAAATAACCAGCAGAATTATTATTATTACTAATCCTAAAAACAACCTATAATTTTTTCTTTGATTACCTATGAATGATTTCAAACATATAATAATAAATGAGAGACCTATTCCTAACATTCCGGTTCTACCTGCTAATATTACACTTATAGCTATTATGGTATAAGCCAGTGCGTAATATACTACATGCTTTGCTCCAATATCTTTCAATACATATACAATTAAGAATAATATTAAAGATTGTATTATGGTTAAAGTAAAGGTAGTCGCCAGCGATAGACCGTATCCTCTCATTTCATTATTTTGTAAAAATACTATTGCATCACTTAAAAAATTATTAGCAATAAAACTTCTAATGTCATTATTTAAAAACATAGCTAAAGAAATTAAAGCTTGGGCACAACCAATTAATATGATCATTTTCAAGAATATATAGCCATGCTTAAACCGCTCGTAATAAGTATCAATAATACCTGCCATACCTATAAATAAAACAATTAACTCAATAAAAAAGTATGTTAATCCTTTATCACCATTAGGTGGTGCCTGAAGCAACACTTGTAAAATAGCAAGAAAAGTAAAAAGGCTTAAACAAATAACTATCTTTAAATGTTCAATTCTATATTTTTTACAATTTACTATCGCATACTTTAAAAAAAACATCCCTACTATTATTAATGGTAGATTAATTACCTTCCCAAACATCAAGGGGCGTACATCATACAATAGCAAAAAGGCTACTACAAAAGGTATTACATATTTATTAAAAAACATCCTATGTCTCCTCATTAAAAATACTTTCTATTTTTTTAAAAGAGTTCTTCTTCTCAAATTTCTTTAAACTATCCTTAGGATTGACTAAATGATTTTCATTATTTCGGAAATCTTTCATAACATACTCGATGGCATTTACTAACTCTTCCTCATTTTGCTTTTCAAATAAAATCCCATTTTTCATATGATCTACTATCTCGCTTACTCCACCTACATTACTAGCTATCACAGGGACATTTAATGCTAACGCTTCAATTAATACACCTGGCAATGCTTCCGTATTAGACGGTAATACGAAAACATTTCCTTGTCTTATATACGGATACGGATTTTTCTTGTAGCCTAAGAAATTTACTTTCTCTTCTATCTCTAAATTTCTAGTTAATTCTCTTAAATTATCTTTTTCGCTTCCCTCACCAATAATCAATAATTGAATATCATGTCTTTTGCTAATTACACTTATAGCCTTTATCAATAGTGCAATATTTTTTTCTGAGGATAATCTCCCCACAAAGACTACTTTAAACTTATTATTTATTTCTAAGTTTATACTTTCCTGGGATTGTCGGACTATTTCTTCATAATCGTTTGGATTGTAAATTACATTTAGTTTATTTTCAGCATTAACAATTGGATAGATTTTCTTAACAACATCCCCAATGTTCTCTGAAACACACATCACTTTACTTATATGACCATATAATTTATTACCCAATACTTTGTGTATTATTCTTTTTAAAAAATTAGCTGGATTTTTACTTAAATCAGTATGTATCCATGCAATTGCTTTCGTACCTAAATATTTATTAATTTTAGCCACTACATACGTTGGATAATACTCGGTATATCCTATGACTAAATCATAACCTTCAAATTGTTTTTTTATTTGTTTTTTTGAACATAATAATTTTATCTTTTTATACATCGCTAGTAATCTATGATCACTTTTCAAAATATAAGCTGTAACTTTTACATCACTAGGAATTTCATTTATTAATTCCCCTTCATTTCTTATCAAATATAAATTTATATCATATTTTTTATTATCTAATCCTTTTAGATAATCTAATAACGTTTTTGGCCCACCGCCTAGCGACATATCTGTCATAACGAATAGAATTTTCTTTTTTTTCAATATAAATGCTCCTGACAACGTAAAAATTTATTTTATATAGACTAGATTCATTTATTGATTAAAAAAAACCAAATAAAATCAATGTTTTAAATTAACTATTTCTCACGACATATCAATTATTTATTGAACTTCAATAAGCACCTTCAGATTTAACCATCATCTTTATTGTTCTTAATATGATACTCAGGTCATAAAATGTATTCCGCTTTTGTATGTAGCATAAATCCAACTCTACCATCTCAGAAAAGCTAAGATTATTACGCCCACTCACCTGCCATAAACCCGTACATCCAGGTGTAACCAATAGTCTTTGTTTATCGTATTCCGTATATTCATTTACTTCACGTAACAAAGGTGGTCTAGGACCAACTAAACTCATTTCTCCTTTTATTACATTAAATAATTGTGGTAGTTCATCAATACTCGTCTTCCTGATAAACCTTCCAATTTTGGTGACCCTTGGATCTTCTTTCATCTTAAACATGGCACCTTTTACTTCATTGTGTTTTAATAAGTCATTTAACCTATCTTCTGCATCTATGGACATTGAACGAAATTTATACATATAAAATTGTTCTTCCTTCTTACCAATACGCATTTGTTTAAAGAAAATTGGTCCTCTTGGTTCTCCAGATTTAATCAATAGTGCAACAATTATAAAAACAGGGGATAATAAAATTAATCCCACTAATGCCCCGATAATGTCTATGAGGCGCTTAGTTATTAAATATCCTTTGCTCATATTCATTTCTACTATATTAAATTCTGCTTTAGCTTCTTGTGATGTATTCCTATCCGAAACTTTCAATGAATTCAAAACCATCCCACCTTCTCTTCATACATTTACCTTTATATAATTTCTCTCAAATATTCCACTAATTCTTCTTTTAATTCCTTATGTTGAAGCGCCATTTCTATTGTTGTCTTAATAAACCCAAGTTTTTCACCAACATCATAACGAGTCCCCTCAAAATCATAAGCAAACACGCGTTGAATTTCATTTAATCGTTGGATTGCATCTGTCAACTGAATTTCCCCACCAGCACCCGTCTGTTGATTCTCGAGAAACATAAAAATTTCTGGTGTTAATACGTAACGACCCATAATTGCTAAATTAGATGGTGCTGTCCCTTGCGCTGGCTTCTCCACAAATTGACGTACTTGATAACGGCGATCGTCTTGTTCAATTGGATCAATAACACCGTAACGATGCGTTTCACTTTCAGGTACTGTTTGTACACCAATAACCGAAGACTGTGTACTTTCATATTGATCCATCAATTGACGCAAACATGGTGTTTCAGCTTGTACTATATCATCACCAAGTAATACCGCAAATGGTTCATTCCCAATAAATTTACGTGCACACCATACTGCATGACCTAAACCTTTTGGTTCTTTTTGTCTTATATAATGGATATTAATTTTTGAAGAAGCTTGTACTTTTTCAAGCATTTCATGTTTTCCCTTTTCTAACAGGTTTTGTTCTAATTCAAAGGAATGGTCAAAATGATCTTCAATCGCACGTTTTCCTTTTCCAGTAACAATAATAATATCTTCAATTCCTGACTCTATTGCTTCTTCCACTATGTATTGAATTGTTGGTTTATCAACAATTGGTAACATTTCTTTCGGCATTGCTTTCGTTGCTGGTAAAAATCTTGTCCCAAGACCAGCAGCCGGGATAATCGCTTTTCTTACTTTTTTCAATTGTATTCCCCCTATATATTTATATTTATATGTACAAATAATAAAAACTCTACCTATAGGGTCACAGTTATAACTCCATAGGTAGAGTTTCTATCATAAATAAAATATGGGCATCTAACCCATCCTCACGTCATACTCCCGACGACAAGCGTCTAAGGTAGGCATGAAATAAAATTTCTACCCACAGCACGACCGAGTGCCCCCGTTGATAACGGTTAGGAGACATCACCTGTTCCTTATTTAAAAAATACCGAACAGTTTCTTACGACGAATTTGTTCTGGATCTTCTTTATAAATTGCTTTACCACTAATTAATAAATACGGATTCTCTCTTAAATCATTCATAACACTTGTGCCGAATTCTTTCTCTATTAGTTCATAGCCTTCCGCTAGATGAAATCCTCTTGACTTTGTGTTATGTGCATCCGATGCAATCATATGCGTTAAATTATGTTCTACAAGTTGTAGTGAAAACTTTTTAATTTTTTTGCCGAACTTTCCAAGTAAACTCCCTGCCGTTACTTGAGTAAGCGCACCTTTATTTACAAGGCTATATAACTTATCTGGCCGCTCAATTAACTCGGCATTACGCTCCGGGTGAACGATAATTGGAATCATTCCCTTCACACGTAATTCATATAATAATTTTTCTGCATAACGAGGTACGTGATTAGATGGGAACTCAATTAATATATACTTATTTGTTTCATTCAAAGTAACAATTTTACCAGATTCATAGTCTTCTAATAAATCACCGTATAACCTTACTTCTTGACCTGGTAATATTTTTAATGGAATTTCATGTTGTTGTAATTTATCATTTAATTGCTTTACTTGATGGATAATAGAAGTACGATTATTTACATATTTTCCATTTTGATGATGCGGTGTTGCGACAATTGTATGTATTCCTTCTACCACGGCCTGTTGTGCCATCGCTAAACTATCTGTTACTGTTTGCGCACCGTCATCGATACCAGGTAAAATATGGCAATGCAAGTCAATCATTTGTTTTATCCTCCTTCTCTTTTGTAAACTTTTTTCCCTTGAACATGAAATTTGTTTCATGTTCAAGGGAAAAAAGGAGATATGTCCTTGCCATATCTCACTCCTTTCGTTAGTTTGCACCATAGTAATAATATAAGCTTTGTTCACGTTCACGATCGTTCAGGACAACGCCTAATAATTTACCTTTAGCGGACTCTAACAATCCTTTTGCTTTTACTGCTGTTTCTTTCTCTGTTGATTCACTACGAACAACAAGAATAGAAGCATCACATACATTTGCCATAATCTGTGCGTCTGTTACAGCTAGAATTGGTGGTAGATCAAAAATCACTAAATCATACAGGCTATATGCTTGTGCAAGAAGCTCTTGCATTGATTTTGATCCTAACAATTCTGCTGGATTGGGCGGAATCGGACCACAAGCTAAAAAGTGTAAATTATCTACAGCTGTCGTTTGCACACATTTTTCTAAACGCTCACTATGCGTTAACACATTTGTTAATCCAAAAATGTTATCTACTTGAAACATTTGATGCATTGCTGGTTTGCGCATATCTGCATCAATTAATAAGACTTTCTTTCCTTGTTGGGCAAACACAACTGCCATATTCGCTGTTGTTGTTGTTTTCCCTTCACTCGGGTTCGCAGACGTAACCATTAATGAATGTAAATTCGTATCAACAGCTGCAAACTCGATATTCGTTCGAATATTACGATATTGCTCTGAAATTGGTGATTTCGGTTGTTGATGAGCAATTAATTGACGACGTTGACGATGATTTTTTTTCTTTTTAAATAAATTAAGAGCCAATTGTTTGTCCCCTCACTTTTCTTGATGATGGAGCGTGTGACTTCACACTTGTTGTTTCTTCATCCATACGAGCTACAATACCTAACACTGGTAAACCAAGTAAGTTTTCTACATCTTCTTCTTTTTTTACTGTGTTATCTAAGTATTCTAATAAGAATGCAAGGCCAACGGAAGCCATTAAACCAATAACAAAAGCAATTGCTACATTTAACATCGGACGTGGTTTAATTGGAGATTGATTTTCCGCAACTTCTGCTTTAGATAGTACTGTTACGTTATCAACATTCATAATTTTTGCAACTTCACTTTTAAATACATCTGCAGTTGCATTTGCAATATCACGAGCTAATTTCGGACTTTTATCCTCTGCTGTAACAGAAATAACCTGTGATTCTTTCTCATTTGTAACATCTATCTTTTTTGTTAATTCTTGTATAGTTAAATTTAAATTCAACTTTTCTTTTACTTGATCTAAGATTACAGGGCTTTTAATAATAACCTTATATGTATTCGTTAATTGAATATTTGTTTGAATTTCACCAGCTTGAATCATTGTTCCATCCTGTTTCTTCTGGTTAACAAGAATTTGCGTCGAAGATTGATAGATTGGTGTCATAAAGAAGAAGCTAATGATAGCACCTACTATAGCAGCACCAAAGGCAATTACGAGGATCATTGCTAAACGTTTTTTTAAAATATGAAATAACTCTTTCAAACTAATTGTTTCTTCCATAAGTTCCTCCAACTTTCTAAAATTTGCACATAAGAAAAATTATAACATATTGATCTTACATTTTTTTATTTTAATAAATTATTTAATACAAGCTCCTAACAAGCATATATAATCTTACAAAATAATCTTAAATATGACAACACATTCCATCGAATTTCCAAAATTTCTATTGTATCATGTTTTTTATATAATTCAATGAAAAATTTTATAAAAATTCAAAAAAAGCTGATAAAAATATTTATCAGCTTTTACATTTACTATTATATACATTATTTTCTAATAATATCCATATTGTTCTTTTTCTTCTCTTTTATCGTTTAAAACGACACCAAGTAATTTACCGGACGCTTTGTCTAATATTTGCTTCGCTTTTACAATTTTATCTTTTTCTGTTTTTTCACTGCGCACGACCAATACGATTCCATCGCATTTGTTCGCTAGTATTTGTGCATCGGTAACCGCAAGAACCGGTGGTGTGTCGATTAGAATAATATCAAACATGTTATATGCTTCTAGTAATAGCTCATCCATTATCCGGCTGCCTAATAGTTCAGCTGGGTTTGGCGGGATTGGACCTGCAGCCATTAAGTATACGTTCTCTATATCTGTTTTTTGAATGCATTGCACTAGTTTCGCTTGTCCTGATAATAGGTTCGTTAATCCATTTGAATTGTGAATGGCAAATAAGTTTTGAATCGTTGGCTTACGCAAGTCAGCTCCGATTAATAAGACTTTCTTTCCTTGTTGGCCGAAAACAACTGCCAAGTTTGCGATTGTCGTTGTTTTTCCGTCACCTGGATCTGCCGAGGTAACAATAATAGAACGAACATGATTATCTACAGATGTAAATTCAATATTTGTACGAATGTTACGGTATTGCTCTGCAACACGTGATTTAGGCTCTTTATGTGTGATTAATTGTCGTAATGGTTTTCTTTTCTTTCTTCCGAACATATTCATAGTCTCCTTTTGTGAAATGCGACATTTCTCCTTTTTCTCTCTATGCTCGATTTCATACGTCTAATTACTATTTATATCACTGATTTCCCTACATCTCATCTTAATCAATATCATTCTACTTTGTCTTATATGAACGCCTTTATAATATGACAATGGCTTTACTTCTTTTCTATCCTTATCATTTATCCTATTTTTCGTATAAACAATAAAGTAATTATATGGCAATTATCTTCCATATACAAGTAATTTTCTGACTAGTTTGCATTTTAATGATTACACCGATATATAGTGGAAATAAAAAAATCCCCTTGCATTTTCACAAGGAGATTTTTTATTATCTTTATTCTTTTTTATCACCAATCGCAAATGTAATTTCAGCTTCACATGCAACTTCACCATCTACTGTCGCGATTGCTTTTCCTTTTCCGATTGGACCACGTACACGTGTCATTTCTACTTCTAGGCGAAGTTGATCACCTGGACGTACTTGTTTTTTGAAACGACAATTGTCGATACCTGCGAAGAAAGCAAGTCTTCCGCGATTTTCTTCTTTCTTTAATACCGCAACTGCTCCAACTTGTGCTAATGCTTCTACAATAAGTACACCAGGCATAACTGCATAGTCAGGAAAGTGCCCGTTAAAGAATTCTTCGTTTGCGGATACATTTTTAATTCCAACCGCTCTTTTACCTTCATCTACTTCTAATATTTTATCAACAAGTAAAAATGGATAACGGTGAGGAATGATTTCTTTAATTTGTTCTATATTTAGCATATAACAATCGCCCCTTTTGTAATATTGGTCTTACCACTTGGACATATTGTTTATTATCCCATTTTGTTTATTGTTTGTCATTATAAAGTGAAACTTTAATATCTTTTCAGCTTTATATATAAAAAAATGCACACACTCTATTCTCTTAAAATAGTTGCATATTCCAGCAACTGACACGGAGGTAGAAAAGAGTGTATGCCCAAATTAGGGAAAGGCAATATGTATTTGAACATGATTTGCCTTAATGTCGTATTCGACTCATTATATTATAAACGTTTTCAAATAAGGAAATATTAAATTTAACCATATATATGAATATTTTACCTATTTCCTTCGTTTTTCTTTATTTTTCTTCTATTTTCTCAATAAATCAAAATAAAATAAAAAAATAAAAGAATAAAAAAACAAAAAAGAACTACGGTTAACACCTTAGTTCTTCTCTTATTCCCCGCCTTTTGCGAGCTAATAATAAGCGGGGGATGCCCCCACTTATTAAAGTTTCACTTTATCGTAAAGCACGCTTTGGTAATTTATCGATATTCTCTAACATAATACCTGTACCAACCGCAACACATTGCATTGGGTTTTCAGCAATTAATACTGGTACTTTTAGTTCTTCTGCTAGAAGCATGTCGATACCGTGTAGTAAAGCTCCACCGCCTGTTAGAATAACACCGCGGTCGATAATGTCCGCAGATAGTTCTGGTGGCGTGCGCTCTAGTACGCCTTTTGCAGCTTGTACAATGATAGCCGCGTCTTCTTTTAGTGCTTCTGTAATTTCTTCAGAGCATACTGTAATTGTACGTGGTAAGCCCGTTACCATGTCACGTCCGCGAATTTCAAGCTCTTCGCTACGTGCACCTGGGAATACTGTACCAACTTTAATTTTAATATTTTCTGAAGTACGTTCTCCAATTAATAGCTTATACTTACGTTTAACGTAGTTTAAGATCTCCATATCAAACTTATCGCCAGCCATTTTGATAGAGGAAGAGGTAACAATATCACCCATAGATAGTACAGCGATATCTGTTGTACCTCCACCAATATCAACAACCATGTTACCGCTTGGTTGGAAGATTTCCATACCAGCACCAACTGCGGCTACTTTTGGTTCTTCTTCTAAAAATACTGTTTTACCACCTGAACGTTCAGCAGCCTCACGAATTGCTTTTTGTTCTACTGATGTGATATTTGTTGGACAACAAATTAAAATGCGAGGTTTTGAAAAGAAGCTCTTCACGTCCAATTTGTTAATGAAATACTTTAACATTGCTTCTGTAATTTCGAAATCTGCGATTACACCATCTTTAAGCGGACGAATTGCTACAATATTACCAGGTGTACGTCCCACCATACTTCTTGCTTCTTCACCTACTGCTAATACTTTACCTGTGTTACGATCAATTGCCACAACAGATGGCTCATTTAATACAATACCCTTGCCTTTAACATGAATTAATACATTAGCCGTACCTAGGTCAATTCCGATATCTCGCGCAAACATTCCCGTCATTTCCTCCTCGATATTCAAAATCAGGTTACACCCGAATTCTTTTACACCTAATTTCTGATTTTATCATAAATTTAACAGAAACGTAATATTCGCAAAAAGAATTCTTCTGAAAAATATTACCGAATTGAAACGGAATGTTTGCGATCGCATATTTATTGACGGACCGGCTTTTCTACATCTTCTTTTCTATACTTTTGTTTTGTTGCTTCTCCGCCTCTTAAATGACGAATAGACTTATGATAATCAAGAATTTCTTTCACTTCATTTGCGAGCTCTGGATTAATTTCTGGTAGACGTTCCGTTAAATCTTTATGGACTGTACTCTTTGATACCCCAAATTCCTTTGCAATGACACGCACTGTCTTTCTTGTCTCCACGATATACTTACCAATCTTGATAGTTCTCTCTTTGATGTAATCGTGCACACCACTCGCCTCCCTAAATTGGATGTGAGAAGTGTGAAATGAGCCTCGCTGCATACCACTAAGAAGTAAGTGTGAGTGCTGTTTGTAAGCGTTAAACATTCTTGGATTTATAATGAAATGATTCACGATTTCTCACCTCAAACACTCTCTTTGCTTTGGTTTATACCATTGTATTGCCCGCACTACTGATATATGCTACATGTTCACTATTTTTGCGGACTAAGTTAAGAAAAATTACGTTTTTTTGTGAGAAATACGTTAACAGTAACTATTTTAGCGAAAAAAAATGACACCTTGTATATAAGGTGTCATTCTTCTCGTTCCAACTCTTCTTCTAACAATTGATGGTGGGGAACCTCTTTCTTACCGGCAATATAATAATATAAAGTGAATAAAACAAACAATAAAATAATAGCAGTCGACAGAACAAATAAAAATGACACAGTATCCCCTCCTGTTTGTAATATATATTCGAGAATCTCGTCATATTTCCTTGTTATTGCAACTTTTTTCTCGAAATTGAGTATTTTTATATAAAGTGAAACTTTAATCAGTGGGCGCCATTTCCCACTGATTATTAGCCTTCACCAATCGGGCTTTTACGGGCAGTTGACCCCAGGCCTAACTTCTTAGCTTTCACTGAATTTTGAAGTAGGGGTCTTACTGCCCGTTAATGCGGGGTAAAAGTAAAAAAATCAGTTCTCCTAGTGGGAACTGATTTTTTCACTTTCTTATTCTTGTGAAGAAGAACTGTTAGATGATTCTGTAGAACCATTTGTTGATTTTTCTTCTTTCTTCGGCTCTTCTTTTTTGTCACTAGTCGAACCGCTTGTCGATTTCTCTTCTTTTTGAGACTTATCTTCTGTTTTACTTTCTGGTTTCGTGCTCGTTGACTTTTCTTCTTTTTGAGATTTGTCATCAGCCTTTTTACCAGAAGCATTCGTTGCTTTTGCAGCACCTGCATCAGCTTTAATTTCTGCTACTGACTTATTTAAGTAGCGCTCAGGGTTCACAGCCACATTGTCTTTACGTACTTCAAAGTGAACGTGAGAACCTGCTTCTTTATTCATTGCACTTAGACCGGATTTTCCTAATACTTCACCTTGTGCAACTCGTGCACCTTTTTCTACTTTCACACTGCCTAAGCTTTGATAAGAAACTGCTACACCATTTCCGCTATCAACTGTTACAACATAACCAAGAAGTGAATCTTTTTCAGCTTTCGTTACTGTACCACTTAAAGCAGCAGCTACATCGAATTCTTTTCCATTCTTCGCAGCAATGTCGATTCCTTTATTTGGGGAATATGTGTTGTTATAAAAGACAAGTGCTTTTTCTTGTTCCGCCTCAGTTGCTGCATCTTCATAGAATTTCTTCTGCACGACTACTTCCGCATTAGCGGCAGCTGGCATTTTCACTACTTCTGAAGATTTCGTTACTGGTACTGCTGGATCTTCCGATTGGGTATACGGTGTTGCTTGATCTTGGTTCGGAGTCTTCTTCGGATTAGCTCCTTGGAACCATAGCGCAACCATTAAAATTACCGCTGCACATGCAATGTATAGTGCCGGAAACACCCATCTTTTTTGAAATAAATGTACTACCTTTTGCGACTTTTTATTATTTCTTCCTCGCATTCCATCATCACCTCAGCAATCATTTTGAACAATATTCACGTATCCTATACAACGTATAACTAATTACTTTTCGACAAAATCTGTAAAAATATGTATAGGAATTGTAAAATTTCCGAGGAAATGATTGAAAAAAGAAAAAACTGAGCATTTCAGCTCAGTTTTTAGTCCATTTGTTTCTTTTTGTAAACTACCATACAAAGAACAATTGAAAGCACACACCAAATTATAATATTGATTAAATCACCACTAACAGTTGAAAAACCTTTTCCAGCCAGCATCTTTGGCATTGCATCTACAAGATGTTTCGTTGGAAGAAACTCAATCGCCTTTGTTACAAACTTATTTTTAATAAATTCTCCCAACATTGGAGCCAGGAAAAAAACAAACAAGATCGGCATACCTACTACTGATGTCGATGCCATTGTTTTAGCTATTAATCCAATTGCCGTACCTAACATAAGGAAGAAAAATATACTAGCAAGTAAAAATAGAACGATTAAAACCATATTCCCCTTTATCACACCTAAAATGGCGAAGTTACTAATACAAATTACAAAGGTAATAAGAGCTGTTAATGCGCTTTTTCCTAGTAATACTTCTAGCGATGATGTTGGTGATAACATCATAACACGTAAAGTATGCTTTTCTTTTTCTTCCGCAATTAAAGCCGCTTGAACAAAGCTCCCTACCATTATTAAAGTCATTAAAGTTACCATAATAGCTATTTGTTCTTTCGGCCCATCCATCTGTTGATAAACAAAAGCGAACATAATTGGCATCGCCGCCATTACAAGTACCGATGCATTTGTTTTGATATCCTGTACCTCTTTCCGAAAAATAGCTGAAAATCGTCTCATTGAAAATGTCATTATAGTCCCCTCCCAGTAACTTCAATAAAGATATCGCCTAACGTTGGTTCGTGTGAATGAATGGATAGTAATTCACCTTTTTTCATCCATTCTGAAATACGTTTTGCACCTAATTCATCTTTTTGCACGACTTCTTTTTGCTTATCTTTTAATACGACTTGTATTTGATCTTTCGCGTATTGTAGACGAAGGTTTTCTGGTGTATCAAGCGCTACAATTTCTCCGCCGCATAGAAATGCGATGCGGTTACAAAGCGTCTCTGCTTCGTTCATATTGTGAGTCGTTAAGAAAATCGTCGTTCCTTCTTTATTTAAGTCTTTTAAGATTTTATGAATGTTTTGTACGTTTACTGGATCAAGTGCAGATGTTGGTTCATCTAAGAAGAGGATATCTGGTTTATGAAGGATCGCTCTAGCTAATGTAACACGCTGCTTCATTCCTTTTGATAGTTTCTTTACTGGTGTTTTTTTATCATCTAATAGATTCACTTGCGCTAGCACTTCATCGATTCGTTCTTTTTTACAATCGTATAAGTCACAAAATAATAGTAAGTTATCATAAATGCTAAGTCTCTCATATAAACCGCTGTTGTCTGTTAAAATACCAATTCGTTTATAATCGATGCTGCTTGGGCCTGTAATATCTTTACCTAGTACCCTCACTGTTCCAACGCTATGCAGCAATTGAGAAGTTAAAATCTTTACTGTTGTTGTTTTTCCAGATCCACTCGGTCCAAGGAATCCGAAAATTTCTCCTTGCTTCACCTCAATATTTACATTTCGAAGTGCCGTTTTTTCGTTGAAACTTTTCATTACATCTTTCATTTCAATTGCCAATGTCATCCCGTCATCCCCTTTGTTTTTTCTTTTATAGATGAAAGTCGCTTTAGCGCTTTTCGTTTGTTTGTTTCGCTTTTCTTGACTCAATCATATGAAAAACAAAGAGGTTACGCAGTAAAATACCGGTAAAAGGAGTATTTTTACCGGTGAATGAATCGTATTTTAAGCTTATTGGAGCAATTTTTATAGCCCAATCACACCTTTTAATTCATCCATTCGTCCTTTTGAAAGCGGGATTGAACTTTTTCTTTCGTCATCCAAAATTAAACTAAAGCTATTACGAGTCCACGTAATCACTTCTCGTACTCTTTGTAAATTCACAAGGTACGAGCGATGACATCTAAAGAACCCGAATCCTGTTAATCTCGCTTCTAGTTCACTTAATGTTAATGCACATACGAAATCACCTTCACGCACATGAATATGTGTCACTCCGTTTTGCGTTTCAATGAAATGAATTTCCATCGGATCAAGTAAAATGATTTTATCGTTTACTTTCGCTGGAATTCTTTCAAGTTTCATTTGCGGAATCATTTGCACGACCTTCTCTTCATCCACCTCTTCAACTTCTTCTTGTTCGATTTCTATTTTTTTCACACCATCATTGTTTAATATGTATACATCTTCTGTTAACGAAAGGGCGTCCGATAGAAAGGATGACGTAATAAAAATGGCCTTTCCTTGCTCTTTCATTTTCATAATTGATTTTCGAATAATAATTGTGCTCTCTGTATCTACATTTTGCTCTGGTTCTTCCAAAATAACTAAGTCTGGATTATGAACCATTACTCGCCCGATATGAAGGCGACGTTTCTCTGAAAATGATAGTTTTTCTATTTTAACGTTTAACTTATCTAAGAGGCCGACATATTGTACAACTTCTTCCGTACTCATATTCGATTCATACAGCCCTATTAAAAACTTAAAGTATTCCTTCACCTTCAAACGATCATATGCTTCATCTTTTAAAAAACAAAAGCCAATGCGAGAATAATTTTTCTTTCCAATCGCTTCTCCCTCAAATAGCACGTTGCCAGTTGAAGCTTCTTCCTCACCAATAATAATGCGGTGCAACACTTTAGCTGTATGGTTATTACATTGCAAAACAACACATTGTCCTTGCTCAACCTTCAGTTCAACTGCCGGTAACTGGTTCGTCTTCCCTAATTGTCTCAACTCCAATAACGCCATTCTGTCTCCCCCAAATACTTTTTATCCTATTATACCAAACAATTAATGGAAGATTTAGATATTTTATGAAGTATCATAAAAAGAAGGCTATCCAAATGAAAGGATAGCCTTCTTCTCTAGTTTTGCGCTACATACGTCTTGAGCTGATCACGCAGTGCTCTCTTTAAGAATTTCCCCACAGATGTTTTCGGAAATTCTGCTTTTAGTAAAGCATACAGATCTTCTCTTTCTACTGCTTGTCCCTCTTTTAGTACAACGCAAGTAAACGGGACGTTTTTCATGCGGCACCGCCACAACAGATGCTTCTAACACTTTATCGTGCGACACTAAAGCATTTTCTAAATCTATGGAAGAAATCCATTCGCCTCCACTTTTAATTCAGTCTTTCGTACGATCAGCAATCTTAATACATCCTTCCGAATCAACCGTGACAATGTCTCCTTTATAGAGCCAACCGTCTTTCATTGATTCTTCTGTACGTTCATCCTTATAATAGCTTCCAGCGATCCATGGGCCCTTTAAACAGAGTTCTGTCACCACTGAACATTGACGATTTTTTTAATATATCTATTAACCTATCCACTAACAAAAGAAAACCGTCCCAATATACCTCTTGGAACGGCCTCTTTTCCCCCTACTTCTTCACCATCAACTTTCCTTCATAATCATTCATCGACTTTATTTCGACACCCTTATAATAATGAGCAACGATATCTGTATATTTCTTACCTTCCGCCGCCATGCCATTCGCTCCGTATTGGCTCATGCCAACGCCGTGACCGAATCCCTTCGTGGTAACGACGATTTTATCCCCTTCTTGTTTCCATGTGAAGTCAGAAGAGCGTAAATCTAATTTTTCACGAACTTGCTTTCCTGTTAATGTTTTCCCTTGAAATGCTACATCTTTTACTCGCTTTCCTTCCGTAAGATCTTTAATATTTCCAACCTTCCCGTCTGCCAACACCTTCACACCGAGACGTTTTTGAAATTCAGCTACTGTAAAGGTTTGCTCGCTCGTAAATTTTGGAGAGGCTTGATCCCACGGACTATCTACGCTCTTTAAGTACGGATAATCATTTCCCCAATAATCAGCTGCATTTTCTGTCCGACCATTACTCGTTGAGAAGAAGGATGCTGAGATTGGTTTTCCATCATACGTTAAAACTTGTCCTGCGGTTTTCGAAACGGCTTCTTCGATTTTCTTCAAATTATTTTCGTAGTTATTGCCCCATTGTTTCTTCAATTCTTCTTTACTTTTGTACACTTGATCTTTCACCGTATCGGTCACGTCCGCATTGTTTTTCTTACCTCCGCTTAGCATACGCTGTACCACAAATGTTCTCGCTGCTAATGCCTGCGCCTTTAGCGCCTCTATTTCAAAACTGGCATTCATCTCAGAAGCTACTACACCGGTCACATACTCCTCCATAGGTAATGTTTCTACCTTCTTTTGCCGATCACGATATACAGCAACTTGAACCGCTGTATCCACTTTTCCTGGAGCTGGTATACTTTCTATCGCTGGAGGAGTTTTAGAAGCTGCTTCTTCCCCTACTTTTGCTTTCGCAAACGGAATAACAAGAGCAGCAGGTACAATGATAACGAGCGCTATGAGAAGCGCTACTGTGATAAAAAGTGGCTTTGAAAATTTCATCTTATTTCCCCCAATATCCAAAAGCTTTACTCCATTCATTCTTATGGAACAACTCTTCCTTTTAGAACATACTTAAGGGGGAAGCAGCTAAAACGAAAATTTTCTAAATATTTTTACTGGTACGTGCATAAGTATAGAATTTATTGACTATAACAGTAATAACCCAAAAAAATAGTCCCTACGTCAAAAGACGTAGAGACTATTTCAATTAAGCGTGAAGATCAGAAACTTCTTGTTCTTTCACTTCTTCTACTTTTTCGTTTACACGTTCAATAGTTGCACCTAATGCAGCTAATTTCTTATGGAAATCTACATAACCACGGTCAAGATGCTTTAACTCAGTTACACGAGTGTAACCTTCAGATACTAAACCAGCTAAGATTAATGCAGCAGCAGCACGTAAGTCAGTTGCGCCTACTTCAGCACCTTGTAAGCTGTTTGGACCGTTCATAATAACAGAACGACCTTCGATTTTAATATCAGCATTCATACGACGGAATTCTTCAACGTGCATAAAGCGGTTTTCGAATACCGTTTCTGTAATCATACTTGTTCCATCAGCTTGTAGTAATAATGCCATCATTTGTGATTGCATGTCTGTTGGGAAACCTGGGTGAGGCATAGTTTTAATATCAACCGCTTTTAACTTATCTGGGCCGATAACACGTACACCTTCATTTTCCTCAATAACTTTAACACCCATTTCTTCCATTTTCGCTGTAATTGAGCGTAAATGTTCAGGTACAGCATTTTCAATTAAGATGTCTCCACCAGTAATTGCCGCTGCAACCATGAATGTTCCCGCTTCAATACGGTCAGGAATAATAGAGTGGTTTCCACCATATAATTTATCAACGCCTTCGATACGAATCGTTCCAGTTCCAGCTCCGCGTACTTTCGCTCCCATCGCATTTAAGAAGTTAGCTAAGTCAACGATTTCTGGTTCTTTCGCTGCGTTTTCAAGGATTGTTGTCCCTTTTGCTAATGTAGCTGCAGACATAATGTTTTCTGTTGCGCCCACGCTTGGGAAGTCTAAATAAATTTTAGCTCCTTTTAGTTCTCCCTCAACGTATGCCTCAACAAAACCATTACCAACCTGTACTTTTGCTCCCATTGCTTCGAAGCCTTTTAAATGTTGGTCAATTGGACGTGAACCAATTGCACATCCACCAGGAAGTGCAATACGAGCACGGCCGTTACGTGCAAGTAATGGTCCCATTACTTGAACAGATGCACGCATTTTACGTACATATTCAAATGGTGCTTCAATGTTTAGTTCTTTAGAAGCATCGATTGTTACTTGGTTATTTTCAAATACGACTTCAGCATTTAAATGACGTAATACCTCATTAATTGTGTATACATCAGACAAAACTGGTACTTCAGATAGTACATTCTTTCCATCACTCGCTAATAGGGCTGCAGCGATTATAGGTAATACAGCATTTTTTGCGCCCTCAACACGCACTGTGCCGTTTAACCGCTTTCCGCCACGGACGATGATCTTTTCCAAATTATTCCCCTCCGTGTCCTTTTTTCAGTATCTATTCACTCAATACTCAGAAGTTATGATCGGTGTGCCAACCACAATTGTATCTTTGTTGTCTGTAGAACGTATTGCTATTTGCACATTTATTTTCTCTCTATTTGTTGAAAGAGCGTCATCCCACTTTTTATTGTATGCGGAGACTGACACAAATGCTCTTTCTTCTATCTGTTCGATCGCTCTTGCTGAAAGATCTTTCAAAAACTGATTGGTTTTATTTTGCAAAACACCTTCAATCTTATCATTCAGTACACCTTGAACACAAGTGTAAATTATAGGTTTTTCACTAAAAATTTTATTTGTTTTCTGAATGTACTTCGGGTCCCATTTCGCCCCGCTTACTTCAAAAATAATGAAAGTGTTTTCTTTAGTATTTTCCTTACTCCATGTTACTACTACTCGTTCTTCATAAGAAGAAAACTTTTTATAGGATGTAGCTTTATATCCATCTGGAGATTGCTCTAATTCCCACTTTTGAATATTCGCCTTGTCCTTCACATCGTTTAACAACTTTTGAAACGTATGTATATTAGAAATTGTTTTTGTTTCTCGCGCTAACCATGACCACTTCTCTACTTTAGCATCATTTTTCTCTAAAGTTGCAATCATGCTCTCCATTTTCTGTTCATCGCTGATCGGTTTCATCTCTCTATATCCAACCAAAAATAAAACAACACTTATCATAACAATAAGAATGGCTTTAAGCTTCAATTTCATCCCCTCCTATCCCCATTGTTAACGGAGATATGAGGTTCTATACACTTACTTTACTAAATACGTTAAACTCTTTGAATAGCCTAAATAATCAAGGAAAAAGTTACTTACAGATGTCCCAATTGCAATTGTAATTAGGATGAGTAACACTCGCGTCTGCATCACTTTTCCAGACTTCATTAAACGCTCAATGTGAACACCTTGTAAGGCCCACCACGTAATGGTAATAAACAATAAATGCGAAACAATGGCAATCAGTGCTTGTTGCCCTAAAAGATGTGCCAAAAAATCGACCCCTTTTTACCCAGCTACTACTTACGAAATACTATAAAAACGATACCATGATAAGTAGGAGCCACACTTTTTCAAATACAAATAAACATCTTACATTTCACATCGTAATTTGCTCTCAAAAAACATATACCTACATGCATTTTCAATTGTAATTCACACAAAATAAAAAGCGCAGAGTAACAACTCCACACCTTTTATTTTCACTATTGTACCACGTTCCCTAAGAAGAAGAAATCCTTCATTAATGGAAAATATTCATAAAAGAAATTGTATCCAATCATCGGCATAATCCCTAGTATTACAATCGAGATTGCACAAAGGCTCATAACAACCTTTATATTCAATGGCAAACGAATTTTCTCTTCCACTTCTCCCGTCCGGAAAAACATTTGCTGTAGAATACGGAAATAATATACGAATGAGATGACTGTCGTCCCCATCATAATAGAAGCTAGTACGTAATGAGCTGGCTCTACATGCAGTGCACCTAAAAAGATGTTAATTTTCCCGATGAAACCAGCTGTTCCTGGTATCCCGGCCAACGATAAAATAAAAATCGTCATTACTATCGCTGTAAATGGCGACCTTTTATATAATCCAGTGAAAATGGTGATATTTTCTTTGTCGCTTTGTAAGATTAAGCCGTGGATAATCGCAAATGCGCCTATATTCATCAGCATATACGCAAGCATGTAAAACCACATGCTATCCATCGCAAATGGCGATAATGCGACAAGCGGAACGAGTAAATACCCCGCATGTGCGATTCCCGAATAGGCAAATAGGCGTTTTACGTTATATTGCTTTAACGCTACTACGTTTCCAATAATCATCGTAATACTCGCTAGTACTGCAATGTATATGCTCATACGTCCGTATAAAGATTGCATGTCTCCTTGCACCGATACACTTGCAAAAACCATGAGAAACAGACGAATAATGAGTAAGAATCCAGCAATTTTAGAAATCGTCCCGAGAAAAGCAGTAACAGGCGTAGCCGCTCCCTCATACACATCTGGTGCCCACATATGAAACGGCACTGTCGCAATTTTAAACGAGAGTCCAACGAGTAATAGTAGAAATGCGAGAGCTAACAATAACTGAATACCACCAGCAAGCTCCCCTGCGAATACTTTTTGCATGTCCACGATATTAGTTGATCCTGTAATACCGTATAAATAACTCATTCCAAAGAGCGTAATTGCCGTGCCAATACCTCCATTAATGACATATTTCATGGCCGCCTCGTTTGACGCACGGTTCCTTTTTCGTATTCCTACTAAAATATATGAAGAAAGTGAAAGCAATTCTAAACCGACGAAAAGTGTAATGAAGTCAACACTAGAAGCCATAAACATAGCCCCAAGAAGTGCCATTAAAAATAAGTAATAATATTCTCCCTTATCTTCAATTGGATTCTTCTTATCATCGCTCATGGCGGTGCATAAGATGAGGGCCGCTCCGCCTAATAACAACGTTTTAAACCCTTTTGAAAACCCATCTAACACAAACGATCCATTTAAAATATCTCCTGTCGGTTCATCGTATAGCGTGATTAACGACACGATTGCTAATATGACGGCTGCGATTGCACTAAGCGCTACATATCTATGATTCAACTTAAAAAACAAATCACATATGGAAAGAAGGATGGCAGCTCCGAGAATAATGAATTCTGGCACCATGAGATGCCATGATAAGCTAAGTAACGTATTCATATCCATCCTACTTCACCCCCAATGTTTTCAATGTATTTTGAAGCGGATCCCCTAGTATTTCTGGCATTATTCCAATTGCAATAATGCAGAAGATAAGTAGCAATATAGGCACATACTCCCAACCGTGTATATCAGCTTTCGCCTCCCACTCTTTCTTACCAAATATTACTTGAAGTGTCGCTCTCAATACGTATACAGCGGTTAAAATGATGCCAAGTACACCGACTGCAGCAATGACTGGCTCCCCTTGGAATAAACCGAGAAAAGCAAGAAACTCGCTAACAAATCCAGACATTCCTGGCAATCCAAGCGATGCCATTCCTCCCGCTAAGAAGAAGCCGCTAAGTACCGGGACACTTTTTGCGAGTCCGCCAAGCGCTGTAATGTCCGAAGTTCCAAAGCGCTGTTCTATAACGCCAAGTAAGAAAAAGAGTAAGGCTGCAATTAAACCGTGAGACACAACTTGGAATAGTGCCCCTTGTGTACCTGGTGCATTTAACGCCGCAAGGCCCATTAATACGATGCCCATATGCGAAATACTAGAGTAAGCAAGCACCTTCCGAAAGTCCGTTTGAATGAGCGCTAAGAAGGCTCCGTACAATAAATTAATGACTCCTAAAATCGCAATAAGCATTGCAAACTCGCGAAAGTATTCCGGGAATAGCCCCTTTCCGAAACGAATCATACCGTATGCCCCAATCTTCAGTAAAACGCCCGCATGAAGCATAACTACAGCCGGATGCGCTTCAACATGCACATTGACCATCCAGCGATGTAGCGGGAAAACGGGTAGTTTAATCGCAAAGGCAATCATTATGGCAAGAAACAAACCGAACTGTAAGCTGCTTGAGACAGCCATTCCTCCCCCAGCACCTACACTCGTTAATATTTCTTTAAGCTCTGTAATATTTGTTGTACCTGTTTTTGCAAATAAAACTGAGAAAACGATGAGTAAAATAGCGGAGCCAATACCGTTATATATTAAATAACTATAAGCAGCCTTTTCACTCGACAATTTCCCCCACTTTCCAATTAATAAAAACATTGGAGGCAACGTAATTTCAAAGAAAATAAAGAACAACATTAAATTTTGAGCAGCGAAGACGCCGAGCATCCCTATTTCTAACATGAGTAGCAGCATATAAAAGGCTTTCAAGTTTCTTTTAATAGTAAATGCCGCAATTGCTGCAAGCATCGCTAGAAGAGCTGTCAGCACCATCATAACGAGCGATAAACCATCAATGCCGAGCTCGTAATAAATGGAAAACCATCTTTTATCCACCGCTGCAAAATCCCCAAATTTAATCCATTTCACTTTTTCATCGAATAGCGACAAACTCTTTCCAGAAGCATATGTACAAGCGAGGACGATAGCGATTCCAAATGGAAGCGCCGTCCCAAATAAACCAAGCGCTCGCACAGTACGCGATTCTTTTTTTGGCGTTAATACAAGTAAGAGAATTCCTAAAAGCGGGGAAAAAATGAAGAACGTTAATAACAAATCATTCATCGTAAATCCCCTCCCGTATAGAGCAAAATAATGACGAGTACTGCAAGCGAAACAGCTGTTACAGTGCCGTACACTTGTACATTTCCGTTTTGGAGTCTAGAACCGAGTCCGCTTATCCCTTTAATTAGACTCCCTATTAAAACGGCAATTCCTTCGACTACATACACCTCAAATAAGCGAAGCACATGGGCGATTCCCTTCGTAATAGGGAGCACCGTCATATTGTATAGTTCATCCACATAATATTTTTCTTTCAAAAGGTTATAAAGAGGTGTTCCATCGCCACCAGCCCAATCTCTAGAAATAGATTTCTTACCATATATGAAATATGCGAGAGCAATCCCAGCCAAGGAAACGAGCGTCGCAACAATCATAATCCAAACTGGTCCGTGTGCCTCTCGCACTTTAAATGCTACATCTTTCGTAAGCCAATCCCCGAGGAATGTCCCAAACCATGGTGTATTCATATAACCCGCCACTACGGCGAGAACGCCAAGGACGATCATCGGATACGTCATAATGCGGGGCGATTCATGCACATCTTCCTTTGTCTTTACTTCCCCAGTAAAAACAAGGAAGTAGAGCCGGAACATGTAGAATGCTGTTAAAAATGCTGCAATTACTGCTAATATGAATAAAACGTAATTGCCATTCATCCAAGTCACCGCTAAAATTTCATCTTTACTAAAGAAACCAGAAAGGAGTGGCACCCCACTAATTGCAAGTGTACCGATTAAAAATAGTGCACCCGTTACTTTCATCTTCTTCTGTAAACCGCCCATTTTATTAATGTCTTGCGTATGCACTGCATGAATGACACTTCCTGCCGCCAAAAATAGTAGCGCTTTAAAAAAAGCGTGTGTCGTTAAATGGAAAACACCAGCTACATAACCAGTAGACCCTAATGCAAGCATCATATACCCGAGCTGACTAACTGTAGAATAAGCAAGCACTCTCTTTATGTCCGTTTGTACAAGACCGATAGAAGCCGCAAAGATTGCGGTGAAAGCTCCAACGATTGCCACCGTCTGCATCGCCACCGCACTTGCTGAAAATAGCGGGAACATCGTCGCCACTAAATACACGCCAGCTGCGACCATCGTCGCCGCATGAATAAGTGCCGAAACAGGCGTCGGCCCTTCCATCGCATCTGGTAACCACGTATGAAGCGGGAACTGACCTGACTTCCCCATCGCCCCGATAAAAATTAATATCGCTGTTATTGTAATCATCGTAGGGGTAAGATCACCCGTATGAATCGCCCTAAATATTGCGTCATATTCAAAACTACCCGCGTGCCAGAAAAGTAAGATCATCCCTATAAATAAACCGACATCTCCAATACGAGTCATAATAAAAGCCTTTTTCGCAGCAGCCTTCGCTTCTTCTTTAAAGAAATAAAAACCGATGAGTAAAAATGAACCAAGGCCGACTAACTCCCAAAATATATAAAGCTGTAATAAATTCGGTGATATAACGAGCCCGAGCATTGCAAATGTGAAGAGCCCTAAATAGGCATAAAAGGTTGGTAATCTTTCATCACCTTTCATATAACCTTTCGAATACACATGTACAAGTAAACTCACAAGTGTAACGATAAACAGCATTAAAGCCCCTAATGCAGTCACTTCAAAGCCAAATGATATATCAATATCTCCCGTTCTAAGCCATACCCACTTATGCTTCAATCCTACTTTCGAAAACCGTTCTACTAATACAAGTACCGCAAATATAAAGGAGAGAAAGACGAGGAAAATACTAAGTACACTGCTTCCTTCTCTAATTTTCTTCCCGAATATAAGTAATAAAAAAAACGAAACAAGCGGGAAAAGCGGTATGAGCCATGCATAATCGATCATTGTTTCCTTCCCCCTTTTCGGTCACAATGTTACCCTTTGAGCGTATCCATTTCATCTACATGAACCGTCGTACGATTACGATACAAAGCAATTAAAATGGCGAGTCCTACCGCCGCCTCCGCTGCTGCTACAGCCATCGTAAACAGAGAGAAAATTTGCCCTGTTAAATTTGGGAACAAACCTAATTTACTAAACGCGACTAAATTTAAATTGGCCGCGTTAAGCATTAATTCAATACAAACTAATACAATCACTGTATTTCGCTTCGTTAAAGCTCCAAACAAACCGATGCAAAACAAAATAATCGCAAGCGTTAAATATGCAGAAGCTGGAACGCTACTCATTGGAATCCTCCTCTTTCTCATCCTTCTTCGCAAGTATAATCGCGCCAACAAGTGCTACAAGTAAAATAACTGAGGTTAACTCAAATGGAATAATATATTTCGAATAGAGAAGTGTACCGATTTGAAGTGTGTTTTTTTCATGGAGAGGTAAACTTCCTTGTGTGCTTTCATTTGCAAAATCAATATTGTTAACAGCGAAATACATAACTGCCCCAAATGCTACAACCGCAAAGAAGATAATCCATTTTCGAAGAGTAAGACGCGATTCATTTTCTGCGTTATGTTGCGTTAACATAATGCCAAAAATCATAATAATTGTAATCGCACCGGAGTAAAGTAAAATTTGTGCAACCCCGATAAATTCGGCCGATAAAAGAAAGTACAAACCTGCGATACTAAGAAATGTCAGAACGAGAGCTAGCATCATATGCATGACTTTCGTTAAGTTCAACATAAGAACACCGCCGATAATTGCAGACAAGGATAGTATGAAGAATGCTACAAACTCGCCATTCATGCTTTATTCTCCTTCCTGACGTTTTCGTCGTTTTCGTCAAGCCACTGCAAATTTTTAAATAAATCATCACGTGAATATTCCGCGAGCTCAAAGTTATTTGTCATAACAATCGCCTCTGTCGGACAAACTTCTGTACATAAATCACACAGAATACAAATTTCAAAATTAATATCATACGTGTCGATAATTTTTCCTTTTTTCGTAGGATCCGGATGTTTTTTTCCTGTTAACTGAATACAGTCTGTCGGACAAATGTTGGAGCATTGGTTACAAACAATACACTTTTCTGGATAAAACTTTTGAATGCCTCGAAAGCGGTCTGGCAACGGCAACGGTTGATTCGGATAATCGTAAGTCACCTTCTTCTTACTCAAATTGCTTAATGTATATTTTAATCCTTTAAATAGTCCTTTCATCTCTTACTGGCACCCCCCTCATAGATTAGAAGAATAACTCCTTAATCAATGCCGTTAAGAAAATATTCGCAAGTGCAATTGGCAATAATACTTTCCAGCCAAACTCCATTAACTGGTCGCCTCTTATACGCGGAAACGTAACGCGGAACCAAATTAATAGAAAGACTACACTGCTAAATTTCAAAGCAAACCATACAGCTCCTGGGATAAACCCAAGGAACATAACTGGATTCCATCCGCCTAAAAAGAGCACTGTAATTAAAGATGCCATTCCGAAGAAATATACGTACTCTGAAAGCATGAAAAACGCCCAGCGAAACCCTGAGTATTCCGTATGATATCCAGAAACAAGTTCCGACTCTGCTTCTGGTAAATCAAACGGCGTCCTATTTAACTCTGCTACCGCTGCGATTAAGAAAACGACGAAACCGATTGGCTGCACGAAAATGTACCAAACATTCTCCTGCGCTGCTACAATTTCATTTAAATTCAGGCTACCAGCTAACAAAACGACGCCAATTACACTCATTACAAGCGGAATTTCATAAGAAATCATTTGCGCTGCCGCACGCATCCCTCCTAAAAGGGAATATTTATTATTTGATGCCCACCCTCCGGTTACGACACCAATCGTCGTAATGCCAGAAACAGCAATGTAATACAGTAAGCCTACGCCAATATCCGCGAACTGAAATTTATCAGTAAACGGGATGACTGCAAGCACCATAAATGCCGGTGCGAATGCAATGACAGGCGCTAATATAAACAACGGTTTATCTGCCGCTTTCGGAATACTATCTTCTTTCAATAATAGTTTTAAAACATCAGCTACCGTTTGCAGTAAGCCGAATCGGCCCCCAACTTGGTTTGGGCCAATCCGCCCTTGCATAAAACCCATCACTTTCCGTTCTGCCAAAATACCATATGTAACGAAGCCAAGGACTGCAAATAATAGAAGCACCGCTAATCCGAAAAAAATGAAGAAATTCGTCCAGCTTGAAGGTGATTGTAAGAGCGTTTCAATCATTAGCCATCAACCTCCCCAAGTACAATATCAACTCCACCTAAAATCGTAATTAAATTGGCGATGTTTTCACCTTTCAATAACTTCGGTAAAATTTGCAAATTGTAAAAAGACGGCCTGCGAAACTTCAAGCGGTACGGCTCTTTCTTTCCATCACTAGCAATATAGCAACCAATCTCTCCTCGCGGCGATTCTATACGGACGAACGCTTCCCCTTTAGGCGCCTTAATGATTTTCGGCACTTTCGCTAGCACAGCTCCGTCTTTCGGGAACTGCTGGACAGCTTGCTCAACAATTTTTAATGACTCCTCAATCTCTTGCATGCGGCAAACGTAACGATCCCAAGCATCTCCCACACTCCCAACAGGAATATCGAAATCAAAACGATCATAAATGGAGTACGGTTCATCCTTGCGAAGATCCCAGTTTACTCCGGTACACCGCAAATTGGCTCCGCTTAAAGAATACGAAATCGCTTCTTCCGCGCTATATATACCAACGCCTTTTACGCGATTTAAGAAAATCTCATTACCGCTAACGAGATCATGATAACCTGCCAATTGTTCTCGCATATACGGAACAAACTCTTCCACTTTTTCAATCCAACCGTCCGGCGCATCCCACTTTACACCCCCGACTCTCATATAGTTAAAAGTAAGACGGGCACCGCATAATTCGTTTAATAAATTTATAATCATCTCTCGTTCACGAAAAGCGTATAAAAACGGGCTGACCGCTCCTATATCAAGAAGATTTGTCCCCCACCAAACGAGGTGGCTCGCAATCCTTCCAAGCTCCATTGCAAGTACTCGTAAGTATTCGGCCCGCTCCGGGATTTCAAGCCCCATCATCGTCTCTACAGCATGGCAAATGACGTAGTTATTCGTCATGGCCGATAAATAGTCCATTCGATCTGTATAAGGGATAATTTGCGTATACTGTAAGCTCTCGGCAATCTTTTCGGTCCCACGATGCAAATATCCAATAACTGGTGTAGCTTCTTTAATAATTTCCCCGTCAATCTTAATAACAAGCCTGAACACACCATGCGTACTCGGATGCTGAGGCCCTACATTCAAAAGCATTTCTTCCGTACGGATCATAAGCTACACCTCCACATCATACGGTTCATAATCTTTCCGAAGCGGATACCCTATCCAATCATCAGGCATTAAAATACGTGATAAATTCGGATGTCCCTTAAATACAATGCCGAGCAAATCATACGCTTCTCGCTCTGGCCAGTCCGCTCCTTTCCAAAGCGCTGCAACCGACTCTACTTCTGGTGCTTCCCTATCCAACTTCACCTTCACCGCTACTGACTGTTTCTTTCCATATGAAAATAAATGAACATACACTTCCATATGTGTCACAAAATCCGTCGCATGTAACTCTGACATATAATCAAAAGCAAGTCCTTCATGGAATCGCAGTAATTCCATCACTTCATAATATTTTGCGGGATCCACAACAAGAGTTGGCACGTCTTTTGAAAGTTTATTAATGTAGGAATCTACTAATGCACCCTCTCCTTTTTCCCCCTTAATAAATTCAACATACTGATTTAAATACGACTGATTCACGGATGGCTCTTCCTGCTTCGGCTCCTCTTCCGCTTTATCTTCAGCGCCCCTCGTCTTCGCCCTTGCTGCCGCTTTTGCCTTCGCTGCTGCAATTGCCTTCGCCTTTTCATCTCCTGAACCCTCATTACCTTGCGAGGCCTTCTGCTTCGCTAAAGCCGCCGCTTTTGCCTTTGCTGCCGCCACGGCCTTCGCCTTCGCTTTGGCCTTTTCTTCTTCCGTTACTTCTTCGATTCCTTCTCTTTTTTGCTTGGCTAATGCTGCCGCTTTTGCTTTCGCGGCTGCGGCTGCCTTCGCCTTCGCTTTGGCCTTTTCTTCTTCCGTTACTTCTTCGGTTCCTTCTCTTTTTTGCTTGGCTAACGCTGCCGCTTTTGCTTTTGCCGCTGCGGCTGCCTTCGCCTTTTCTTCTTCCGTTACCTCTTCTGTTCCTTCTCTTTTTTGCTTGGCTAATGCTGCCGCTTTTGCTTTTGCCGCTGCGGCTGCACGTCGTTTTACTTCTTCCACAGTCATACCATCATTTTTTGGTAGCGCTTTCTCTTTTTCTCGATTTTCTTCCTCAAGTTTACTTATTTCCGCATCATGTTTCGCAACGAGACGCTTTCTCGCCTCTTCTTTCGCATGCCTAGCCGCTTCTCTTTTCAAATCCTCTAGGTCTTTATTTGGATCACTCATTTATTCGTCACCTGCTTTCCCGTCTTTGCCTCGTAACGAATTTTTTCTTTCAATTTATTAATTCCATAAATTAAAGCAGCAGGATTGGGTGGACAACCAGGAATATACACATCCACTGGTACAATTTGATCCACACCTTTCACAACAGCGTACGAATTTACATATGGGCCACCTGCTGTCGCACAAGATCCCATTGCAATAACCCATTTTGGCTCGGGCATTTGATCGTATAAACGCCGAACAATAGGAGCCATCTTCTTCGTTACTGTTCCCGACACAATCATAACGTCCGATTGCCTTGGCGATGTCCGAAAAAATGACCCAAATCGATCTAAATCGTAATGTGATGAACCTACTCCCATCATTTCAATTGCACAGCATGCCAGTCCGAATGTCATCGGCCATAAAGAATTGCTTCGTGCCCATCCTTTTAACTGCTCCAATGTAGAAAAAAAGATATTTCGTTCTAATTCCGCCCGCTCATTTGGATGTAATTCCTCAAAATTTATAACCATTGTAACACCTTCTTTTTCCAAGCATACGCTAATCCAACTAGCAACATTACAACAAAGATGAGCATTTCAATCATTGCAAATAAACCGAGCTTGTCATATGCAACAGCCCATGGATATAAAAATAAAGTTTCTACATCAAAGATGACAAACAATAAAGCAAAAATATAATAACGAGCATGAAACCGAATATTTGCATCATGAAAAGGCTCAATCCCACTCTCATACGTCGTCGCTTTCGCTGCACTTGGTTTGTTTGGACGCAGCATCTTTCCTAATGTAAGAGCCACTACCGGCAGCAATATACCTAATAGCAAGAAAATCAAAACGATCATATAACTATTTTCATATACACTTGCCATTGTGAAACCCTCCCCCCTGAATTAAGAACAAGTTCACTTAGTAAACAATATGTCCTAGTTACAGTAATTATTATTTTTAAATTTTTCTAAATAATTCAACTATTTTAATCATTATAGCAAACTTCAAATTCCTATGTCGATATATTGGGGACCGAAACGAGAATTATTAAAATCTATTTTTATAACTCGCTATACCTGTTTAAAATAAGTATAGAAATTATATATATGTTTCAAGAAACAATAAAAAATAAAAAGAGGAATTTATATGTATATACCGTGGGTGAGATAAATGAAAAAACAAACACATGTAAGTATTCTTATAAGCATTATATTGTTATCTATAGCGATTCATTACGTGGCAATGCCTTTTCTATATGAATACTCATTTCCTTTTCAAATATTAATTGGAATGAGTACCTTATTCATTGATATTATCGCTTGTAGTTATATACTTTATTTTTCAAATAGGAAAGAAGGGTTACCTCGTTTATTTTGGACCATTTTATCTGTTGGAACCCTCTCTTATTTCATTGGTGATATGGTCGTTGCCTATCAACGTTTAATTTTAAAGGACTACTATACATTCGTTGATCCGTCCGATTTTTTTTACTTACTTTTTTTAATTAGCTTTGCATTTGCCTTTCTATATGAAATCATCTATAACCGCGATTTATTAGAAAAGCTTTTTATGATATGTGATATTTGTATTATTGTTACAGCACAATTCACTTTAAGTTACTACTTACTTATTGAACGCACCATTCACGTTTCTTCAACATCCTATATCGACATATTTGTTCAACTTACCTATCCAATGGCCGATTTGCTCTTTCTTCTCATAGGAATCAATCTGTTATTCAAGCCATTATCCTTATTATCCAAAAAAGTTGGTGCGCTTCTTGGCAGTGCTTTAATTTTATATGCTACTACAGATGCGATTTATGCTTATATCAAATACTTCATACCCGAGTATTCCATGTTTACAGTTACTCCTCTCTATCAAGTAACTTTAGTACTAGTAGCAATCGCCTGTATTCTGCATACAAAAGAACCCGAAAGACAAGAGCAAGTACTATTAACACCTAAACTTGGGGAATCGATCAGATTGTCATTACCTTATATTTCTGTAGTAATGCTTATTGTTTTTATATTAGTTGAATATGTTTTTGCACCTATTGTAGTAATCGGGCTTATAATAACTTTCTCCTTCGTTCTCATACGCCATAGTTTAGTTCGAAAACAAAATAAAATATTATTACTAGCTCAAATGCAATTCAACTCAGAACTCGAAAAACAAATTGAACTACGTACAGAAGATTTAGTAGAACAAAAAAATGAACTATATCATAACCAACAGATGTTTAAATCTTTATACGAGCACCATCCAGATCCAATTTTCACATTAGACTTATACGGTAATTTTCTCAACGTGAACAACGCTGGTACTACTTTACTCGGTTATCAAACGAATGAATTATTAAAACAACCATACTATTCACTTACGTATGAAGAAGATTTGGAAGAAATCATTAATGCCTTTCATCGAGTAAAAAAAGGGAAATCTATTTCTTTAGAAGTACGGGCATATCATAAAAATAGGGATATTTACTACTTGCATGTTACAGCAGTTCCTATCTTTTTAAAGGATCATATTTCTGGTGTTTATTTAATGATTAAAGATATTACGGAAAGCAAACAACAACAAGAACAAATTAATTTTCTAGCATATCATGATACTTTAACAGAGCTTGCAAATCGCCGTGCATTTCATCAATATGTAGAACAAGCAATTGCTCGATCCGAAATATCAAAAAGGCCTTTTGCTGTTATGTTTCTCGACCTAGACCGCTTTAAGGTTATTAATGATACCCTCGGTCATAGGGTAGGAGACCTTCTATTAATTGCCGTAGCAAAAAGACTAGAAAGACTATCGACACCAAATATGAAGCTCGCCCGGCTAGCTGGGGATGAGTTCACAATCCTTATCGAAAATTATAAAAAAAGACCCGATGTAAAAAAAATGGCTGATACAATTGTAGCAGCCATGAACGAACCATTCGAAATTGAAAGTCAACATTTACAAATCTCACCGAGCATCGGGATTGCAATATATCCTGAAGCAGGTGAAGATCCATTATCGATTTTACAGCATGCTGATATGGCCATGTACGAAGCAAAAAATAAAGGAAAAAATGGTAGCTCCCTATACACGAAAGAATTGTATAAAAAAATGGAACGAAAAGCTCGAATTGAAAAAGATTTACCACTCGCTTTAGTAAACGAAGAGTTTTATCTCGTCTATCAACCACAAATTGATATTACGACGAAAAAGATTATTGGTGCTGAAGCATTACTACGCTGGAAACACCCACTCCTAGGTGACATTCCGCCATGTGAGTTCATTCCAATTGTAGAAGAGACGCCACAAGTCGTTCCGCTCGGTCATTGGGTATTAAAAGAATCTTGTCGCCAGTTAAAAATATGGCATACTTTCGGCTACACAGATTTAAAAATAAGTGTGAACTTATCCGCAAAAGAGTTTCAGCAAGAGAATTTAATCAACAACATTTCACAAATACTAACAGACATTAAAGTCGATCCAAAGCATGTAACACTTGAGCTAACAGAACGAATTGCAATGATTGATGAAAAAGAAACATTATCAAGACTAAAACAATTAAAGGAATATGGTATTCAAACGTCCATTGATGACTTCGGTACCGGCTATTCTTCTCTCGCTTATTTATCAATTTTCCCTATCGATACGTTAAAAGTACCGAGAGAATTTACACAACTAGCCGATCATCGACCTGAGGAAAGAGCTATCGTTTCCACTATCCTTTCCCTTGCAAATACTTTAAACCTCTCTGTCGTTGCTGAAGGAATTGAAACAGAAAAACAACTTAAGTTTCTACAAAAGAACAACTGTAAATATATGCAAGGTTACTATTTCAGTAAACCACTTACTAGTCATCAATTTATAAAATTTCTACAAAAAACACCCAGTATGAACCAATAGCTCATACTGGGTGTTTTTATAGTGTCGGAATTGTTTTCTCGTAATACTCCTCTGCAATCTCTTCATAAAAAGCTGCTGACGTCGTATAAAAATATGGAATTAGCCATAGAAATCCAATCCCTAACGTAATACAACTTAATATAAACCAACCAATAAAGCTTAAACATAAAATGAAATACTCCATCTTATGTCCATTCATCATACGACGACTTTCTGTAATAGCTTGATTTATGGAATACTCAGGATGATCATTTATTATAAAGTACGTCATCGCATAAGAAAATGATTTAATAATGCCTGGAATAATAAATAATAAAAACCATAAGAAAATATAAATGTTCACTACTATATATAATAAAAATGACTTTATAAACTTACTTCCTTCTGTAAACCATCTGAATATATGCCCAATACTCGCTTCTTTTTCACGAATGATATGTAGTGCTAAATGATAACCACCTAGCGTTAATGGACCTACCATCAATATTGTAATAACGTCTACTGAAAGTGAGTTATTTACTTCTTTCCAATCCCAAAATTGAAAGAAAATGAAATCAATACTAAAACTAAAAGCTGAAATAAGAATCGAAATCAGTAATGTTGCCCCGACAGCTAATCCCCATTTCCCTTCTAATGAATCTAGCGCTTCTCCTTTTAAATCACTAATCATATTGTTCCTCCTATACGTAATAACTCTATTAGTATAGCATGTTCCTACTACAATTCATCTTTTGAAAGATAGCGATAAAAATGCGCTGTCGTTGTACTCATATACGGACTAAGCCAAAAAAATCCTATTCCGAGTGTAAGAATCGCTAAGATTGCCCAACCTATAAAACTCAGCCACAACAGAAATAAATCTAATTTGTGCCCCTCCATAAGATGCTTACTTTCTTTCATTGCTCGTGACACACTATACTCTGGATTTTCAATCATTACATAGTACGTCATCGCATAAGAAAAATACATCACAATCATAACAACGATTGAAATAGCTAATAGTACAAAGAAAGCGATAGTAAACGACGTATTTCCTTCTTCACCGAAAAATGCGAATAAGGCTACTAGCAACATTGGAATCCATGTACCTGTATATAACAAAATCGCAAGCATTGCCCACATCGTTTTCATCATTCTTTTAAAGCCACGAAACCCTTCGAATAAGTGATCTACTTTAGCACCTTCTCGTTTACTCATCTGTAAAAATACATTTGTATAACCGTATGATGTAATTCCATACGATGCGTTACTCAAAATTATTATGATGCAATAAAAAATACCAAATGTAATACCTGCTCCAATTGATATTGTTTCTTCTTCAAGTGAACCTGTTAAACCAGCAAATAGTAAAAATATAATAACTCCTGGAATTAAAAGTATAAGCATTGCAGCCATTGAAACAACATAACTTAAAATAAAATATAAAATCGTTGATCCAACACCTAGTCCCCATTTTCCCTTTAAAGAGTGCAATGCTTCTCGTTTCATTTCACCGATCATTTATTCATCCCCTTTATAAATTGTTGTACATTCTCTACTTATACAAGCATCAATATAATTATACCATTTTTGTAAAATTATCCATGAACTACACAAAAAAATCCGTAAAGGCAAAGCCTTTACGGATTTTTTATTTCATATCGGAAACGTTTAAACGGTTCACAGCACGTTGTAATGCCATTTCTGCACGTCTAAAGTCAACATGTGCTTGTTTATCTTGCATACGTTGCTCAGCGCGACGCTTCGCTTCATTTGCACGATGGATATCGATATGGTTTGCTTCTTCAGCAGATGATGATAATACAGTTACTTTATCTGGACGAACTTCGATAAAGCCACCGCTTACTGCTACATAATCAGTGTGTCCACCATGTTTCAGACGAACTGCACTAATTTTTAATGGTGCAACAGTTGGAATGTGACCTGGTAAGATCCCCATTTCCCCACTCTCTGCTTTTACGCTTACCATTTCTACTTCTTTTTCGTAAACCGGTCCATCAGGAGTTACAATACTGACTGGAAATGTCTTCATAATTCGTCCCTCCTAAGGCCTTACGCCATCATTTTCTTCGCGTTTTCAATAACTTCTTCAATACCACCTACAAGACGGAATGCATCTTCTGGAAGGTCATCATATTTTCCTTCTAGAATTTCTTTAAATCCGCTAACTGTATTTTTTACAGGTACGTAAGAACCTTTTTGACCTGTAAACTGCTCAGCTACGTGGAAGTTTTGAGATAAGAAGAATTGAATACGACGAGCACGATGTACAACTAACTTATCTTCTTCAGATAACTCATCCATACCTAAGATAGCAATGATATCTTGAAGCTCTTTATAACGCTGTAAAGTTTGCTGTACTTGACGAGCTACTTCATAATGCTCTTCTCCTACGATTTCTGGAGAAAGTGCACGAGATGTAGATGCTAATGGATCTACGGCTGGGTAAATACCCATTTGTGTTAAACGACGCTCTAAGTTTGTTGTTGCATCTAAGTGAGCGAACGTTGTAGCTGGTGCTGGATCCGTATAGTCATCGGCTGGTACATATACCGCTTGGATAGACGTGATAGACCCTTTATTTGTAGATGTAATACGCTCTTGTAATTGACCCATTTCTGTTGCAAGTGTCGGTTGGTAACCTACCGCAGATGGCATACGACCAAGAAGGGCAGATACTTCAGAACCTGCTTGCGTGAAACGGAAGATGTTATCGATGAACAATAGTACGTCTTGTCCTTGCTCATCACGGAAATGTTCAGCCATTGTTAAACCTGTTAATGCAACACGTTGACGTGCTCCAGGTGGCTCATTCATTTGTCCGAATACCATCGCAGTTTTCTTAATTACGCCAGAATCGCTCATTTCGTGGTATAAATCGTTACCCTCACGAGTACGCTCACCTACACCAGCGAATACAGAGATACCACCGTGTTCTTGTGCGATGTTGTTAATTAATTCCTGAATTAATACAGTTTTACCTACACCAGCACCACCGAATAGACCAATCTTACCACCCTTAATGTAAGGAGCAAGTAAGTCTACTACTTTAATACCAGTTTCAAGAATTTCTACTTTAGTAGATAATTCTTCGAATGCAGGTGCTTGGCGGTGAATTGGATCACGACGTACATCGGCAGGAACCTCACCATCTAAGTCAATTGCATCACCTAATACGTTAAATACGCGACCAAGTGTTGCATCACCAACTGGTACAGAGATTGCTTTACCAGTATCTTCTACTTCTGTACCACGAACAAGTCCGTCTGTGGAAGACATTGCAACTGTACGAACTGTATCATCACCTAAATGAAGTGCAACTTCAAATGTTAAGTTAATGCTTGTTCCGTTTTCGTTGCTTTGTTTTACCGTAAGGGCGTTGTAGATTTCTGGTAGCTTTCCGCCATCAAACTTAACGTCTACAACCGGACCCATGATTTGCGTAACGCGCCCTTTATTCATCGGGTTCCCTCCTAGCTTTCTTTTAATTAGCCAACTTGCTACGAGCAGTTAGCTTTTAATTTTTTATTGGTTTATAGCTTACGCGACTCTTTTGAAAGAGCCGCCTACGCTTTTTATTGAATCTAGCTCTGGTGGCTAGAAGGGTCGGTCATTTCACCCCTTCCTACGAGGCAAAGAACGCCTCTTTGTCAGGAGTTCCAATGCCCTTCCCTTCTGAGCAAGCCACCTACGCTTTTTATTACTACTCTAACGCTGCTGCTCCACCAACGATTTCCGTAATTTCTTGCGTAATCGCTGCCTGACGCGCACGGTTGAATGAAAGTGTAAGTGAATCGATAACTTCCATTGCGTTGTCTGTAGCACTCTTCATTGCTGTCATACGCGCTGCGTGTTCACTTGCTTTACCGTCTAGTAATGCACCGTACACTAAGCTTTCTGCGTATTGTGGCAATAGTACTTTTAAAATTTCTTCTTCAGAAGGTTCGAATTCATAAGCTGTCGTCGGTTTGTCAGACGCCACATCAGTAAGCGGTAAAATTTTATTTTCCGTTACTTCTTGTGAAATTTTACTTACGTAATGGTTGTAGTAAATATACAGCTCATCATAAGCACCATCTGCAAACATCGCAATTGCTCGAGAAGCAAGATCTTTAATATCAGTAAATGATGGGTGGTCAGATAGTCCAACTACTTCATCAATGATATTAAAGCCGCGACGTTTTAAATAATCACGTCCTAGTCGGCCAAGCACAATAATTGAATATTGGTTTGAATCCATATTATGACGTTCACGAATTACGTTACTTACTGTACGTAATACGTTACTGTTATAACCACCTGCTAGTCCGCGATCAGATGTAATAACGATGTACCCTGTACGCTTTACAGGACGCGCATTTAGCATCGGATGATTAATTCCTTTACTTCCTTGCGCAATGCTCGCTACTACTTCTTGAATCTTTTCCATATACGGAACGAAAGATTTAGCATTTTGCTCTGCACGGTTTAACTTAGATGCAGATACCATCTCCATCGCTTTCGTAATTTGACTCGTTTTCTTTGTCGAGTTAATCTTCGCTTTTATATCGCGTAAAGATGCCACAGGTTTTCACCACCTTTTTTCCGGAAGTTGGCACGATTAGTAAGAATTCTCTTCCTAATCTACGTTGCAAGATATTCTTGCTCATGATTGAAGGAAAAGAATAGGTGCACCTACTCTTTTCCTTTACATAACCGTCAGCAATCTCAAAACTTGAGATGCCTTTTATATATTATCTAGCTCCAGTGGCTTGAACGAGCCTCTGGAGCTTTTATTCATTACTCAGAAGCTACGAATACTTTTTTAAATCCATTAATAGCTGCTGCAAATTTGTCGTCATCCGCAAGTTTCTTAGTTGTGCGGATTTCTTCTAATAAGTCAGTCGCATTAGAATCTAACCAAGCATGGAATTCTTCTTCGAAACGAGTGATATCTACTACTGGGATATCATCTAGGAATCCACGTGTTAAAGCGTAAAGAATGATAACTTGTTTCTCTACACGTAATGGTTTGTGTAATCCTTGTTTTAATACCTCAACAGTACGAGCACCACGGTTTAGTTTCGCTTGAGTTGCTTTATCAAGGTCAGAACCGAACTGAGCGAACGCTTCTAACTCACGGTAAGATGCAAGGTCAAGACGAAGTGTACCTGATACTTTACTCATTGCTTTAATCTGAGCAGATCCACCTACACGAGATACAGAAGTACCCGCATCGATCGCTGGACGTACGCCAGAGAAGAATAGGTCAGATTGTAAGAAGATTTGTCCATCCGTAATAGAAATTACGTTTGTTGGGATGTAAGCTGATACGTCCCCTGCTTGTGTTTCGATGAAAGGTAGTGCAGTTAAAGAACCGCCGCCTCTTGCATCACTTAATTTTGCTGCACGCTCTAATAAGCGAGAATGTAAGTAGAATACATCCCCTGGATATGCTTCACGACCTGGAGGACGACGTAATAGTAATGAAAGCTCACGGTAAGCCGCTGCTTGTTTTGATAAGTCATCATATACTACTAATACGTGTTTACCATTGTACATGAACTCTTCACCCATTGTTACACCAGCATAAGCAGCTAAGTATAATAATGGAGCTGGTTGAGAAGCTGATGCAGTTACAACGATTGTGTAATCTAATGCACCGTGCTTACGTAGTGTTTCTACTACGTTACGTACAGTTGATTCTTTTTGTCCGATAGCTACATAGATACAAATCATATCTTCATCTTTTTGGTTAATGATTGTATCAAGTGCAACTGCTGTTTTACCTGTTTGACGGTCACCAATGATTAACTCACGTTGACCACGGCCAATTGGTACAAGAGCATCGATCGCTTTAATACCTGTTTGAAGTGGCTCATGAACAGATTTACGATCCATTACACCTGGTGCTGGACTTTCGATTGGACGAGTGTTTGTTGTATTGATTGGGCCTAAACCATCAACTGGTTGACCTAATGGGTTTACAACACGACCGATTAGTTCTTTTCCTACTGGTACTTGCATGATGCGACCAGTACGACGAACTTCGTCACCTTCACGAATTTCTGTATAAGGTCCTAAAATAATGATACCTACGTTGTTTTCCTCTAAGTTTTGTGCTAGTCCCATAACGCCGTTAGAGAACTCTACAAGTTCACCAGCCATAACGTTATCAAGACCATGAGCACGCGCAATACCGTCACCAACTTGGATAACTGTACCAACATCACTAACTTCGATTTCAGACTGATAGTTCTCGATTTGTTGCTTTATCAGTGCGCTAATTTCTTCAGCTCTGATGCTCATGTGCTTCACCCCTATCTATTCTTCATTAATTCACGCTGAATACGTGCTAATTTTCCTTGCAAGCTTCCGTCGTAAATGCGATTTCCAATACGTACTTTAATGCCGCCTAGTAAATCTTCATCTACAACATTTTTTACGCGAATTGCATCTTTTCCCGTTCTCTTTGCAAATGCTTCTGCAATGTTAAGCTTCTCTTCTTCTGATAGAAGACGAGTAGAATATACAGTTGCGTCGGCTACGTTACGTTCTTCATTAGCAAGAACAACATATTCATCTGCAATTTCAGGTAAGATATCAATGCGTTTGTTATCAATTAAAATATATAACGTATTTAAAATAGATTCAGAAACAGATCCGAATACGTTCGCAAGAAACGTTTTCTTCTGCTCTTTTGAAATGTTCGGTTGCGTTAAAAAGCTATGTAGTTCTCCGTTCTTTACATAAACGTTTTGTACAAGGCGTAATTCCTCTTCAAACATTTCTAATACGTGTTTTTCTTTTGCAATTTTAAAAAGAGCGACAGCATAACGTTTTGCTACAATCCCATTGCTCATCGCGCTTCTCCTACTTCTTTAATATAATCGCGAATTAACTTAACTTGATCTTCTTCTTTTAACTCTTTTTCAATTACTTTAGAAGCAATTTGAACAGATAAAGAAGCGACTTGTTCTTGTAAAGCAGCAATCGCTTGCTCTTTTTCGCGTTGAATTTCTTGTACAGCAGATGCTTTAATTGATTCTGCTTCTTCTTTCGCAGCAGCAACAATAACATCTTTTTGATCTACAGCTTGTTTTTTCGCTCTTTCGATTAACTCTTGTGCTTCAACACGCGATTGTTTTAACATTTCACGTTGTTCTTCTACTAATTTCTTCGCTTCAGCGTTACTTCTTTCTGCAGCGTCGATTTCATTAGTAACATGCTCTTCACGTTCTTTCATAATTCCCATTAAAGGACCCCACGCGAATTTGCGTAGCATTACTAATAGAAGTAAGAAAATGAACAATGTATAAGCAATCGTTCCAAATGGAATGGAAGCCCCTAATAATAAAGTTGGCACAAGGATTCACTCCCTTCAAAATATCTAAATTGATCATATGAAAAAAAAAGACATACGTTTCGTTCATAAAGCAATGGCGAAGAAAGTTCGGAAAAACACTCTTCGCCATCTATGTAAGGGGAGTCTCCCTTATTTGTTCATTACGATGAATGCAATAACTACACCGATGATTGGAAGTGCCTCAACTAAAGCAACCCCGATGAACATAATTGTTTGAAGCGCGCCTTTTAATTCTGGTTGACGAGCAACACCTTCGATTGTACGTGATACGATAAGACCGTTACCAATACCTGCACCTAATGCTGATAAACCAATTGCAATTGCAGCTGCGATTACACCTAAACTCATTTAATTTGTCCTCCTTTGTATTATAAAAAAATAAATTTTTTCTTACTTAAATTATATTAATGGTCATGGCTTACTTTATGAGCCATATAAACCATCGTTAACATAACGAAAATAAATGACTGGATTGATCCAACGAATACACTGAATCCCATCCATGCTAACATTGGTACAAGCGCACCTAATGCTCCAAGGAATGATGCCCCGCCTAACTTAGCAAGTAACCCTAATAAGATCTCACCTGCATAAATGTTACCGAATAAACGAAGACCTAACGTTAATGTGTTAGCAAACTCCTCAATAACCTTTAATGGGAATAAGAATTTCATAGGTTGGAAATAACCTTTTACGTATTCTTTCGTACCCTTCATCTTAATTCCATAATAATGGGTGAGGGTAACTACCATCACGGCTAATGTTAATGCAACTGCTGGATCAGACGTTGGTGATCTCCACCATGCAATATGTTCGCCAGCCTCAACTGTTGAATACATGAATGGTAAACCAAGGAAGTTCGATACGATGATAAACATGATAAGCGTAACGCCAAGCGTTAAGAAACGTCCACCTGTTTTCCAATCCATCGTACTATTGATAATCCCTTTCACGAAGTCAAACACCCATTCCATGAAGTTTTGCATCCCGGTTGGGCGAAGGGCTAAACTGCGAGTTCCGATAACAGCGATTAAGAAAACAATAACTGCTGCTACAGTAACCATCATAACTGATGACAAATCGAACGTTAAACCTAGAAATTCAACTAATTTACCGTGTTCCACTAGTAATTCACCTCTCTTCCCTGCTCTTATACTCTAAATAAAGAAAATCTATGATCATGACAAGGTATCCTGTCAGCAATCCTACACCTAGGCCCCACATCGCAATTAACTCTTGATATTTGGCTGCAAATAAAATTAATAATCCAATCGTGGCGAATCTCGAATATGTACTTACCGCTGTCGCCTTAAACTTCACGTTTTCTCCATTTGTTACGCGATCCAACAGCTTGTCTGTTCTACGTGCAATGATGCGCAAACTAAGAAAACTGAAAATCGTTCCGATAATCAGCCCAAGAAATACATCCTTGTAAGAGGTGAATCCCCATCCTAGCACTAGAAGCGCAAGCAAGTAGTACATATATTTCTTTTGTCTTTGGACAAGTCCATGTACGTCTATCATCATTGCTCTCCCGAATAGTAATGTCGAATGAGTCGAATCATTGCGTATATCCCTGTTCCTAATCCGAGTAATAACCCTATAATAAGAAACAACGGAAACGTTCCAACCTTACTATCAATCCACTGCCCACCAAAGATTCCAATAAGAATAGAACCGACTAACTGAGCAAGAATACCTGACATTAAAGCATAAGCTTTTATATGGCTGCGATCGTTTTTTTGCAAGGATTCATCCCTCCAATATGTAACCCTCATTCACGATGTGTTAATAATAACTCATTTTTCTGCATAAATCCTATACAAAATAAAAAGTTTACATTTTCGTCACGGAATAGATGTATTTTTGTCACTGAAAGCCCTACCATCTATCCCCGTTGTTAGCATACAATAGGGTATTAACAGTGTCAACGAGAAATCGTAAAAAATCAAAAAATTTGAGTATTAGTCATTTCCTCCCAAAAATGAAAACGTTCCCCTTCTAAATACTGGTTAGAGATATGCAATTTCTAGCAGTTTTCTCATTATAATAGAAGGAAATGTTCACAAGTTTGTCACTATTATATTTTTACGATATAACGCTTTCCTTCCATAATATAGTGCTCTTTAGACGTAAGACTTCTATATTATATGTGGTGTGTATTCAACTTATGTTGTATATACTATGTATATTTATCCCCCCTCCCCTACCTCATCAGAGTACAAAAAAACGAGAGGGGAATCCCCTCTCGTCAGTTGTCTTACTTCGTTCCGAATAAACGGTCACCAGCATCACCAAGACCTGGTACTACATATCCGTGATCATTTAATTTCTCATCTAATGCTGCTACATAAATATCAACATCAGGATGTTCTTCTTGTACTACTTTTACTCCTTCAGGAGCTGCAACGATACACATTAATTTAATTTGTTTTGCACCGCGCTTTTTCAGAGAGTTAATTGCTTCAGCTGCAGAACCACCTGTTGCTAGCATCGGATCTAGTACGATAAAGTCACGTTCTTCTACATCCGTTGGAAGTTTCACATAGTATTCTACCGGTTGCAATGTTTTAGGGTCACGGTATAAACCAACGTGTCCTACTTTTGCTGCTGGAATTAATTTCAGAATTCCATCAACCATTCCTAAACCTGCACGTAAAATCGGAATTAAACCAAGCTTTTTACCAGCGATCACTTTTGTTGTCGCTTTGCTTACAGGTGTTTCAATTTCAATGTCTTTAAGTGGAAGATCGCGAGTAATTTCGAAAGCCATTAAACTTGCTACTTCGTCCACTAATTCACGAAAATCTTTCGTACCTGTATTCTTATCGCGAATATATGTAATCTTATGTTGAATTAACGGGTGATCAAATACATACAGTTTTCCCATGTGAATCTCTCCTTTAGATGATATTCATGCGTTTGCACGCTTTTTTACACTATTTACGATTGTAAAGAAAACGCTACTAATATTCAAGGGCAAATTTGGCAAAATCATGATTTTACGATGAATCTATCTAGTATCTTTACCAATTATGGGAGCTGTATCCTTCATTATATCGCCAAAATTTATTCATCATTTGTATACATACTTAAAGAACAATATATGTCCCCAAAAAAAACTGCCAAAACAATTACGTCTCAGCAGTCTTCTTTAATCTATTATAGGTCTGTGTACATTGGGAATTTGCTCGTTAACGCTTCTACACGCTTACTTGCTTCTTCTAATGCAGCTTCATTTTCATGATTTTTTAATGTGTAAGCAATAAGTGACGCAATTTCATCCATTTCTTCTAAACCGAAACCACGAGATGTTACAGCTGCAGTACCGATACGTACACCGCTTGTTACAAATGGGCTTGCTGTTTCAAATGGAATTGTATTTTTGTTCACTGTAATACCAACTTCATCTAACACGTGCTCTGCTACTTTACCTGTGATTTCTAAGTTACGAACATCAATCAGGATTAAATGATTGTCTGTTCCACCAGAAACAAGTGTAAGTCCTTCTTTTTGAAGACCTTCAGCTAAGCGATTCGCATTATTAATGATATTTTGTGCATATGTTTTAAAATCATCTTGTAGTGTCTCACCAAATGCAACAGCTTTTGCAGCGATTACGTGCATAAGTGGACCACCTTGAATACCAGGGAAGATTGATTTATCAATTTGTTTTGCAAATTGCTCTTCACATAAAATCATACCACCACGTGGACCACGTAATGTTTTATGTGTTGTCGTTGTAACGAAATGTGCGTGTGGTACTGGGTTTGGATGTAAACCAGCAGCTACTAAACCAGCGATATGTGCCATATCAACCATAAAGTATGCACCCACTTCATCTGCAATCTCACGGAATCGTTTGAAATCGATAACACGAGGATATGCACTTGCACCTGCAACGATTAATTTTGGTTTATGTTCTTTCGCTTTTGCTAATACATCATCGTAATTAATACGGTGAGATTCAGCATCCACGCCATATTCTACGAAATTATATTGTACTCCACTGAAGTTAACAGGGCTTCCGTGTGTTAAGTGACCACCATGAGATAAATTCATACCAAGTACTGTATCGCCTTGCTCTAAAATCGTAAAGTATACTGCCATGTTCGCTTGTGCACCAGAATGTGGCTGAACATTTACATGCTCTGCACCAAAAATTTCTTTCGCGCGATCACGTGCGATATCTTCCACTACGTCTACGTGCTCACAGCCACCATAGTAACGTTTTCCAGGATATCCCTCAGCATACTTATTCGTTAAAACAGAACCTTGCGCCTCCATTACTGCTTCACTTACGAAGTTTTCCGAAGCAATTAACTCAATCTTTGAACGCTGTCTTCCTAGTTCCGCCTCAATTGCAGCAAATACCTTTTCATCTTGACGTTTTAAATGATCCACCAAAATCCCCCTTTTCTGAACGAATTACATCGATTCCCAATAGTTTTTTCTCATTTATTCAGAAAAAACGAAAATTCAGGTTGTAATTCTTTCGAACCTTCATGTTTTCAACTACATTCTAACATGACTTTCTATATCATAAAAGAAAAAAAAGACCGAAAATCGGTCTTTTCTTTCTTCTATTATAAAGTCAGACTACATACCTTTTATCTTTCGATATAAAGCTATTATGCGACTTTATAATTTTTCATGTCTAACGGCAAGTTATAGTCTCTTCCTTCGCCGCATAAACAGCACGTGCTCCACCAATTAGTTTTCCACGTGTCGTTGCCATCGTTACATGCGCACTTCCAATTTCCTTCACACCTGTACGAACCGGAACAGCTACATGCTTTAAATGCATACCGATAAATGTATCACCAATATCCATTCCTGCATCTGCTTTAATAAACTCAATTACTACCGGATCTTTCAAATTGTGATACGCATATGTTGCTAATGCACCACCTGCTGATCTAACAGGCGTAACTGTTACAATTTCAAATTGATATTTCATCGCCAACTCTCTCTCAACTACTAAAGCACGGTTTAAATGCTCACAACATTGAAACGCCAACTCAATACCTGTTTGCTCTTGAAATTGTTTTAACTCAGAAAAAATCGCCTCTGCTACTTCCATCGTTCCTGATGTCCCAATTCTTTCTCCTAGCACTTCGCTCGTGCTACACCCCACTACAAAAATTTGACCACTTTGTAATGAAGCTTGTTCTTGGAAATCAGCAAGCGAAATTTGTAACTGTTCTCTTACCTTTACGATTTCTGTCATTACGCCTCTTCCTTTCACAGGTTGGTTCACCAAATTATATTTCATACTACTTCTAGTTAGAATCTATTACTTTGTTTCGTATGTTTTAATTTTTCCTACGCGGTTTTCGTGACGACCACCTTCATAGTCAGTTGTTAACCAAATTTTTGCGATGTCACGTGCTAGACCTGCACCAATTACACGCTCGCCCATTGCTAACATGTTCGTATCATTATGCTCTCTCGTTGCTTTCGCACTGAAAGTATCATGAACTAATGCACAACGAATACCATTTACTTTGTTTGCTGCAATTGACATACCGATGCCTGTCCCACAAACTAAAATACCACGATCTACCTCGCCATGCGCTACCATTTCCGCTGCTGGAAACGCAAAATCAGGGTAATCAACAGAACCAGCTTCACATTCACAACCTAAATCAATATATTCAATATTTAACTCTTCTAATAAACTTACAAGTTCTTTACGGATATTCATACCGCCGTGATCAGATGCTACTACTACTTTCATTTTTACCCCTCCAAAGTTTCAATCAATTATCTTCATTTCTCACTCGTTACCTTAACGGAACGAAGTAATCTCCAATATCGTATTATACACGAAACATCAACCTTCTGAATGTTTTTTCAGTAAAGTTTGTACAAGTTTTTCCATCTCTTCTAACGTTTCTTTATAAATAGAAAGTGAACCGCCAAATGGATCTGAAATATCCTTACTTATCCCCTTAGTTACTCCATATAATGTATCCACTTTCTTTTCAACACTCGGATAATGCCCAAGTACAATTTGCTTATGGTTTTCCGTCATTGTTACTACAATATCTGCCCAATCAATCAAAGCTTCATTTATCTGTTGCGAAGCATGATCGATTGTAATTCCCTTTTCAGCTAAAGCTTCCTTTGCATATATCGACGCATCACTTCCAGGATAGGCGAAAACACCAGCAGATTGCACTTCAAACTTCCCTTCTCCATGATGACGAAGTAACGCCTCAGCCATCGGGCTACGGCATGTATTTCCAGTGCAAATAAATAATACTCGTTCCATCCAAACCCACCCCTTTTCTTCTTTTTCCTATCTTTCATCATAACGTACATAAGAATAGAACAAAAGAAATGTGAATATACGAAAGGCGCATTTCTCTTATATTTTTTCTAAGAAAAATGCGCCTTATCCACATATATGTGAAACCCTATTTCCAAGTGCCTAGAGTATTTTAACATACATAGCAAGCGTACTACAAAACAAAAGAAGGAATCCATTTCATACGAAACGGATTCCTCTTATACAATAATTATTTCATTGTAACTTTCATTACTTCTGTTGAACCTTTTGTAGCTGTTACGCCTACAGTTGTTTTAATAGACTCAGCTGCATCTGTGTTTGTAATAACGATTGGAGTAATTGTACTTTTCGCTTTTTCACGGATTAATTCTAAGTCGAATGAGATTAATTTATCTCCAGCTTTTACAGCTTGGCCTTCAGAAACGTGAGCTTCGAAACCTTCGCCTTCCATTTTTACAGTTTCTAATCCAACGTGGATTAAAATTTCTGTACCGTTTTTCGCTTTAATTCCTACAGCATGTTTTGTGTGGAATAATTGTACGATTTCACCATCAACTGGAGATACAACTACACCTTCAGTAGGATCGATTGCAACACCTTCACCCATCATACGACCAGCGAATACTGGATCTGGTACTTCTTCAATATTTTTCACTGCTCCAGTTAATGGAGCTACGATTGTTTCTTCATTTGTTTTTGAACCAAAACCGAATAATTTTTTAAACATAGGATAGTCCTCCTTATAATTTACCTAAAAGTTTATAGGGCAATCCCTAGTAAAACTCGGGATACATGTAAGACTTCATACTTCGAATATTATACTGTAAAAACGCTTTCGAAATAAATTACGTCATTACTAATAGACTCTTATTGTAGCTCTTTGCAAAATTCCAGTCAATTCTGATTGTCTGAATAACAATAAGAAGTTAACTTCTACTTATATTTTCTCTTTTTTTACCCAACTTGTCTAGAGGTCTTTACTACATTTTGCTTTTTGTCGCTAATTTGTAAAATTATTTTCAAACTTTTTTCGAAATCCACTTGACTAAAGTAAGTAACTATTTTATTATTACTTACATAAGATAAGTTAATAACTTTTAGGAGGTTTTTTGAAATGATGGATGTCGGTCTTCTTATTATTCGTCTTATTATAGGTATTACATTCATGGGTCATGGTGCTCAAAAACTATTTGGTTGGTTCGGTGGTTACGGTTTAAAAGGAACAGGCGGCTGGATGGAGTCAATCGGTTTACGTCCTGGTGTATTCATGGCATTTATGGCTGGCGCAACTGAATTATTAGGTGGCTTCTTATTCGCATCAGGTATTTTCACTGCAATTGGTTCATTATTTATCGTTGGAACAATGTTAATGGCAATCTTCACTGTTCACGGAAAAAATGGTTACTGGGTAACACAAAACGGATATGAATACAATTTAATGTTAATCGCTGTTGCGATTGGTGTAGCTTTAATCGGACCTGGCGCATACGTTTTATTATAATTTTTATCTTGAATTCGAGATTATTTAGACGGAACTTACTTCAATCACAATGAAGTAAGTTCTTTTTATGTAATAAAAATATTATTTTCAGCAGGAGTTTTCCACTAACATCTTGTAAACAAACAATAAGTCGTCATATTTAGAAAGGGGATTTTACGCATGTTATCAATTAATCCAAATGAACAAACGGAAAAAGAGAATTACAAATTATTAACGGGAAGTATCATTCCACGCCCTGTCGCATTCGTTACTTCTGTAACAAAAGACGGCGTATTAAACGGAGCACCGTATAGCTATTTCAATATTGTTGCTGCTAATCCACCACTTATCTCAGTTTCTGTACAACGAAAAGCAGGTACACCGAAAGATACTTCTCGAAACGCAATCGAAAAGGGTGAGTTTGTCGTACATATTTCTGATGAATCTTACGTAGAAGCAATTAACGAAACAGCGGCTAACCTCCCGCCAAATGAAAGCGAAATTGAACTAGCAAAACTAACACCAATTGAAAGTGATGTTATCTCCGTTCCAGGTGTAAAAGAAGCAAATATTCGAATGGAGTGCGTACTAGAACGCGCAATCCCTCTTGGCGGAACAGAAGACTCACCAGCTTGCGATCTACTAATCGGACGCGTCGTTCGTTTCCACGTCGCAGAACACCTATACGAAAACGGCCGCATTCATGCAGAAGGACTAAAACCAGTAAGCCGCCTAGCAGGACACAACTACGCAAAACTAGGAGAACAATTTGAATTGGTGAGGCCTGTTTAAAAGTGGACGCTGGAACTGGATATATCTAAAAGCGAATGTAACTCAATTACTTCCATCACTCAAACATAAAATCCCCTGCTATTTAGCAAGGGATTTTATCATTGTAATTCTTCCTTTTTTTCCTCTAAAGTAGGTACTTTCTCTTTTTTCGGTTTCCCAAGCTTAATTACTAAGAAATATAGGGAAAGCAATGTAATAAGAAAAACGATTATAAACGGATACGGAGAATAAAAGGCACGCGCTGCCTCCGTTTTTCCCGCAACAAACTTCAATGACTCAATATCTAAAAACTCAGCAAACATTTGTACACCGAGCATACTAAACCAAAAAACAAAAAAACTAATAATAATACCAAAAACTTGCTTCAATCTCGTCATTCATCTCATCCTTTCTATATCTATAATTTTTTAGCGCAATCAGTATAGTATAAATAAAACTATGGACAGAAAGGAGCTATCTTACCATTCGCGAATTAACTTCATCCAACCTAAAATTGAAATTTGCAAAATAATACCCCAAATAACAAGCCGTCTTAACCACCTAGGGAAAAAAGTTAAAAATCGAATATACCATTCCAATAATTTATTCATAACTCCCTCCTATTTAAAATTATATAGGAAAAAGGAGATATAATCCAAATCCAACGAGAATGATACCACCTACTATCTCGCCATATGTGCCGAGCATATCTTTTGCATGTCTACCAATTAATAAACCAATCCACGCTAATAACATACTAACAAATCCAAAAAGTAATATCGTAATAATTGTCTGCGCCCCGTAAATACCAAGACTAAGGCCTACTGAAAAACTATCTATACTAACGCCAAATGCAAATACGAATAAACTAATTCCAATAGGGGCCGTTCTAGTCTCTTCATTCTCCAAAATAGATGAATACACAATATAGAATCCTAGTCCAATTAATAAAATAGCACCTGCAAAATGTGCAATGTCTCCATACTGTTCTGATAAAAAACGACCTAATACCATCCCTATAAATGGCATGATAATATGAAATATCCCTATAGTCATACCGATATACAGGATTTGTCTTAACTTTAAGGTCATCATCCCCATACCAAGACTCACCGAGAACGCATCCATCCCTAAAGCGAATGCCATAATTATTAAAGGTATTAGCTGTTCAAACGTCATTCATGTCCCTCCTCGGACGTGCTACTTCAAAATATGCTTATCCGAGGAGAAATATTCGGTTTGCTAATCGTACCTTACGATTCAGTAATAACCTGATGGCCTGCCGCTTTCGTTAAGCGATTCATAATGGCATTCCCTATTCCTTCATTCGGGAATGATTCACTAAAAATAACATCCACTTCACTTGCATCAAACGTTCTAAGTACATCATATAATTTAGTCGCAACGCTAGCTAAATCACTTCGAACACCACAAGATAATACAACATCCGCGCTATATACATGCTGATATTCTTCCGTCGTTAATACACCTACTTTAAATCCTTCTTCCTTTTTCTTATCCACAATAAGCTGAATAAATTCACGTGAGCCCTCAACAATACTAAGCGGCGCTTTCGGTGCATAATGTGTATATTTCATTCCAGGTGATTTCGGTTTTTCCTTCTCGTCCTTTAAAGCCGGATCTAAAGAAACAGTACCGATTACCGCTTCTAATTGTTCTTTCGTAATCCCACCTGGGCGTAATATCGTTGGAACCTCGCTCGTACAATCAATTACAGTCGATTCAACACCTACTCCCGTCGCACCACCATCTACAATACCTGCAATTTTCTCATTTAAATCTTCATATACGTGAGAAGCTAGTGTCGGACTTGGGCGCCCAGAGCGATTCGCACTCGGTGCTGCAACAGGCACATTTGCCTCTTCAATAAGAGCAAGCGCTACTGGATGATCAGGCATTCTTACTCCAACCGTATTAAGTCCTGCCGTCACCTTCTCTGAAATCCCTTCTTTTCTAGGTAAAATAATTGTTAACGGGCCTGGCCAAAAATGCTCCATTAACTTCTCTGCAACTGGCGGGATTTCTTTCACAATCCCATCTAACTGTGATTTTGTACCGATGTGGACAATAAGTGGATTATCACTCGGTCTTCCTTTCGCTTCAAAAATTTTCGCAATTGCTTCATCATTCATCGCGTTTGCACCTAGTCCATATACCGTTTCTGTAGGGAAGGCAATCGCCTCATTTTCCCTTAATAATTTTGCTGCTTCTTGTAACTGTGGATAATATTTTTTTCTTTCCACAACATTATCCACAACCCACATATTTGTATGCATTTTTTCCCACGTCCTTTTCTACCCTGAAATACTTGTCTATTTTTAGTTTACTATGAGATTTATCCAAAAGACAAACAAGGTTTATCCACAAAATGTGGATAAACCTAATTAATCCGTGGATAACTTTGTGAATAGCTGACAATTTAGTATTATTGCATTTGGCTCTTTTATATTTTTACAAAAGTGTTCTAACTGTCGAATTCCCTCTGGTACGTTTTCTTTCTCTATAGTAACAAAGTCAAAAAACTGAAAGATTGTTATAGATTGTGGATGATTTGTTAGTAAGTACAATTGTCGAATATTTTTTTCGTTCATATACTGCAAAAACATTTCAAAAAAATATAAGAAAGTCTGTTTATCCACATTAGGTGTGAATAAACAAGAACGAATCAGTGCGTGTTCTTCACTTTGTTCATATCCGATGACAGCCCGTATTTCTTCCGCCTCTTCCAAAATCATAAATTGCGCGTACAACTCATTTATTTTATCATCTTTTTTATTAGCTTGTCCGAAAAAAGAATGCAATCTTTCCACATCTGTTTTCGTAGCAAAATATACTTTCTTCATAGTAAATCCCTCCTCTTTGTTATATATGAGAAGGGACCTACTAATAGTACTATTTAGAGAATAAAGATGTAAAAGCTTCTACAATAAATAACTTAACTTCTGGCTTTTCTTCTTCCTCCTCTACTTTTACATACTCATTTTGTTTTTCTTGCTTTTGTTCCACAGGTTTCTCCACTTTTTCCACAGTTTTTGTTTCTTCTTTACTTACAGGTTGTTCTTCTACTTTTGTTTCATTTTTTACTACTTTCTTTTCAGAAGCTGTTACTTTTTTTGCGACTTCCTGCTTTACAGCTTTCTTTTCTTTCACCTCATCCTCTTTTTTCTCTTCTGTATTTACTACTTCTTCATCATCTATTTGTTTTACTTGCTCCTCTTCAGGAGATTCAGCCTTCACAACATGTTCTTCTTTCCTTACAGCTGTACCACTTGAAAAATCTAAGAAACACATCGGTGGAAATAATACACACCACCAGTTTGCCCCTTCCCCTTCCCCAATTGTAATCAATACCGCCTCATATTCCCCTGCTGGATAAATAAAATTACCATATACCTTTGTAGGGAACTTTACATTCTTACTAAATTTCACTTGAAATGAATCTTTACTTCCTTCTTTTTTAAACGTATTTGCCACTGTTTTTTCGATTTCTGGAATATGACTTTGAATGACTTTACGTGCCTCTTCAAATGAAGTTAAATCTGCTACCCATCCATCAATTTGTGCTTTTACTTCATCACGCACTTTGCGCTTTAAGGCCTGATCTTTATCTGAATCACTATTTGCTAAAATCCGTAATCGAACGGCCTCTTTCGGAATAACTGAAGGCCCTTTCGCATCAGCTTTCATATATCCAAACTGCACAAGCAACTGTGCACCAATTAGTAATAGAAGAAGATAAGCAATAACTTGTTTTTTCATTTCCTCCACCGTCCCTTCTACAAACAGTGTGGACAGACTTTCATCTTTCTAAACTATTAAATTCAAAATCTATATAAATTTTTCCACAAAAAAATAGAGTAAGGTGTGAACCTTACTCCATCTCTGCAAATACCATACGATCTTTTCCATTAATATCAAAAACAACCTCAACATGAGCATGTGGAAAAGCTTGTTGTAACAACCCTTTTACATCCTCGCCTTGCCCTACTCCAATTTCAAATGCCACAATTGCTTTCTTCTGCAACACATTCGGCAACTCTTCCATAAAACGGCGATAGAAATCTAATCCGTCTTCACCGCCAACAAGTGCTCTCCTTGGCTCATGCTCTTTCACCACAGGAGAAAGGCCACGCCAATCCTCTTCCGGTATATATGGAGGGTTTGAAACAACAACATCTAACTTTTGACCTGTTTTATAAAATGGTGACAATAAATCACCATGATAGAACGTTACTTCTGCGCCCAAGGTTTTTGCATTTTCTTTTGCAACTTCAATCGACTCTTGTGCAATATCTACCGTATACACATGAAGATTTTTATTTTCTAAAGCGAGCGTAATAGAAATCGCTCCACTACCTGTACCGATGTCCGCCACATGCAGTTTCTCATCACCAAAATGACGCTCGATTCTTTCTAACACTCCCACTATAAGCTCTTCTGTTTCCGGTCTGGGTATTAATACTTCTTCATTCACAAAGAACGACCGTCCATAAAACATTTCATAACCAATCATATATTGAATAGGAATACCTTCTACATGCTTGTGAATAAACTCCGTAAAACTTGTTTCTTGTTCCACAGTTATTTCTTCACGCATATTCATGAGCATTCCGGTTCTGTTCGTCTTTAATACATGACAAAGGACAAGTTCTCCCGCATTTTCATCTCGTCCATTTTCCTGTAAAAAAGAAGAAGCCCATTTCAGGGCTTCATAGACACGCATTACTCAGCTGCCTCCATCTTTTGAGCCTGATCTTCCATCACTAAGGCATTGATGAAATCATCTAACTTACCTTGTAAGATTTGATCTAGCTTTTGAATCGTTAAACCGATTCGATGGTCTGTAACGCGGTTTTGCGGGAAATTATACGTACGAATACGCTCTGAACGATCACCCGTACCAACAGCTTGTTTACGGTTTTGATCATACTCAGCTTGCGCTTCTTGTCTAAACTTATCATAAACACGTGCGCGTAATACTTTCATCGCTTTTTCTTTATTCTTGATTTGTGATTTCTCATCCTGACACGATACAACTACACCAGTCGGTAAATGCGTTAAACGTACCGCTGACATTGTTGTATTAACACTTTGTCCACCAGGACCACTAGAAGCAAACGTATCAACACGAACATCTTTTTCATGAATACTAATCTCTACTTCTTCTGCCTCTGGTAATACAGCTACAGTTGCTGTAGATGTATGAATACGTCCACCAGATTCCGTTTCAGGAACACGTTGTACACGATGAGCACCATTCTCGAATTTCAGCTTCGCGAACGCACCTTTACCGTTAATCATAAAGATAATCTCTTTATATCCGCCTAACTCTGTATAGCTCGCTTCGATAATTTCAGTTTTCCAACCTTGTACCTCAGCATAACGGCTATACATACGATATAAATCACCAGCAAATAAAGCGGCCTCGTCACCACCAGCAGCACCACGAACCTCAACGATAACGTTTTTATCATCATTAGGGTCTTTTGGAACAAGTAAAATTTTCAGACGCTCTGACAATTCTTTATCTTGCCCTTCTAATTCAGAAACCTCTTCTTTTACCATGTCACGCATATCAGCGTCTAACTTATCTTCTAACATTGCTTTTGCATCTCTTAATTGCTCACGAACATCTTTATACTCACGGTACACCTCTACCGTTTCCTGCATATCAGATTGTTCCTTTGAATACTCACGAAGCTTATTGGTATCGCTAATAATCTCTGGATCACTTAACAATTCATTTAACTTCTCATAACGATCTTCTACAGCCTGCAAACGATCTAACACACCATTCACCTCTACATCCTAGTATCTAATACAAATAGTATATGGTACTTAATCAAAAAAACGCAAATTATATTTAAAAGCGTAAGCGGCTTGCTCAGAATCGCAGGACATTGGAACTCTCGACCTTGAAGCGCTCTTTGCTTCGAGCGAGAGAGTGAAATGACCGGAGATTCTAGCCGCTGGAGCTAGATAATATTTAAAAGCGCAAGCGGCTTGCTCAGCTCTGACTGCTAAAGTTCTTAGCTGTACGAAGAGCTGGCCACCAATCTTCATCTATTTTCGAAAAAAACCCGCTCTACATAGCGAGTTTCATTTATCTTTGTTTTGTAGGTACTGCATGACAATGACGACAACGTGGTTCATACGATTCTGAAGCCCCAACTAAAATAATTGGATCATCAAATGCCGCTGGTTCTCCATCGATTAAACGTTGCGTACGACTTGCAGGAGATCCGCATGCAGAACACACTGCCTGCAACTTAGTTACATGTTCAGCAATCGCCATCAGCTGAGGAACTTGTCCAAATGGTAGACCACGGAAATCTTGGTCTAATCCAGCTACAATGACACGATAGCCACGATTTGCCAATACTTGCACCACTTCCACAATGTCCCCATCAAAAAATTGTACCTCATCGATTGCAATAACATCCATTTCTTCTGCTACATGGTTAAATATATCTTTTGAAGCTGAAACAGGAACTGCTTTAACCTTTAATCCATTATGTGATACAACGTCTTCTTCACTATAACGATTATCAATACATGGTTTAAATACAATCGCATGTTGTTTCGCAAATTGCGTACGTCGTATACGGCGGATGAGCTCTTCTGATTTTCCAGAAAACATACTCCCGCAAATCACTTCAATCCAACCATTTTGATTCATTAAGTACATTGAGCTCTCCTTTCATCTACTTTCCTAATCCAAAGTAGGGTAAAGGTTTAATATTTTTGCAAAAAAAACAGACAAGCGAATACATACACTTGCCTGTTTTATGTTCTTTATTACTTGATACCGTATTTCTTATTGAAGCGGTCAACACGTCCGTCTGCAGTAGCAAACTTCTGACGTCCAGTGTAGAATGGGTGAGAATCAGAACTGATCTCAATTTTTAGTAATGGATAAGTGTTACCATCTTCCCACTCAACAGTTTCGCTAGAGCCTTTAGTAGACCCGCTTAAGAATTTGAAGCCTGTGTTCGTGTCCATAAATACAACTTTATTGTAATTTGGATGGATTCCTGCTTTCATTCTTTTCATCTCCTTCCGCCCTGAATCATTTTCGAAACAGAGTTTTTCATCTTCAGCTGCTTACACAACTATATTGATGAAACACATATGATGAAATTATAACAAGGCTAACTCCATTTTGCAACTACCTGTTTTTGTCTTTTTAAAATTTAAAAGCGCAAGCGGCTCGTTCAGAATCCGGGACACTTCAAACTCTCGACCCAAATATAATTTTCATCTCAAAAAATAAAATTTTTCCCATATATTACTCTCTCTAATATTCCCTTAAAAAAACATAAAAAACTCGCTTACCACAAAATAAGCGAGTCCCAATCTTTTCCCTTTACTTAGTTGTTACATATCTTTTTGAGTCTGCAACAATGTTTTGTAAAAATTCTTCATTTGTCTTTGTTTGACGAAGTTTACGTAAGAAACCTTCGACAAAGTCTGGTGTATCACGCATTGTTTTACGAATACCCCATAGCTTGTCTAAATGTTCTTTCGGAATTAATAGATCTTCTTTACGTGTACCAGAACGGCGAATATCAATTGCCGGGAAGATACGACGCTCAGCTAATGAACGATCTAAGTGAAGTTCCATATTTCCAGTTCCTTTAAATTCTTCGTAAATTACATCGTCCATACGAGATCCTGTATCAACAAGCGCTGTTGCTAAAATCGTTAAGCTACCGCCTTCTTCAATATTACGTGCAGCTCCAAAGAAACGCTTCGGTCTATGGAAGGCAGCTGGGTCGATACCACCCGATAATGTTCTACCACTTGGCGGAATAACAAGGTTGTAAGCTCGCGCTAAACGGGTAATACTATCCATTAAAATGATAACATCTTTTTTGTGCTCTACAAGACGCATTGCACGTTCTAACACAAGTTCCGCTACTTTAATATGATTTTCTGGCACTTCATCAAAAGTAGAGCTTACAACATCTCCTTTAACAGAACGTTCAATGTCTGTTACTTCCTCTGGACGCTCATCAATTAAAAGTACAATTAATTCAGCTTCCGGGTGATTTGTTGTAACACTGTGTGCGATTTCTTTTAATAGACTTGTTTTACCAGCCTTTGGAGGCGCGACAATTAAACCACGTTGTCCAAATCCAACTGGTGCGATTAAATCCATGATGCGTGTCGGTAACTTTTTCGGTTCCGTTTCCAATTTCATTTGGCGATCTGGGTATAATGGTGTTAATGCAGGGAAATGCACACGCTCTTTTGCTGACTCTGGATCATCTCCGTTTACAGCTTCAACTTGTAATAATCCAAAATAGCGTTCATTTTCTTTCGGAGGTCGTACTTTACCAGAAACCTTGTCTCCATTACGTAAATCGAAACGACGAATTTGCGAAGCTGAGATATAAATATCTTCTGAGCTTGGAGAATAGTTGATAGGACGTAGGAATCCAAATCCTTCTGATTGAATAATTTCTAATACGCCTTCCATGAAGAAGAAACCTTCTTTTTCTGCTCGAGCTTTTAGGATAGCGAAGATTAACTCTTTTTTCGTTAATTTGCTATAATACGAAATCTTAAATTCTTTCGCAAGCTCGTATAACTCTTTTAATTTCATGTTTTCTAATGCTGCAATTGACAAATTCATTCAGACACCACACTTTAACGTTATTCTCTTTTCACATGGGTAAAGGGAAAAAATACGGAAGGCAAATAATTAATAATGAAAGGCAATAAGTTCAAGTAGGGTAATATTCACTATTGTAACCCTTTTATCTAGTTTTAATCAATACGTTGAAACACAAATACAAGAAGCGAAGACAAGAAAATTTGTCTTCGCTTTTATTTAACCTAGTTCCAGTAGCTAGAATGGTCAGGAGCTACAATGCCCTGCGATTCTGAACGAGCTGCTTGCACTTTTATTTAATCCAGTTCCAGCGGCTAGAATCTCCGGTCATTTCACTCTCTCGCTCGAAGCAAAAAGCGCTTCAAGGTCGAGAGTTCCAATGCCCTGCGATTCTGAACGAGCCGCTTGCACTTTTTATTTAATAACCAAGTTTGGTTTTTTATTCAAGCTATGACGTCCGTCTACGAAGCGTACTGTGCCTGATTTTGCACGCATAACAAGGGATTGTGTTGTTCCTACGCTCCCTTTAAATTGAACGCCGCGTAATAGTTCTCCGTCTGTTACGCCTGTTGCCGCAAAGATTGCATCGTCACCTTTTACTAAGTCTTCCATGCGAAGGATACGATTTATATCTTCAATACCCATTTTTTTACAACGAGCTAATTCAGCTTCATTTTGAGGCAGAAGCTTTCCGTGGATTTCTCCACCTAAACATTTTAATGCAACTGCTGCTAATACACCCTCAGGTGCTCCACCAGAGCCGAATAAAATATCTACACCTGTGCGATCAAATGCAGTGTTAATTGCTCCAGCCACATCGCCATCGTTAATTAATTTAATACGAGCACCAGCTTTACGAATTTCTTCGATAATCGCTTGATGACGTGGACGGTTTAAAACTGTCGCTACAACATCTTCAATATCTTTATTTTTCGCTTTCGCAACCGCACGTAAGTTATCGATAATAGGCGCATCAATATCGACCGCCCCAACCGCTTCTGGGCCAACCGCGATTTTATCCATGTACATGTCAGGAGCATGTAACAAATTACCATGATCTGCAATTGCAATAACAGCAAGAGCATTCCATCCACCAGCTGCTACGATGTTTGTCCCTTCTAAAGGATCAACCGCAACGTCTACACGTGGTCCATATCCTGTACCTAATTTCTCTCCGATATACAGCATTGGTGCTTCGTCCATCTCGCCTTCACCAATTACAACTGTACCTTTCATCGGGATTGTATCAAATACATCACGCATAGCTGATGTTGCTGCACCGTCTGCCTCATCCTTTTTCCCGCGCCCCATCCAACGCGCTGATGATAATGCTGCAGCCTCTGTTACACGTACTAACTCCATAGATAAACTTCTTTCCACGATAATCCCTCTCCTTTAAGTCTTTATATTTCTGCCGTATTTTGTGAACCGTGTTTCTCTACAAAGTATACTTCCGCAAGTAGTGATGCTTCGCTTCCCCCTTGCGGAAGTATCACTTATGCGTTCTTCATCTCTTCAATTTCTTGGCTTGTCATTTGTTCTCGCCAAATATTTGCGCCAAGACCTTTAAGCTTGTCTACTATATTTTCATAACCTCGATCAATATGCTCAAGTCCGGTTACTTCTGTAATTCCATCCGCCATTAACCCTGCAATAACAAGAGCCGCCCCAGCTCGCAAATCACTTGCTTTCACTTTTGCACCTTGCAATAAAACAGGACCAGTTACAATTGCCGAACGACCTTCCACTTTAATTTGTGCATTCATACGACGTAATTCATCAATGTGTTTAAAGCGTGCGCCGTAAATCGTATCCGTTACAACACCCGTTCCGTGCGCCTTTGTTAAAAGCGTTGTAAATGGTTGTTGTAAATCTGTTGGGAATCCTGGATATACAAGCGTTTTTATATCAACTACTTTTAACCTTCTATTACCGTTCACTGTAATTTGGTCATCGTTCGTTTCAACTTGGACACCAGCTTCTCTTAACTTCGCTGTAACTGACTCTAAATGCTGCGGAATCACATTATCAACCGTTATTTCTCCTCCTGATGCAGCTCCTAAAATCATATACGTACCCGCTTCAATACGATCCGGAATGATCGTATGGTGACAACCGTGCAGTGAATCCACACCATCAATTCGGATTACATCTGTGCCCGCACCTTTAATGCGTGCACCCATGCTTGTTAACAATGTAGCTACATCAATAATCTCTGGTTCTTTCGCTGCGTTTTCAATAACAGTTCTACCTTTCGCTCGCACAGCTGCTAGCATAATATTAATTGTAGCTCCTACACTAACAACATCTAAATAAATACGTGCCCCGCGCAATTCATCTGCTCTTAAATAAATCGCACCCTGTTCATTCGTAACATGTGCACCTAACGCTTCAAATCCTTTAATATGCTGATCAATAGGCCTCGGTCCTAAATGACATCCACCTGGAAGCCCAATAACAGCTTTTTTAAAACGGCCAAGCATCGCACCCATTAAATAATAAGAAGCACGCAATTTTTTCACTTTTCCATTCGGTAAAGGCATTGCAACCATGTTAGAAGGATCGACTATCATCTCTTCCTCCTGTCCATAAGCTACTCTTCCTCCAATTTCCTCTAGCAAGTCTCCTAACATTTTCACGTCCGAAATATTAGGGACACCACCAATAGTTACTGGAGTATCTGCTAAAATTGTCGCTGGAATTAGTGCAACGGCGCTGTTCTTTGCACCACTCACTCGAATTGTTCCATTTAAAGCTCTTCCGCCTTCAATTAGCAATTTTTCCATATTGAGCTCCCTTCTTATGAATGTATTTACTTTCTATATCCTTATAGAAAGCTCCCCTTAAGAATCTCAATCACTCTTTCCACCCTAACACTCAATAAATAGGAAACCATTATCTTCATTTCTCCCGTAGTACGAATAGATAAAGATTAACTATTCATCGAATTTACATTATCAATTTAGATACATTATCACATTTATTAATAGGACTATGCACATTATTTTCTATTTCAAAAACAAAATGATAAAAATCTTTAGACTTGTTCACGCTTTCATTATACAACGAAAGGAAACCGTCTAAAAGACTAGACGGTTTCCAAAACGGAATTTTATTCTTACGCTTTACCGTTAGAACCGAATTCACGCATTTTACCAGCAACAGTTGCTTTAATAGCGTCGCGGCCAGGTCCAATATATTTACGAGGATCGTAAACTTCTTGGTCTTTGCTTAATGCTTCACGAACAGCTTTTGTAAACTCAATTTGGTTCTCAGTGTTTACGTTAATTTTTGAAGTACCTAAAGAAATAGCTTTTACGATATCAGCAGTTGGGATACCAGTACCACCGTGTAATACTAAAGGTACGCCAGTGAAGTCACGAACTTGTTCCATTTCAGCGAATCCTAAGTTAGGCTCACCTTTGTAAGGACCGTGTACAGAACCTAAAGCTGGAGCTAGGCAATCAATACCTGTTGCTTCAACAAGGTGCTTACACTCTGCTGGATCAGCGTAAATTACGCCTTCAGCGATGATGTCGTCTTCTTGTCCGCCAACTGTTCCAAGCTCAGCTTCAACAGATACGTTACGAGCGTGTGCGTATTCTACTACTTTTTTAGTAGTTTCAACGTTTTCTTCGAATGGGTGGTGAGAAGCGTCGATCATTACAGATGTGAAACCTGCATCGATTGCTTCTTTACATTTTTCGAAGCTTGAACCATGGTCAAGGTGAATCGCTACAGGAACAGTGATGTTCATTTCTTCGATTAAAGCTTTAACCATAGCTACAACTGTTTTGAAACCAGTCATATGACGAGCTGCACCCTCAGATACACCTAGGATTACAGGAGACTTTTCTTCTTCCGCAGCAGCTAAGATAGCTTGAGTCCACTCTAAGTTGTTCATGTTGAATTGACCAACTGCGTATTTTCCTTCTAGTGCTGTGTTTAGCATTTCTTTCATAGAAACTAAAGGCATGGTGAATCCTCCTAAAAAACGTTTTTTGTATCCGATAAGTTCTTATCGCTGGTAGTATGACCAGAATAAGGTAAAATATGTATATTTACATACCGGACTTTTTTCTACACTCAATAGGATAACAACTTGTACTCAAAAACTCAACCGTATTCACCTGCTCAATAGTCCATGTAAACGCTTTTTTCCATATTTTTTATAAAAAATTCATTTTTTACGCCTCTACAGCAAGCTGTTCTCTCACCGCTTGACGAATCTCATCAATATCAAACGGTTTAGCAAAGTGCATTAAAGCTCCTAAATCTTTCGCTTCTTGGATCATATCAAGCTCTCCATAAGCAGTCATTAAAATTACTTTAATACTCTCATCAATTTCCTTTACATGTTTTAAAATCTCTATACCATCCATACCTGGAATTTTCATATCTAACACTACTAAATCTGGATTATCTTTTTTCACGATATCTAAAGCTTGAAATCCATTCGCTGCTTGGAATGTCTGATAACCTTCTTTTTGGAACACTTCATGTAATAGCACACGAATGCCATATTGATCATCAACGATTAAAATTTTACCTTCCATAACTCCCAACCTTTCTGTGTAAATACAAGATTTAAAGCTTCTTATATCTTAACGATTAATTTTCGCTATTCTTTGGCAAATTCCTTCCTATTCTTTCTTATTTTACCGTTTCCTATTTTGTTATGCTACCCTTCGATTTCACCTTTCTAAAAAAATAAACTATAATGAAAGCCGGTAAACACGTACGAAAGGGAGTAACATTATGTTAAAAATTTTTTCAACTCAATTAAGTGGTTATTTCTCCAGAGTTTCTCAAAGAGAAGAAATGAATATAGAAGATAGCGCCCGTCTACTTGCTCAAGCATTAGTTGGCGACGGTTTCATTTATTTACATGGTACAAATGAAATGGAGGGCGTTGTCGCTGAAGCATTATTCGGTGCTGAGCCAATGAAGCAAGCAAAACGATTATTTGAAAATAGTAAAGAAGTAGAAGTAACTTCTGCAGACCGTGTACTTCTTATTAGCCGTTTTTCAACAGATGAAGAAGTTGTAGCAATGGCAAAAAAACTTCAAGCTGATGGACACTCTATTGTCGGCATCTCTGCTATTCAAGAAGGTACTGAATCACTAGAACAATATACAGATGTACATATTGATACTAAGCTGTTAAAAGGCCTTATTCCAGACGATGAAGGCAATCGCTACGGATTCCCAAGTTTAATGATAGCTTTATTTGCATATCATGGGATCAAATTTACAATCGATGAAATGTTAAATGAATATTAAAAAAAGCGCCCTATTTCAGGCGCTTTTTTTATTACTTGCTCTCTTTATTCGTAATAGAAGCACTTACGAAGTCATGGAACAATGGTTGTGGACGGTTTGGACGAGATACAAGTTCTGGATGGAACTGTGCTGCCACGAACCAAGGGTGGTCTTTTAATTCAATGATTTCAACTAGACGACCGTCTGGGCTTGTACCAGAGAATACAAATCCTGCTTTTTCCATATCCGGACGGAATTGATTGTTGAACTCATAACGATGACGATGACGCTCATATACAACCGGCTCGTTGTAAGCATTGTAAGCATTTGTTTCTTCAGCAAGCTTACATGGGTATAGACCAAGACGAAGTGTGCCACCTAAGTCTTCTACATCTTTTTGTTCTGGTAATAAGTCAATGATTGCATAAGGTGTGTCAGGATTAATTTCAGAAGAGTTAGCTCCTTCTAATCCTAATACGTTACGTGCGAATTCGATTGATGCAAGTTGCATCCCTAGGCAAATTCCTAAGAATGGAACTTTGTTTTCACGAGCATATTGAATTGCAACGATTTTACCTTCTACACCACGATCGCCGAATCCACCAGGTACAAGGATACCATCTGTGTCACCAACTAGTTCTTGTACGTTCTCTGGTGTTACGTGCTCAGCGTTTACCCATTTCACTTCTACATCTGTGTCGAATGAATAACCCGCATGACGAAGTGCTTCTACAACAGAAATATATGCATCTTGAAGCTCTACGTATTTACCAACAAGAGCAATTTTTGTTTTCTTAGAAAGGTTACGTACTTTATTAACTAGCGCAGTCCACTCTGTCATATCTGCAGCTGGATTGTCTAATTTTAAGTGATCGCAAACGATTTGGTCCATATTTTGCTCTTGAAGAGATAATGGAACCGCATATAAAGTATCTGCATCGCGTGCTTCGATAACTGCTTTTGTATCAATGTCACAGAATAATGCAAGCTTGTCTTTCATATCTTGAGAAACAGGCAATTCTGTACGAACAACGATAATATTTGGTTGAATACCTAAGCTGCGAAGCTCTTTAACGCTATGTTGCGTTGGTTTTGTTTTCATTTCACCCGCTGCTTTTAAGTACGGGATTAACGTACAGTGAATGTACATTACATTGTCACGACCGATGTCGCTCTTAATTTGACGGATTGCTTCTAAGAATGGTAGAGACTCGATGTCACCAACAGTTCCACCAATTTCTGTAATAACAACGTCCGCGTTTGTTTCGCGACCAGAACGGTATACACGCTCTTTAATTTCGTTAGTAATGTGAGGAATAACCTGAACTGTTCCTCCTAGGTATTCACCACGACGCTCTTTTTGAAGAACTGAAGAGTAAATTTTACCTGTTGTTACGTTGCTGTATTTGTTTAAGTTGATGTCGATGAAACGCTCATAGTGACCAAGGTCTAAATCAGTTTCTGCACCATCATCTGTTACGAATACCTCACCGTGTTGGTATGGGCTCATAGTCCCTGGGTCTACGTTAATGTATGGATCAAACTTTTGAATCGTTACGTTTAAACCACGATTTTTTAAAAGTCTTCCAAGAGATGCTGCTGTAATACCTTTTCCTAAAGACGATACTACACCGCCTGTTACAAAAATATACTTAGTCATGAAAAAGCTCCCTCCTATTTTGCTGTTATATAATCACCGTTGCAAAGCGCAACGTATGTAGATAACACTGTATCCATCTTATTGTTAGACTCTTTTTATTTTCTAAACAAAAAACAAAAAAGAAAATTGCTCCCCTCATCACATAAAGTAATAAGTAGGGAGCAATTTTCTTTTATATTTACACTTTAAAAGTATTATCGTCCTTTTTTAAAGAGCCCAAAAATGATTCTACATGGACGATAATGAAAAGTCAAGAACTACAGTTCTTCCTCTTCTTCTTCAGCTTCAGCTTCAGCTTCATCGTACTCAAGTTCTTCTTCGGCGAAATCATCGTCATCATCTTCATCTAAATCATCAAGATCATCGTCGTCTCCGTCTTCTTCTTCAAGAACCTTGTCCAAATCTTCTACCTCTTCTTCATTTGCGTCTGCATCGTCGAAGTCTTCATCTTCTTCGATGTAGTCGTCAAAACCGTCCTCTTCAACTTTACGTTTCTTCTTCGGTTTTGGCTGAGGTAAGATTTCTTCATCAATTTGCTCATATGGGTACCAGCTACGTAGTCCCCAACGATTTTCTCCTAAATTAATGAAACGTCCATCGATGTTTAAATCTGTATAAAATTGTGCGAGTTTCGCATTAACTTGCTCTTGAGATAGTCCCAGCACTTGAGCGATTTCTCGAACCAACTCGTTGAATGTCGTTGCTTGTCTTTTATCCCCTAAAACGCTATGTACAACTTCAATCATTGAACATTCTTTTAGCTCTTCTGGTGAATATTGCTTAAAATTCACTTATGCGGCACTTCCTTTCTTCAAATATAACCTTATATATAACGGTCTGCTTAAAAAAATCCATACTATTCATTATAAACAAAAGTCGCACAAATATGCTACAAAAAAAACGGGAAACTTTAATATGATAATAAAATTATAATTTGTCTATTCCTTATTTCGGAAACATATGCGCTCCTTGCAGTACATACCTAATTTGCATTTCTGTATATTCTTCAAGCGTATACAGTTTTTGCAGGGCCCAACGTCTAAATCCCCACATTTGTCCTTGTATGAAAATGTTATGTGCAAGAAGCTGTATCTCTTTTTTATTTAATGTAAATGTCCCATTTTCTGTACACTGCTCTAAAATATTCTCAAACATTCCGACCATTTGAAACTCTTTTTCTAATACATATGGGAGTGATTCTTTCGGTAAAAAACGTACCTCTTGATACATAATTAATACTTCTTCTTGCAATTCATCCATCACTTTAAAATAATTCTTTATCGCTATCTTTAAGCTTTCTATACTTCCCTTCTCTGTACACACTACTTCCTCTAATCTTTCTTTTACATGTTCATAAATACTATCACAAACTAAATATAAAACATCATCTTTTGTACGAATATACTCATAAAGTGTTCCAATACTAAACCCAGCCGCCTTCGCAATCTCTCTCGTTGTTGTACGTGGGAACCCTTTTTGCTTAAACAATTGCACCGCACCTTTAATCATTTGTTCACGTCTTAACGCAACTAATTTTTCATCTTTCACGGACGCATGTACATTATGTTTAACCATCCCCTTCACCTCTCTCTATTATTTTTTGGAAGGAAAAAGCGTAGGAAAATACCTACGCCTTTGCTCCTACTTCGTTAACATACGAGAAATTACAAGCCTTTGAATCTCTTGTGTTCCCTCATATATTTGTGTAATCTTTGCATCGCGCATATAACGCTCTACTGGATAATCTTTCGTATAACCGTAACCACCAAATACTTGTACCGCTTCAGTCGTCACCTTCATCGCTGTATCGCCTGCAAATACCTTTGACATCGCTGACTCTTTCCCATACGGAAGCCCTTCCGATTCAAGCCAAGCCGCTTGGTATGTTAGAAGACGCGCCGCCTCCACATCCGTTGCCATATCTGCAAGTTTAAAGCCAATTCCTTGCTGCGCCGCAATTGGTTTCCCAAACTGATGACGCTCTCTTGCATACTCTACAGAAGCATCTAAAGCCCCTTGCGCAATACCGACTGCTTGCGCGGCAATACCATTACGGCCGCCATCTAATGTTTGCATCGCAACTTTAAATCCTTGCCCCTCTTCCCCTAGTAGGTTCTCTACAGGAATACGGCAATCTTCGAACATAATTTCAGTTGTTGGTGAAGAGCGAATCCCTAACTTGCTTTCCTTCTTCCCAACTGAAAATCCTGGTGTATCACTTTCCACAATAAACGCGCTCGTACCACGCTGCTTCGATTCGGGATCAGTTAACGCAAAAACAACATAAATATCAGCAATACCGCCATTTGTAATAAAGATTTTCGATCCATTTAAAATGTAATGGTCTCCATCTCGTTTCGCAGTTGTCCTCATTCCGCCAGCATCTGAACCAGAACTTGGTTCCGTTAAACCGTATGCGCCAATTTTCGCTCCTTCTGCCATCGGTCGTAAAAACTTTTGCTTTTGTTCTTCCGTTCCAAATTTAAAAATTGGCCAACCAGCAAGTGAAGTGTGTGCAGACAGCGTTACACCTGTTGAAGCACAAACACGAGATAATTCTTCGATAGCAATTACATACGCTAAGTAATCGCTTCCAATTCCGCCGTATTCTTCAGGCCACGGAATGCCGGTTAAACCAAGCTCTGCCATTTGATCAAATAGTGCACGATCAAATCTCTCTTCTTCATCACGCTCAGCTGCCGTCGGTGCTACTTCGTTCTTAGCAAAATCCCGAACCATTTTTCTTATCATTTCATGTTCTTCTGATAGTTTAAAATGCATTCCCGTCTCCCCCTTGTCCTTTTATAAAGCTCGACTAATAACAAGTTTCTGTATCTCACTCGTTCCTTCATATATTTGCGTGATTTTCGCATCACGGAAAAATCGTTCTACTGGATAGTCTTTCGTATAACCGTAACCACCAAATACTTGCACCGCTTCAATCGCAACTTCAACAGCCGTCTTAGAAGCGAATAATTTCGCAATAGAAGCTTCTTTACCGCATGGTAATCCTTGCGCTCTTAGCGATGCCGCTCTGTATACAAGTAATCGCGCTGCTTCTACACTAGTCGCCATATCTGCAAGTTTGAATCCGATTCCTTGCTGCGCCGCAATTGGCTTGCCGAATTGCTCACGCTCTTTCGCATAATCAATCGCACATGCAAGCGCCGCTTCCGCGATTCCTAATGCCTGCGCTCCGATTCCAATTCGTCCAACATCTAAATTCGCCATTGCCACCTTAAATCCTTGTCCTTCTTCACCAAGTAAATTCTCGGCCGGCACTTTCATATCTTCAAACGTAAGTTGTACCGTGCGAGAACCAAGAAGTCCCATTTTATGCTCATCTTTGCCGATAACTAAGCCTGGTGTATCTTTCTCTACTATAAATGCAGAAATCCCACTTTTTCCTGCCTCTGGATTTGTAGAAGCGAATACAATGTATGTACTTGCTTCACCGCCATTTGTAATAAACACTTTCGATCCATTAATAATGTAGTGATCGCCTTTCTTTACAGCTCTTGATTTCAAACTCCCTGCATCTGAGCCTGCATTTGGTTCTGTTAATGCAAATGCACCTAAATATTCACCAGTCGCAAGTTTAGAAACATATTTCTGCTTCTGTTCTTCTGTTCCAAAATATAAAATCGGGTTCATTCCAACTGACGTATGTACAGCTAAAATTACACCAACCGTTGCACTTACCTTTGAAATTTCCTCAATTGCTAAAATGTAAGAAATAAAATCCATTTCTGCCCCGCCATATTTTGCAGGCGCTGGAATACCCATTAGTCCAAGCTCACCCATCTTCTGCAAAATCTCTTTCGGGAATACCCCTTGTTCCATACTAGGAACAAAGGGAGCTATTTCCTTCTGCGCAAAATCTCGAACCATTTTCCTCATCATTTGTTGCTCTTCAGTAAAATGAAAGTTCATGTACTCCGCCTCCGTTTGCTATATATCTTTTTAATAATTTGGTAAGACCACTATTTTAATAAAAGGAGGACTTTATTCGTAAACGTAGAAACCACGGCCTGTTTTACGTCCTAACCATCCTGCGTTCACATACTTGCGTAATAATGGACATGGGCGATATTTACTATCTCCTAATCCTTCATGCAACACTTCCATAATGTATAAACATGTATCTAAACCGATAAAATCAGCTAATGTAAGTGGTCCCATCGGATGATTCATACCTAGTTTCATTACTTCATCAATCGCTTCTTTCGTCGCTACACCTTCATATAACGTATAGATCGCTTCGTTAATCATCGGTAATAAAATACGGTTCGATACAAATCCTGGGAAATCATTTACTTCAACTGGCACTTTCCCGATTTTTTTCGTAATATCTTCAATTGTTTCGTACACTTCATCATCTGTAGCTAAACCACGAATAATTTCAACAAGTTTCATAACTGGAACTGGATTCATAAAATGCATGCCGATTACTTTTTCTGGGCGTTTCGTTACTGCTGCAATTTCAGTAATTGGTAGAGAGGACGTATTCGTCGCTAAAATTGCGTGTTCTGGAGCGATTTCATCTAGATTCGCGAAAATTTTCTTTTTAATGTCCATTTTCTCAACAGCCGCTTCAATAACAAGATCCGCTTCCTTCACACAATCTAAATCAAGCGTTACTGTAAGGCGATTTAACGTCGCTTCCTTTTCTTCTTCCTTCATGCGCCCTTTTTCTACTTGACGCGCTAAGTTTTTCGTAATGATAGCCAATCCTCTGTCTAATTGCTCTTGTTTTAAATCTTGTACCTTCACATCATATCCTGCCATTGCACATACTTGTGCGATTCCCGAACCCATTTGTCCTGCACCAATTACAACTATTTTTTGTACACCCATTCTTTCTTCCCCCTTAATGTAAATTGTTAATAAATCAAAAATCACCTACACGTAAATTAACAAACTTCAATCATAATTGCGTCACCTTGACCGCCACCGCTACAAATAGAAGCAATTCCAATTCCGCCGCCGCGCTGCTTCAGTGCGTGGATAAGTGTAACGATAATACGCGCCCCACTTGCTCCAATTGGATGTCCCATTGCCACTGCGCCGCCATTTACATTCAATTTATCTGGGTCAATTCCTGCAATCTCTGTACTTGCAATTGCTACCGCTGCAAATGCTTCATTAATCTCGAATAAATCGATATCTTCAATTGTCTTGCCTGTTTTTTTCAACAATTCGTTAATTGCATAACCTGGCGTTCTTGGGAAATCTTTAGACTCCACTGCAATTGCTGTATGTGCCAAAATTGTCGCTAATGGCTTTCTTCCTTCTTGCTTTGCTCTGTCTTCGCTCATTAATACGAGCGCAGCACCGCCATCATTTAGTCCAGGAGCATTACCCGCTGTCACTGCCGACGTCTTATCAAATACAGGTTTTAATTTCGCTAATTTTTCAATCGTTGTATCCGCGCGTGGCGCCTCATCTTTTTCAACGACAATAGGATCGCCTTTTCTTTTTGGAATCGTTACTGGCACGATTTCCTCTTCAAAACGTCCTTCTTTATGCGCTGAAACCGCACGCTGATGGCTACGATATGCCCATTCATCTTGCGCTTCGCGAGAGATTCCATCTTCCTTCGCAACTTCTCCGCCATAAACACCCATGTGTATACCTGAAAATGCGCATGTCAAGCCGTCAGCAACGTTTAAATCGATGATTTCGTTGTTCCCCATTCTGTATCCCCATCTTGCACCTCGTAAAATGTAAGGACTGTTACTCATCGACTCCATACCACCAGCTACAATTAGTGATTGATCGCCAGTACGAATAATTTGATCCGCTAACGTAACCGCACGAAGCCCTGATGCACAAACTTTATTCACTGTTTCCGTCTGTACTTCCCAAGGGATTCCAGCAGCCCTCGCAGCTTGGCGCGATGGAATTTGCCCCTGTCCCCCTTGAATAACTGTTCCAAATATAACTTCCTCAACATCACTAGCAGAAACATTTGCTCTCTCAAGCGCTGCTTTAATTGCAATTCCCCCAAGTTCTGTCGCCTTCACGTCTTTTAAAGATCCTCCAAATTTCCCAACCGGTGTTCTTGCAGCACTTAAAATAACTGTTTTACTCATATCTATTTCCCCCATCTCTTTTTTTAGCACCGAGCGCTCGCTCGGTGTCCTTACGTTGAGAAGAGGTGCAATGATTGCACCTCTCTCTAAAGTTGTATTCATGCTTGCAGATTACATCGCTTCTTTCTTCTGTCCGATAACAGAGCGTTCTAAAATCTCTGTTACATCAAGAGTTTGAACCTTCTCTTCTACTTCTTTCGCTTTCGTCCCATCGCTAATCATCGTTAAGCAATATGGACAACCTGTACCGATAATGGATGGTTGCACAGCTAGTGCTTGTTCTGTACGAGCAACGTTAATACGTGAACCTGCTGTCTCTTCCATCCACATTAAGCCACCACCTGCGCCACAGCACATTCCGGTTTCACGGTTACGTGCCATTTCTACAAGATTCACACCAGGAATTGCTTTCAAAATATCGCGTGGCGCTTCGTATACTTCGTTGTATCTTCCTAAGTAACAGGAATCATGGTACGTAACTGTTTCCTCAATAGCGTGAACAGGTTTTAAGCGTCCTTCTTTCACCCACTGAGCTAACAATTCTGTATGATGATAGACTTCTGCTTGCAAGCCAAAGTCTGGATACTCATTTTTAAATGTGTTATAAGCGTGAGGATCAATCGTAACGATTTTCTTCACTCCTGCTTTTTCAAATTCCTCGATATTCTTTGTCGCCATCTCTTGGAAGACAAATTCATTTCCAAGACGTCGCGGTGTATCTCCAGAATTCTTTTCTTTATTACCAAGTATCGCGAATGAAATGCCTGCTTCGTTCATTAACTTCGCAAACGATATCGCAATCTTCTGACTACGATTATCATATGATCCCATTGAACCAACCCAGAATAAATATTCGAACTCCTCGCCAGCTTTCGATTTTTCTTTTACAGTTGGAACCGTTACTTCATCATCACCTTGGCGCCAAGTTTCACGCTCTTTACGGTTCAGTCCCCACGGATTCCCTTGACGCTCGATATTTGTCATCGCACGCTGCGCTTCCGCGTCCATCTTTCCTTCTGTTAGAACGAGATAGCGGCGTAAATCAATAATTTTGTCAACATGCTCATTCATAACCGGACACTGATCTTCACAGTTACGGCACGTTGTACAAGCCCAAATCTCTTCCTCTGTAATAACATCTCCGATTAAACTCGGATCGTAAGTAAGCGTTGTAGCTGCTGATTCTTGTTGCCCTTTCCCAGCTGCCATCATCGCTAACTGATTTCCTTGTGTATTATTAAAAGCAACTACTGGAACCCACGGTGCTTTTGATGTCACTGCTGCTCCTTTATCAGTTAAATGATCGCGAAGTTTTAAAATTAAATCCATCGGCGATAACATTTTCCCTGTCCCTGTTGCCGGGCACATATTTGTACAGCGACCACACTCTACGCAAGCGTATAAATCAATAAGCTGATTTTGTCTAAAGTCTTCGATTTTACCAACACCAAATGTTTCTTGCGTTTCATCTTCAAAGTCAATCTTTTCAAGTTTCCCTGGATTTGAAAGACGTCCGAAGAAAACGTTAACTGGTCCCGCAATTAAATGCGCGTGTTTTGATTGTGGAACATACACTAAAAACGTTAACAAAATTAGTAGATGCACCCACCAAGAGAAATAGAACACAGAAATGGCTGCGGTTTCATTTATTCCCGAGAAAACGTAAGCGATTGCAGAAGCGATCGGTTCACTCCATGAAAGCTCCTCGCCGTGCCATATAATTCCCATCCCATTACCGAGTAGCACAGAAATCATTAAGCCACCAATAAAGATAAGAACAAGGCCTGATTTGAAATTACGTTTTAAACGAACTAGCTTCTCAACATAACGTCTATGAAAAGCCCAAAAGACTGCAATTAAAATAACAAGTGTGACAATTTCCTGGAAGAATGTAAATGCAGGGTATAGTGGTCCAAGTGGAAGATGTGATCCTGGTGCGAGTCCTTTCCAAACGAAGTCAATTGCTCCAAATTGGACAAGAATAAATCCGTAAAAGAACATAACGTGAATAATGCCGCTCTTCTTATCTTTCAGCAGCTTTTTCTGACCGAAAACATTGACCTTAAGGAGATCCCAACGCTCTTTAAAACGACGGTCAAATTCAATCTTTTTTCCTAACTGTATGTAGGCCATCCTCGTCCGTATAAGATACACAAACAAATATCCCGCATAAGCAATAACAGCAATGGCAGCCAGCCAATTAATGATCAGTAAGCTATTCATTTTTATGCTACCCCTCTCTTTGTAAGCCCTCTTTCTTTTTTAGAATCTTCAAAAACATATAATTTTCTGAATTTTATCCCCTGTCTTCATTATATAATGAGTGAGCATTCAGTCAACAGTTTTTTGTTATACAACAACATATTTTTTAATAAAGCTGTTTATTTCGGTGAAACTATAAAGTGAAACTTTAATCCGTAGGGGGTTGTTTCCTCTCGCCTGATTCCTTTAAGTAAGCCTAATTTTTAAGTAGGAGGCTTACCGCCCCTTAATATGGGATAAGGTGAAGCCAATCGGGATTTTCCGGGCAGCCAGTAAAATGAAGGCGAAAAGAATGCAAAGGAGGGAATTCACTTATGTTCTTCTTATCTCTCTTGTTAATATGCGTTACTCTTTGGATCACAATTGACCTTTTATATGGGAGAATTCTTCATTTAAAGCGTGTGCGCTCTCGTACTTTCCCTTTACGTCAAAGTAATTTTCACCTTTATACATACGGGCAAGATTTATATGATGCTTTATTTACTGATATACAACAAGCAAGGCACCATGTGCACGTTTTATTCTTCATTGTAAAAAACGATAAAATCAGTCGTGAATTTTTAAAGTTACTTATCGATAAGGCACAGGAAGGAATTGAAGTAAGACTTTTACTCGATCGATTGGGAAGCCATTATTTATCAAACGAGGCAATTCGTTCCCTACAAAAACACGGCGTCTCTTTTTCATTTTGTCATAAAGTGAAATTTCCTTTTCCGTTCTTTTCTGCAAATCAAAGAAACCATAGAAAAATTACAGTTATTGACGGGAAAATTGGTTATATTGGTGGGTTTAATATTGGAGAAGAATATTTAGGGCATAATCAAAAATTAGGATTATGGCGCGATTATCATTTACGTCTTACAGGAGAAGGAATACAAGATTTACAAAAGCAATTTTTACATGATTGGCTCGACGATACGAACCAAAATTTATTAGATTCACCTCTTTATTTTCCTAAGCAACAACCAGGAATCATTCTACATCGTTTTATCCCTACTGATGGTGCCTATTTGCAAAATACATTTTTACATTTAATCGAAGGTGCGGAAAAAGAACTCTTTATCGGTACACCATATTTCATTCCTGGGAAGAAAATTATGAATGCATTATTAAAAGCGCGAAAACGTGGGGTCCAAATCACGGTTCTCGTTCCAGAAAAAGCGGATCACGCCCTTGTTCGCGAAGCAAAATTCCCATATTGCCGAAAGTTAATACAAGCTGGTTGTAATATTTACGCATTTCAACAAGGGTTTTTTCACGCTAAAGTTATTATAGTCGATGATTATATTTGTGATATTGGAACTGCAAACTTTGATATGAGAAGTTTATATATTAACCATGAAATCAACTGCCTTTTATATGATAAACATTTTATACAAACAGTAAAAAACAAATTCCATGAAGATCTAGAAAATGCGTCGTTACTTTCCTTTAAAGATGTTAGCCCGCATTCTCTTATTGATAGGGGAAAAGAATGGGTAGGAACGATACTTGCTTTCTTTCTATAGGAAAGATAATGGATAAAGGAGATGTATTCATTATGATTATGCGTTTCGGATATGTCTCACATGCAATGGCACTCTGGGACTGTTCTCCGGCTAAAACGATGACATTTACAAGCTTTCAAAAGCTTAGTAAACAAGAACGAGAAGATAAATTATACGATGTTACACGGCAAAATCTTGAGCATACAATACGTATTCTTCATTACAATATAGCGCATGAAATTCCATTATATCGCTTATCTTCTTCCATCGTCCCACTTGCAACGCATCCCGAAGTCGAGTTTGATTATATCGGGGCATTTACACCGCTTTGGCGTAAAATTGGGGCATTAATTAAAGAATACAATTTGCGAGTAAGTTTTCATCCAAATCAATTTACGCTATTTACAAGCGACAAGCCACATATTACAACTAACGCTATTACAGATATGGCCTATCATTATAAAGTATTAGATGCAATAGGAATTGCAGATTCTTCTTATATTAACATCCATGTAGGTGGTGCCTATGGAAATAAAGAACAAGCAGTTGGACGTTTCCATGAAAACATAAAAAAACTTCCTGCACATATAAAAGAGCAAATGACGCTTGAAAATGATGATAAAACATATACAACTGCTGAAACTTTATCGATTTGCCAAAAAGAAAAGATTCCATTCGTATTTGATTATCATCATCACATGGCAAACCTTTGCGAGGAACCGCTAGAAGTGTTACTCCCTGCAATTTTTGAAACTTGGTCACATACAAATGTCCCTCCTAAAGTTCACATTTCCTCCCCTAAATCAAAAAAAGAATTTAGGGCTCACTCTGAATATATTGATTTAGAGTTTATTAAGCCTTTCTTACACATTGCAAAAAAAATCAACCATAATTTCGATATTATGATTGAAAGTAAACAGAAAGATTTAGCAATGCTGCAATTAATACATGAATTATCCTCTATAAGAGGGATAAAAAGAGTAAATAGCTCAACATTACAATGGTAAATTGTAATGTTGAGCTATTTTTTTCAAAAAAAGTAATTTTTATAGTAAAAAACAACCTATTGTATATGCTATGATTGGAATTAGCATTTTCCACCTGCGATTCAACTTTATTGAAACGGAGCCATAATATGATTAATCAAAAAAAATATGTACACTTTGTCACGATGTATATAATTATATTTTCCCTTTGGATATTTCTTATCCCTAAGGACTTGAATATAAAAGAAATTGGAATTCTCTTCTTATTTTGTTTTGCTGCACTCTTTTCTTGCTATTGCTTATATAAAGCTATTAAGAAAATGAAGCGTAGTGATAAATTATTTTGGGTTTTATTACTCTGCACTTGCATATGCGGACTAACTATGGAAATAACTTTATTCCTTCATTCACTTTCTATATATGATCAAGTCATATTCTCATATAAGGCATTGCCCTTTTTCATCATACAATATATTTTGCTCTTTTCTGGGTTTGCTATCAAATTCATAAAACATTACTCTATTAGAGGCCTTGCTCAATTTTCATTCGATAGCATCTTTATTGTTATTATGAATATTTATTTTACCTTAACTTTTATTTTGGACCTCTCAAGCTTTCGTATGTTAACAACAGATCACTGGGTTTTAATTGGATACTTTATTGCACAAGCATTAGTAATTTACGCCGTTATTAGCCTATATAGACGAGAACAATATTCTGCTAGCAGAATTTCATTAATTATCGGTTTTACTATCATACTTGTATACGGGTATATACATCTGTTCCAACTAAACATGGGGATGAAAACTTCTTCTGAAGTCTCTTATTTAGTACATACTGCTTCAATTTTATTAATTGGTTTATCTTCCATACTATACATTTTGGACAAACCAATGCAGCATGAAACGAAAACAAAGTATTATCGATTTGATTATGTGCGCTTTATATTACCCTATTTCAGTATAATCATTACTTTTTCCTTTATTCTTATTCAACCTTGGGATGATAAGTTCATGCTAATCGGTCTAGTATTATCACTCATCTTATTATTCCTACGACAACTTTACATGTGGAAAGATAATCAAGCACTAATCGATACATATGAACAGTTGACTACACAACTAGAAGGCAAAGTAGAAGAGGGTGCATCTGCGTTATCAAAGAGTGAACAACGCTATAAATCATTATTCGAAGATCATCCCGATGCCGTTTTCTCTTTAAATATGGATGGTATTTTCCAACAATCTAATACAGCTTGTGAAAGCTTATTTACTGCCTACTATTGTGAAGTAGAAAGCTATTCTCTTCTACACTTTATTGACTCAAAAGACCATGATCTACTAAAGAAAGCTTTACAAATAACAAAAGAAGGTAGACCACAAACTTTAGAAGTTCGCACAAAAGAAAAAGAAGGCTACTATTATTACCTTCACGTTACACTCATCCCTACTTTCATAAACAAAGAAGTTGTTGGGATGTTCGGCATAGCACGTGATATTACAACTTTATATGAAAAACAAAAACAAGTAGAACATTTAGCCTTTCATGATGCACTGACTGGATTACCAAATCGCCGAAAGTTTGAAAAAGATTTAAAGAACATTTTAAATATAGCTCAAACTAGCGCAAATGATGTTGCCGTCATGTTCCTTGATTTAGATCGATTCAAAAAAATTAACGATAGACTTGGTCACGACGTCGGAGATCTATTATTAATTGAAGTAGCAAAAAGGTTACGCAGTTGCTTGCGTTCGAAGGATATCGTTGCTCGCCAAGGCGGAGATGAGTTTACAATTCTATTACCAGATATGTACTCAGAAAAAAGTGCTGCTTTTATAGCTGAACAAATTTTAACCATTTTAAACAAACCATTCTTCATTAAAGACGAAGAACTATCTATTACACCGAGTATCGGTATTGCCATGTATCCTGATTACGGAACCGATGTTACTGAATTAATGAAAAATGCCGATATGGCTATGTATCGCGCGAAAGCAAATGGGAAAAACAGATTTGTTTTCTTCTCAAAAGAAATGAGTATCGCCCAAAATGAAATTCAATTCTTAGAAGGCGAACTTGCAAAAGCATTACAACAAAATGAATTTTTCCTTGAATATCAGCCACAAGTAAGCACGAAAACAAAACAAATTATCGGTTTTGAAGCATTAATTCGTTGGAAGCACCCAAAACTCGGCATCGTGTCTCCTGCCCAATTCATTCCTCTAGCGGAGGAAACCGGATTTATTATTGAACTTGGAAATTGGATTTTACGTACGGCTTGCTTAGAGGCAAAAAGATGGCATAATCAGGGGTTTTCTCACTTAAAAGTTGGTGTGAATTTATCTGTTGTTCAATTTAACCATGCAGATTTAATCCCTACTATTTCAAAAGTGTTAGAAGAAACCGAACTAAAATCAGAAGCACTAGATATCGAAATCACAGAAAGTATCGCAATTAATCAAAATCAATCTGTCATTTCCAAACTAGAACAGCTTCAAAATCTCGGTATTCAAATTTCAATCGATGACTTTGGAACTGGTTATAGTTCTTTAGCTTATTTAACAAAATACCCAATCAACACATTAAAAATTGCTCGAGAGTTTATTTGCGGAATTACAAATAGTCCTTTAGAGGAAGCGATTATCTCCTCCATCATTACACTATCTAAAGAACTAAATTTAGAAGTTATTGCAGAAGGTGTAGAGACGGAAGAACAATGGAAGTTTTTATATGAACAAAACTGTAACCACATTCAAGGATTCCTTATTAGCAAACCTGTTTCTAGTAAAGACGTTTGGATGTTACTCCACAAAAAAACAACCGTCTAAGTAAGACGGTTGTTTTTTAATATTCAAAAGGTAGATCTCCAGCTAATTGTACCTCTTGATCATTATGAGAAATTACTTGGCTTTTCTCTAATGCTGTATCACCTAATGAAATACCCCATGCCATTGCTAACGTTAATAGGCTACCAATAAGTAGTTTCTTCATATTCCATCACCCACATTTTTTATTTTAATATATCATGAAATTTTATCCATATCCTATGCAATTATGCATATCCATTTTTTAGGTTATCTATCTACTGATTTTATCTGCGAGCGCTTCTTTATATGCATGCATTTCTAATATATCAAAAAAGAAACTTGCCTTTTTATATGCATCTTCAATCTCTGCCTCATCATACCCCAATTTTCCTAGGCATTCGCCTCTTTGATAATATAGCTGTCCAATTAATGCCATACTATTAATTCGGCATGATATTTCAATTGCTTTATTTACTTGATAAAGTGACTCTTCATATTGTTCGTCTAAGTATAATGCTTTTGCATGATTATATCTTACCTTCACGTCGAATTCTTCATTATCATGCAATGTCTCTAATTGTTTTAATATATCTTCAAATAACTCAATACTTTTCTTAAAATAATTATTTTCAGCATAAATATTTGCAATTGCATTCTCTATATAGAGATTTTGGTATACGTCTATTCCAGCTAATTGTTGGTTTAACAATTTTTTTAATTCTAAAATACAATATTCGTAATCGATTTTCTTCAATATGTAAGCTGCTACATGATATTGCCATTGAAGAAACTGCTGGAATTCAGGATGATATTCTTCCTTTTTTAGCTCATTCCATACTCTATTATAAATCTCTTTATATTTTTTTTGCTTACACAGCATAATGACTTGATCTTTAAACTGTTTTTTTCTTTCAATATCAGAATAAATAAGTACCTCATAAAAGTGAATAATGGGAACTTGTAATTTTGCTGCGATACCTTGTAATATATCCATACTTGGGTATACCGCGCCCGATTCAATTCGACTCACTTCCGATTGATGACATATGTTATCGGATAACTGTTTTTGTGTTAATCCCCTCATTACCCTAATCTTCTTAATTTCACTTCCTAATTTTTCTGCGTGCATACTTACTCACCATCCCATTATAACAATCTAATTTGTTAAGTTGTCATACCACTACCATAATGTGAATTCGACAATTTTTGATATGAAATAATGCATAATATATATAAAATTCGGCAAATTTTTCATACAATCCATCTCACATAATATAATAGACTAGTAATTTTATAGATAAATTATAGAAAATTTGCCCATGCTTTCGTTACATTCGGTCTTCTTTATCCTTTATCAGCAGAAGCTATTCACACCCAAGAACTAGCTAGAAATGAAGTAAAAGTTGAAATCGCTCAGCCTAGTTTAACGATTTAAAAATTAACACAACCTCAAAATGATATAAAAATATATGGCGAAAAAGTATTTAAAGGGTGAGATAAACGAGGCTAAAGCTCAACAAGAGTGAGTGACAACTGAAATGAATGTAGATTCCCAACCTACAAATAAAGAAACAAAAGAAAATCAAACCGAAGTTCACCTTGCACAAACTTACAAAAATTACAAAGTATATTGCCAAGATTTTATTGTAAAAGTAGATAAAAATGGAGTAATTACAACTGTTAGTGGTAAAATTGTCCAAAATTTAGACCAACAACCTAATCTTACTATAACAAATTTTTTGTCGAAAAATGAAGTAAAATCTAAATTACGCGATATACTTCAAATTCTGAGCGATGCGACTGCGACAAAACTCTCTATTGAAATACTTGCTTATAAGAAAAAAGAAGTTTACCACTCATAGGTAAACTTCTTTTCATATCCATCCCTTTTCTTCCGCAATTGTAATTGCCTCAATTCTATTTTTCGCATCAAGCTTCGTTAATACTTCAGAAATATAATTACGTACTGTACCAGGCGAAAGATACAGCGCCTTCGCAATTTCATTTGCCGTCTTTCCTTCTTTCGCAAGTAGCAATACTTCTTTTTCACGATCTGATAACGGATTTTGCTCCTGCCATAAGCCGAACATTAAATCTTGAGAGATCTCTCGCTTTCCTTTCATTACATTACGAATCGCTGCAGCTAAATCTTCACTTGGGCTATCTTTTAATAAATATCCGTGCACGCCAGCTTTCATTGCTCGTTCAAAATATCCAGGGCGCGCAAATGTTGTTAAAATCATTACTTTGCATGCTGATTTTTCTTTCTGTAACGTTTCCGCAACATCTAATCCGCTTTGAATTGGCATTTCAATATCCATAATGCTTACATCAGGTTTTAGCGATTCAATTAGTTTTAACGCCTCTTCCCCATTGGCAGCTTGCCCAATTACTTCAATATCATCTTCTAGATCAAGTAGGGCCCCTAATGCACCACGAAGCATCCGCTGATCTTCTGCAATAATAATTCGAATCATGCCCTCACCTCATCTTTTCCTGTTCTAATGACAACTGGTACTTTTACTATTAATAGTGTCCCTGGATTGATTGTGCCCAGTTCAACAAACCCGTCAATAAGAGCGATGCGCTCTTTCATACCACGAATGCCATTTCCATCATGGTTTTGATCTGCTAAACCAACTCCATTATCTTCTACTGTCAAAATTAATTCACCTTGTGATTCTAGTACAGAAACTGTGCAACGCGTCGCTTTACTATGCTTTACAACATTCGTCACAGCCTCACGTAAACACATTCCTAAAATATTTTGTTCAATTGGTGATAACGAACTTGCACTCGTTTCTTGTTTTATTTCTAATTCAATAGTAGCAGCTTGTAAGATTGCTTTTATTTGCTCAAGCTCTTCTTCCACTGTAATCATACGCATATCAGAGATTAATTCCCTTAGCTGCTTTAAAGCGGTACGAGATGTTTGTGTAATTTCCTTCGCTTCCGCACTTGCACGCTCCGGATTTTTAACAATTAACTTCTCCACGAGCTGACTTTTTAAAGTAATGAGTGATAACGTATGTCCTAACGTATCATGAAGATCTCTTGCAATCCGCTGCCGCTCTTCACGTTTTACTAAGTCTTTAATTTGCTCATTCGCTTCGTTTAATTGATTTCTTAACATCTTTTTTTGATTAAAGTTGCGCATACCAAATGGCGTAATAAGCATTAAAATAAACATCGGAACGATATTCACTAAACTTGTAGTTGATATTTGATTCATATTTACAAATATAAAAATCCCAAGCATTACAGCTAACAAACTTAACAACACTCGAAACTCTTTCTTATTTGGCGCAAACCCTATCGCACTTGCTGTGAAAAAACCAAAGAATATCATGAAGGCATTATAATAAAAAGCAAATAGCAGTGTGAGTATCATTTGCATACATGCCCATAAAACGAAAGTCTTATTAACAAAATAAAGTTGACGGTATGTGATAACAAAAAGTATCAACATACCACTCCCCATTACAAGCTTCCATCCCGATGCTTGTGCTAGATGGTAAATTGGAAATAACAGATACACAAGCCACATATACGGGAAGAAACCCATCTGTTTCGGAAAAATCTCAATCCTCTTCTTCTCTATCATTTATACCGCTTCCTGTCTTTTTCTTATATATATTGATATTACAACAAATATAAGGAAATAACCTCCTAGTACCGCGATATTTTCCCAACCAACTGATTTTCCAGCTACAATATCCCATGCACCGCTTCCGAAGTGATATGTTGGTGTCCATTCACCAATCGTTCTTAATATTTTTGGGAATACTTCAATCGGCATCCATAACCCGCCAATTACAGCTAGACTCATATTTAAAATATTCGCTAAACCCGCTGCTGCATCTGCCTTTTTAATAGAACCTATTACTGTTCCTAACGCTAAAAATGGTGTTACACCTAACAACAACCATAATCCAGCGCCAATCCATTGCCCTACTGTTAACTCGACATGATTAATTAATATTCCTGCGATAAAGATAACTAAGATTGAAAAAGCATTCACTACAGTTTGAGCGATGATTTTGGCTGTTATATATGCCCCCTCTGGAAGTGGTGTAATTTTTAACAAATGTGTCCACCCTTGCCCCTTTTCCTGAGAAATCCTTACACCGAAACTAAAAAGTGCCGTCCCTACAATACTAAAAGTCGCCATTGAGATTAAATAATGCGCTTTCCAAGCATCTCCGTTTTGTGGCACTTGAATAACATTTGTGAAAATGTAGTAAAACATAACTGGCATTAATAATGAGAAAAAGATAAACAATTTATTACGAAACGTACGTAAAATTTCTATTTTGCATTGCATCCATAAAGCTCTCATGCGATTCCCTCCTCCTGATTTGCGATAAACTGTTCAAATGCTTCATCAAGACTTCCACGTTCAACTGAAACATCTGTTACAGGTAAGTTCTTTTGATAAATCGCTTTTAAAGTTGCATCTGTATCTCCAGTTGTTAAAGTGAAGTGCCCTTCGTTTGACTGTACTTCGGTTACGCTCGGTAACTCTTTTAGTAATTTTGCAGGAATACTTTCCTTCGAATAAAACTTGATTGTTTTTCGCGAAATCGTCGCCTTCATCTCATCTGGTGTACCATCTGCGATAATCTTTCCATTCGCAAATAATAAAATGCGATTCGCCAATGCATCCGCTTCTTCTAAATAGTGCGTTGTTAAAATAATTGTTTTCCCTTCACTTGCTAACTTTCGAATTGTTTCCCAAAACGTTCTTCGAGACGTAATATCCATTCCAACTGTCGGCTCATCTAAAAATAACAAATCAGGATTTCCTGCAAGTGCGAGTGCAAAGTTTAATCTTCTTTTTTGCCCACCTGATAATTTCTCACATCTTTGCTTTCGCTCCGATTCTAAATTTGATAACTGTAGCAACGTTTCTTTCGCTACCGGATTCGTATAATAACTACGGAATAACTCAATTGCCTCTTCTACTGTAATGCTATCAATGACACTTACTTCTTGTAGCATCGCACCGAGGCTATTACGAACATCTCTATGCTTGGGACTCTTTCCAAATATAGAAACAGTTCCTTCCGTCGGATCCTTTAATCCAAGCATCATCGACATCGTCGTCGTTTTCCCTGCACCATTCGGTCCAAGTAGTGCTACTATTTCTCCTTTATTCACATGAAATGAAACGTTATTTACTGCCTTTTTATATTTAAATGTTTTAGAAACACCATTTACTTCTATAATCTTTTCCATCTCTCCACCCCCGCTGTTTCTTATATTTACATTGTACGTGTTGGAAAACTTAGGAAACAGTATGATGCGTCATGACATCGATATGACAATTGTCATGTATTCCTTATGAGAGGAATCAGCCCACATACCGCAAGCGAGTAGCAGGACGAAAATAAACATGATACAATCGGGTAAGATATACATTCGAGGAAGGACAGTGGTTTTCATGATTATTCGTAATGAACAAGATTTAGAAGGCTTACGAAAAATCGGCCGCATCGTTGCACTTGCACGTGAAGAAATGAAAAAAGAAGCGAAGCCAGGTATGACAACGAAAGAGCTTGATTTGATCGGTAAAAAAGTATTAGATGAGCATGGTGCTATTTCTGCACCTGAAAAAGAATATGATTTCCCAGGTGTAACTTGCATCAGTGTAAACGAAGAAGTTGCTCACGGTATTCCAGGAGATCGCGTATTAAAAGAAGGCGACTTAGTAAATGTCGACGTATCTGCTGCACTTGATGGCTATTATGCAGATACAGGTATTTCATTTGTACTTGGAGAAGATGAAGCAAAAGAAAAGCTTTGCCAAGCAGCGGTCGATGCATTTTGGGCAGCAATGAAAAAGGTGAAAGCCGGTTCCAAACAAAACCAAATTGGTCGTGCTGTTTCAAACTTTGCACATAAAAATGGATATAATGTAATTCAAAACTTAACTGGTCACGGTATTGGTCTTAGCTTACACGAAGCACCAAACCACATTTTAAGCTACTTTGACCCAATGGATAATGCGCTTCTAAAAGACGGTCTTGTTATCGCTGTAGAACCATTCATTTCTATGAAAGCTGATCACATTATCGAACGTGGCGATGATGGTTGGACATTCGTTACACCTGATAAAAGCCTTGTTGCACAATGTGAACATACAGTTGTCGTAACACGCGGCGAGCCGATAATCTTAACAGAAATATAAAAAAGAACCGCTTCTTAGTAGGAAGCGGTTCTTTTTACATACTTTTTTGAAAAGAGGCAATACGGTTGAACTCTTTTTCATTTACGTATATAATTTTTAACGAAGGTGATTGATGATTATCTCTCATAAAAGATGATCAAGGGAGTACCTTCTTTTTTTATTTAATAGCATCGATTAAAGGAATGCGTTCTTATTTATTATAAAACGCTATCTACGCTTTAATCTACGAATTGTATACTCTTTTAGACAGTACATATTTTCTTCATTCTGACCAAATTCAAGCTACATTTTATTACTACCTCAATACGAAAGAATTTTTTACAATAAGATACATTATTTGGGTTAGCAGGTATCGTAAAACTTACCTTTATAACGATTCTTTGCACATTACAAGAATACAGGCCATTATAAAATAGTTTAAGCATTTCACTGCATATTTTTTGCATGTACCTATTTTATAAAGAACCACGTAAAAAATCTCAACCTATAAAGGTCTGATATCATTCCTTATCAGGATTTCATTCGACAATTTTTGTCGAAATTTGTATATTCATTCCCTATATTATTAGAATATGCATTTCGTTTTACGTTACAAAGCATCGAATATGAATACTTTCCCTAAAGAGTATACGCAGTAAAGGAGGCATCACGTCAGTCCCATTGATCCATGACAAACAATCCCTTCACAAAGCATTTTTATGCAATAAAAGGATTCATAAAGGAGGCACAATGAAAAAACTTTTCAATATATGTTTAATTGTATTCGTACTATTTTCACAGCTTGCTAGTTTTCCATACAATCAAGTAAAAGCGGAAACATTAACAGGCAATTCATTATTTGACACTGTTGAAATGAAAGATACAACAAACCATATTATTGACGAAGCATTAAATCCTAAAAACTTAATACAAGTAGGATCAACCATTCACCTAGAATATGCTTGGTCAATAAAAGATCATCAAACAGACTCAACAGTGCTCCAAATACCTAAAGCATTAAAAGTTAAAAGTGATAAACAAGGAAATTTAATGGCAGATCAACAAATTATTGGTCAATATTTTGTTACAGCAAATGATAACAAAATGAAACTAGTATTTAATGATCAAGTAAAAGATTCCAAAGGTGCTAACGGAAAAATCAATTTTGATACAGTATTCAATCCTGATTTAAAACCTGGTGCAAAATCTGTTCAACTCTCATTCCCTCTAGGCACAACAGCTAAGTCCATTTCAGTTCCCGTTCAAGTAGATAGCCCTGCTTCACCTACTACGAACAATGACGCTGCTCAACAACCTGCGAATGGCGATGCTCAGCAACCTGCGGAAGAGCAAAAGAACGGCGATGCCCAGCAACCTGCGGAGGAGCAAAAGAACGGCGATGCTCAGCAACCTGCGGAGGAGCAAAAGAATGGCGATGCTCAGCAACCTGCGGAGGAGCAAAAATATGGCGATGCTCAGCAACCTGCGGAGGAGCAAAAATATGGCGGTGCAGAAAAACCTACGGATAATCCTGGGGATAACACAACAGAACAACCTGTTGAGAATCCAGATCCATCACCTAAACAAATTACAGAAAATATTTTAACAGGTGTCACATTAACGGATAAAGACGGTAAACCATTTAATGATACGGATAATCGTCCAGATCCAAATTCTATTACCCAAATTGATTTTACATGGGAAGTCTTGAAATCGCTGAACGTCAAAGAAGGTGATTACTTTACTTTCCAACTCCCAGAATACTTTATTGTCCACAATACGATTACACAAGATTTAATAGATGGAAAAGGACATACGATTGGATCATTCGTTGTTACGCCAGATGGCAAAGTAACAATGACTTTTAACGAATATGTTGAAGATCATCCTGATATAGCTGGGCATTTAAACATTCGTACAGAGTTTAATGAAGTAAAAATTACAGGGACTACAGAAAAACAAATCCCATTCCCTATTAAAGAAAAAGAAGTTGTTATTGAACTTGATTTCAAGCCTAAAGTAACAAAATCTATAGATAAAAAAGGTGTACCTGACAGACCAATTAATACGAATCAAATTAATTGGAAAGTAGAAATGAACAAGACAAAAGATAAGCTTACAAATGCAGTCTTTCAAGATAACATTCCAAATGGAGCGAGTCTCAATGAAGATTCTATTAAGGTTTATTATTTAGAGGTAGATATTAACGGGAAGACGACTCGGGGAGCAGAAGTTCCTAAGGAAGAATACGAACTTACTTCATCCTCTGATAAATTAAATATTGCTTTTAAAAAGGAAACAAATAAAGCATATGAAATTGAATATGCAACAAAGATTACAGATGAAAGTGTTACTAGTTTCAAAAACAACGCAAAAGTATCCAGCAAGAATCAAAAAGATGTATCTGCAGAGGCAACTGTAACTGTTTCACGCGGTACACATCTAGAGAAAACTAGTAAGTACAACCCAAAAACGCAAACAATCGAATGGACGATCACTTACAACGGTGACCAAAGAAAGATCAAAAAAGAGGCTGCTCTTTTAAAAGATATTCTAGATAAGGATCATAAAATTGATCAAAGTTCTATTGTTGTAAAAAATGCTTCTTATAATGATAGTGGGCAAATTGTCACTGGTGACGATGCTACAAACTTCACAGTAAAAGAAACGACTGAGGGATTTGATTTACAGTTTACTACTGATATTGATAGTGCCTACGTAATTACTTACACATCAAAGGCCGCAGGTGATGTCATCGCAGATGGCGAAATCGAAAATGAAATTATTGCAGATGGTGGTTCAAGTAAAACAAACAAAGTTACATTACAACAACAAAACATCATAAAGAAACATAATAAAAATGCAGGCGATACAGATTACAATGCGAAAACAACAAAATGGACGATTATTGTAAATGATAACAACTACGTGTTAAACGATGCTGTTATCAAAGATACGTTTGACTATGGTGGCCTAACGTTACAGAAAGATAGTTTCAAAATTACTGACGGATCGAAAGAGCTTGACCCAAAAATTGATTACACACTTGATGTAACAGATAAGGGATTTGAAGTGAGACTAACTGGTGATTATAAGTCTAATATGGATAAAACTTTAACTATCACATACACAACAGACTTTAATTACGAGAATCTATCCAAAGAAAAGAATAATAAATCATTCAAAAATACAGCAAAGTTATCATGGAAAGATATAAGTGGGAAAGATAAAAATAGTTCATCCGATGATACATTCAATCCTGACGGCTATACAAAAGGAAACGGCTTTAAATACGGTTCTTACAATGCCCAAACGAAAGAAATTAAATGGGAAATTGGATTTAACTATAACCATAGAACAATTAAGGATCCTTCTATTGTCGACGTATTAAGGGATAACCAAAAATTAATACCGGAATCTATTGAAGTTCGACATATGAAATTAACTGGTGGTGCACATGGGTTTGAATTAAGTGATCCTGTTCCATCTAGCGAATATACGATAGAAGCTCCAACAAAAGATAATAACAATACATTAACGATTCATTTCAAAAATGAAATTAAAACGGCGTACCATATTAGCTTTAAAACTTCACTTGCAGGTGAACAAATTCATGAGCGTTACGATAATTATGCCGATTTAAAAGATGGATCAGAAACCATTGCTAGTATTCATGGTGCATTCAAGATTACAAATGGTGGTAGCGGTGTTACGAAAACAGCAAAACAAAATGACAAGTATATTGATTGGAGTGTTTCTATTAATGCAAGTCAATCAACTATCGAAAATGCTGTCGTAACAGACGAACCGACAGACAATCAAATGCTTGATGAAAAGTCCTTCCATCTATATCCGACAACGGTAGCCGTGGATGGAACTTTAACGAAAGATACAGCAAATGAATTAAAAGAAGGAACAGACTATAAACTCAAAGTAACAACAGACAACGATACGGGGAAACAACAGTTTAAAGTTGAATTCCTTCATACCATTGATCAAGCTTATATTTTAGAATACCGCTCACTCATTAATGCAGACCATAATGAAAGGGTAAGTAATAAAGCGACGATTACTGGTCATCGTTTAACATTAACGAAAGTGGAAGATGTTAAGTTCGTTGAAGTTAAAGTATCTTCTGGATCTGGAGGTGGTTCTGCTAGTAAAGGACGCGGAAGCCTTCAAATTATAAAGGTTGATGATAAAGATCAAACAGTGCCATTAGCCGGAGCAGAATTTACTTTATATGATCAAACAGGTACAACCGCTATTCGACCAATTACAACAGGTGATGACGGTGTCGCTAAGTTTAACAACTTACGACGCGATAAATATATGATTAAAGAAACGAAAGCACCTAAAGGTTATGTAATTAGTAAAGAATTAAGAGAAGGTATACTTGTTGAGCTAGGTTCTGACGAAATTACAAAATATACCCTTACAAATAAGCAGTTTGTCGGGAAAGTAGTACTTACAAAGACTGATGCTAAGAGTAGGGAAAAACTTGAACATGCTGTTTTCTCTTTACTAGATCAAAACAAACAAGTCATTCCTGAACATAAAGAATTAACAACAAATGACAAAGGACAAATTACTGTAGATAATTTAAAACCAGGAACTTACTACTTAAAAGAAACAAAGGCTCCTGAACATTATAAATTAGATGATCGACTGATTGAGGTTAAAATCGAGGAAGATCAAACAACAGTAATAAACCGAACTGCAACAAACAGTTTGATTCCAGGATCGGCCATTTTAACAAAAGTCGATAAAGATGGAAAAACTTTAGCAGGCGCGGAGTTCAGTGTACGCGATCGACATAACAATATAATTCGTGGATATGAAAAACTAACGACAAATGATCAAGGACAAATCGAAGCAAAAGATTTACGTCCTGGAGACTATCAATTTGTTGAAGAAAAAGCACCTGAACACTATGACATAGATAAAAAACCAATTGAGTTTACAATTGTAAAAAGTCAAAAGAAAGCAGTTACTGTTACAGCTACGAATCACCTCATTAAAGGTGGCGTCACTTTAACAAAAACTGATGATATCGATAATAAAACTACTCTTGCAGGTGCTGTATTTAAAATTGTTGATGCTAATGATGAAAAGAAAGTCATTCGCGAAAATGTAAAAACTGGCGCAGATGGTAAAGTAACTGTTAAAGACTTAGAGCCTGGTACGTATAAATTTATTGAAACAGAAGCTCCTAAGGATTATGTGTTAAATGCAAACCCTATTGAGTTTACAATCGATAAAAGCCAACAGTCTTTTGCTACTGTTACGGCAACAAACAGTTTAAAAACAGGCGAAGTCGAATTATTAAAAGTTGATGAATTTGGTGATAAAAAACCTCTAGAAGGTGCCGTATTTAAAATTGTCGATTTAAATAATAATGACGTTCGTACTGACTTAACTACAGATGCTGATGGAAAAACAAAAGCTGATAAGTTACGCCCTGGTAACTATAAGTTTATTGAAACAAAGGCTCCTGAGCATTATGTACTAGACGAAACACCGATTCCATTTAAAATCGATAGAAGTCAGAAAGAAACTCTACTTGTAAAAGCTGAAAATGCTTTAAAACCAGGAGATGTTGAATTAACGAAAGTTGATGATATCGATGGTACAACTCTTGAAGGTGCTGTATTTAAAATTGTTGATGCTAATGATGAAAAGAAAGTCATTCGCGAAAATGTAAAAACTGGTGCGGATGGTAAAGCTATCGCTACTGGTTTACGCCCTGGCGATTATAAATTTATCGAAGTAACAGCACCAAAGTATTACGATAAAAATACAACGCCTATCGAGCTCACAATTAAAGAAAGTCAAGGAACTTCACCAATTACTGTTACTGCTAAAAACAGCTTAACAAAAGGCGGTATTGAATTAACAAAAGTGAATGCTGCAGATGAAAAGGAAACACTTGAAGATGCAGTATTTAAAATCGTTAATAGAGATACGAATGAAGTTGTTCGTACGGAACTTGTTACGAATAGTAAAGGAATGTTAGTTGTAGATGACTTACGTCCTGGTAACTATAAACTTATCGAAACAAAGGCTCCAACTTATTACGATGTAAATGTAGAACCAATTGAATTTACAATCGAAAAAGGACAACCAAAACTTCTTCCACTTACATTTAAAAATAGTTTAACGAAAGGTAAAGTTAAACTTATTAAAGAAGATGATGTGGATAGCAAAATAGCTCTTGCTGGCGCTGTATTCAAATTACAAGATGCAACTGGCACTGACATTATGAAAGATTTAAAAACAGATGATTATGGGGTACTAGTTATTCCAGATTTAGCACCAGGGGATTATCAATTTATTGAAACAGAAGCCCCTGAACATTATAAATTAGATCAAACACCGATTAAGTTCACGATTAAAAAAGGTCGCAAGGATGATCTGCCAGTCCCTGTAATTGTAAAAAACAGTTTACTTACAGGTGGCGTCACTTTAACTAAAGTGGATGACGTTGATAGCATTACACTTGAAGGTGCAGAATTTATCATTGTTGATGCTCATGATACTAAAAAGGTCGTTCGTAAAGGGTTAACTACTGATGAACATGGTAAAGTTTCTGCTTCTGATTTACGCCCAGGTGACTATCAATTTATTGAAGTAAAAGCTCCAAAAGACTATACGTTAAGCAACGATCCTATTCCGTTCACCATCGGAAAAAGTCAAAAAGAAAATATTAATGTTACTGCTACTAACAGCTTAAAGAAAGGTGCAGTCACATTAACGAAAATTGATGACATCGATCGTATAATGCTGAAAGGTGCTGTCTTTAAAATTGTTGATATGAAGGGTAACGAAGTTCGCACAAACCTTGTTACAGATGACAATGGTGAAATTCCTGTTTCTGATTTACGTCCTGGAGACTATCAATTTATTGAAATGAAGGCTCCTGAACATTATGTGTTAGACGAAACACCGATTCCATTTACAATTGAAAGAAGTCAAACGGGAAAAATTACTGTTACAGGTAAAAATACGTTGAAAAAAGGTAGCGTGGAATTAACAAAAATTGACGATATTGATGCTGATACGAAGCTCGCTAATGCTGTATTTAATTTATTAGATGCAGACGGAGAGATAGTTGAAGAAGGCTTAAAAACAAATGCTGCAGGAAAAATTGTTGTTGAAAATCTACGTCCTGGTACGTATAAGTTTATTGAAACAGCTGCTCCTGAACATTACGATTTAAATAAAAAACCGATTGAATTTACAATTAAGAAAAGCCAAACTGAAACGCTTCATGTTACGGCTAAAAACGCTCTAACAAAAGGTGCAGTGGAACTTTCTAAAGTAGATGACATCGATGGCACTACACTTGAAGGCGCAGTATTTAACATTGTTGATATGAAGGGTACTGTAATTCATAAAGACCTTGTTACAAATGGTAAAGGGAAGATCGAAATTAACGACCTACGTCCTGGTGATTACCAATTCATCGAAACAAAAGCTCCTAAGCATTACGTTTTAGATGAAACACCAATCAATTTCACTATTGAAAAAGGACAAGCCGAACCGATTTCTGTTACTGCTAAAAATAGTTTAACAAAAGGTAGTATCGAATTAATTAAAGTTGATGATTTAAGTGATCAAACAAAACTTGCCGATGCTGTGTTTAATTTACTAGATCAAAACGGGAAAGTACTTAAAACGGATTTAAAAACGAACAGTGAAGGAAAAATCATTGTTGAAAACTTACGTCCTGGTACGTATCAATTTGTCGAAACAACGGCTCCTAAACATTATGATTTAGACAAAAAGCCAATTGTAGTTACAGTTGAGAAAAGCCAGAAAGATATTGCTACTGTTACTATGAAAAATAGTTTAACAAAAGGCGGCGTTGAACTTATTAAAACGGACGACGTCGATGGTACTACTCTTGAAGACGCAGTATTTAACATTGTTGATATGAATGGCACTGTAATCCGCAAGAATCTTACTACAGATTCACAAGGTAAAATTAGCGTTTCTGACTTACGTCCTGGTGATTATCAATTCGTCGAGACGAAAGCTCCAAAACACTACGATTTAAATAAAGAACCGATTCCTTTCACTATTGAAAAAGGACAAGCTGAACCGATTTCTGTTACTGCTAAAAATAGTTTAACAAAAGGTGCGGTAGAGCTTTCTAAAGTGGATGATATAGACAGTACGGCTCTTGAAGGCGCAGTATTTAAAATTGTTGATGACAAAAACAATGATGTTCGTACTGACTTAACTACTGTTAAAGATGGAAAAATCTCTGTTCCTGATTTACGTCCAGGGGACTATCAGTTTATTGAAATAAAAGCTCCTGAACATTATAAATTAGATAGTACACCGCTTAAATTTACAATTAAGAAAAGCCAAGCAGAGAAGCTACAAGTCACTGCTACTAACAGCTTAATTGAAGGTGCTGTTGAATTAATTAAAGTGGATGATATAAATCCAGATACAAAACTTTCTGATGCAGTATTTAACATCATTGATGCGAAAGGTAAAGTTGTTCGCACGAATTTAACTACTGATAAAGACGGGAAAGTTTCTGCTTCTAATTTACGACCAGGAGATTATCAATTCGTTGAAACGAAAGCTCCTAAAGATTATGATTTAAATAAAACACCGATTCCTTTCACTATCGAGAAAAGCCAACCAGCTCACGTTTCCGTTACTGCTAAAAATTGCTTAACTAAAGGTGGCGTGGAATTAACGAAAGTTGACTCTCTAGATGCGAAAGAGACGCTGGAAGGTGCGGTATTTAAAATTACTGATATGAACGGTAACGATATTCGTACGAATTTAGTTACCAATAAAGATGGAAAAATCATCGCTAAAGACTTACAACCTGGAGACTATCAATTTATTGAAACGAAAGCTCCGAAACATTATGACTTAAATGAAGAGCCGATTAAGTTCACAATTGAAAGAAGTCAAACAAAACATGTCTTCGTTACAGCTACGAACAGCTTAACGAAAGGTAGTGTGGAGTTAATTAAAGTTGACGATGTTGAAGAAAACACAACACTTGAAGGTGCGGTATTTAAAATTGTTAATAAGGATGGACACGATGTCCGTACTGATTTAACTACTGATAAAAACGGCCGTTTAGTTGTGGATGAATTACCACCAGGAGACTATGAGTTTATCGAAACAAAAGCTCCTAATCACTATGACTTAAACGAAACACCTATTCAGTTCACAGTTAAAAAAGGACAAGAAAAAATCGCTTCCGTTACTGCTACGAATAGCTTAACGAAAGGCGCTGTTGAGCTTTCTAAAGTGGATGACTTTGACGGTTCTGTCCTTAAAGATGCAGTATTTAAAATCGTCGATATGAACGGGCACGACGTTCGTTCTAATTTAACTACTGATAAAGATGGCAAAATTTCTGTTTCTGATTTACGTCCGGGAGACTATCAGTTTATTGAATCGAAGGCTCCTACTCATTACGACTTAAATCAAAACCCTATCAAGTTTACTGTTGAAAAGAGTCAAACGACTAAAGCTTCTGTTACTGCTACTAACAGCTTAACTAAAGGTTCAGTCGAATTAATTAAGCTTGACGACGTTGACAACTCTACTCTTGAAGGGGCTATCTTTAAAATTGTTGATCATAACGGACTTGATGTTCGCACTGATTTAACTACTGATAAAGACGGCAAAATTTCTGTTTCTGATTTACGTCCGGGAGACTATCAGTTCGTTGAAACGAAGGCTCCTATTGGATACGATTTAAGTGCTAAGCCAATTCCTTTCACAATTACGAAAGGACAATCTCAAGTTACTTCTGTTACAGCTTTAAATAGTTTAACAACAGGTTCAATGGAGTTAACTAAAATTGATATTGATCACCATGGAACACTTGAAGATGCCGTTTTCAATATTTTAGATCACGACGGAAAAGTAGTACGAGAAGGTTTACAAACAGACGGGCATGGTAAATTAATCGTAAATGATTTGAAACCTGGTAATTATCAATTAGTGGAAACAAAGGCTCCTAAAGGCTATCAATTAGATGCATCACCAATAAACTTTACAATTGAAAAAGCTCAAGCTGCACCACTACAAATTACAGTTTCAAATAAAAAAATCGATTCTTCATCCGGTGGAGATGATAAACCAATTACTCCTCCTAATAAAGAAGAGGAAACAGGTAAAGAAACTTCTGAAGAACTAGAAAAAGGAAATCCTGACACACATGGTAAAGGAACTTCTGAAGAACTAGAAAAAGAAAACCCTGACACACAAATAAACAAACAGCAAGATGACCGAAATAAGGGTAAAGAACTTCCAAATACAGGTCACAAAAATGATCCTACTCAAACAGTAGGCATCGTACTTCTACTAGCTGGTTTGTTAAGTATTTTAGCTACAAAACGAAAAAAATATTATTAATAGTTTTTCACACCTAATCAAGTGAACATTTGATTAGGTGTTTTTTTATGCCAAAAAAGGACGATACATAGAGTATCGTCCTTTTAACGGGGTGAGGCTGCCCAAAAGTACGGAAAACCTTTGAACAGCCTCGTATTTTCATATGGATGCCTTACATATATCACTGATAATAAGTATGAAATGCGGAAACATATTTATCATCACATGATTCAAACATGAGAAAAGAATCCTATAGGATTCTTTTCTCTACATAATCTAAAGTTTGGGTACACTAGATTCATGCAATGTAGGAGCTTTCCAAGCAGAAAGCGAACCTTCATTTAAAATGATAGCATACATATCTCCACCAAAAATATGCAAATATGCATATAGCGTTTTTTATTTCTCAATGTCAGAATATTGAAAAATAATGAAGGTGACGGTAAAATAAAGTCGTTATCCGTCTTCTTTTGTCAGTCAGAGAGAATAGAAGAATAGGAGAGGAAAAAATGAAAAAATCTTGGAAACAAAAAATAGTAAGCTCTTTGCTTGCTGTATCACTCGCTGTTAGCTTAGCTCCAATTGGACAAGCCAAAGCTGATTCCACGTCAGAAATCACACAGACTTCACCTATCACAAAACAAGTTGATGCAAGCCGCGCTATCGAACACATCCGTTTCTTATCCGAAACAATTGGTCCTCGCCCTGGTGGGACAAAATCAGAAGAATGGGCTTCTCGCTACGTTGGTATGCAGCTTAAATCAATGGGCTATGAAGTAGAATATCAACCATTTCAAGTGCCGGATCAATACGTTGGATTTATTGAATCACCATTATCCACAAAGCGTAATTGGCAAGCCGGCGCTGCCCCTAACGCACTAATTTCTACAGAAGCTGTTACAGCTCCTCTTATCTTTGTTCAAGGTGGAACAAAATTAGAGGATATCCCAAATGAAGTAAACGGAAAAATTGTTCTATTTGAAAGAGGAACAACAGTTGCAGACTATAATAAACAAGTTGAAAATGCTGTTAGCAAAGGAGCAAAAGGTGTCCTTTTATACAGTTTAATTGGCGGACGCGGAAATTATGGACAAACCTTCAATCCCCGCCTAACGAAAAAGCAGTCTATCCCTGTCTTTGGTCTTGCTTATGCACAAGGAAATGCATTTAAAGAGGAAATCGCTAAAAAAGGGACCACTCTTCTTTCTCTAAAAGCGAGACATGAATCTAACTTAACATCACTTAATGTCATCGCTAAAAAGAAACCAAAAAATAGTACAGGTAATGAAAAAGCTGTCGTTGTAAGTTCGCACTATGATAGTGTCGTTGGAGCACCTGGAGCAAACGATAATGCTTCTGGTACAGGATTAGTATTAGAGTTAGCTCGTGCTTTTCAAAATGTAGAAACTGATAAAGAAATTCGTTTTATTGCTTTTGGTTCTGAAGAGACTGGCTTACTTGGCTCCGATTATTACGTTAATAGTTTATCCCAAAAAGAACGCGATCGAATTCTAGGTGTCTTTAACGCAGACATGGTTGCAACAAATTACGATAAAGCAAAGAATTTATACGCTATGACGCCTAACGGTTCTCCAAACCTTGTAACAGACGCAGCCTTACAAGCAGGTAAACAATTAAATAATGACCTCGTACTGCAAGGGAAATTCGGCTCTAGTGATCACGTGCCATTTGCTGAAGTTGGTATTCCTGCCGCCCTATTTATTTGGATGGGTGTCGATAGTTGGAATCCATTAATCTATCATATTGAGAAGGTATACCATACGCCTCAAGATAATGTGTTAGAAAACATTTCGCCTGAACGTATGAAAATGGCATTAGAAGTTATCGGGACAGGAGTTTATAATACACTTCAAAAATCTGTTGCTCAAACCGAACAGAAAGCTGCTTAATTATTTAAAAGACCACTGATTTTTATCAGTGGTCTTTTATTGAGAAAATATATATATGCATAAAAGCATATTTCCTCCTGCTCATTATCCTATACAACATTAATTGTAACAAAAATGATTACAACTAATAAGGAGGCTTTTTCTACTATGAAAAAAATGATTTTAGCCAGTGCTTTAACTTTAGCAGGAATTACTGGCGCTACCGCTTTTATTCCTGAAACAAAGGTCGCTGCTGCCACTCAAGAACAAAGCTTTACAAAATTTTATTCTTTGCAAACTGGAAGTAGTTCTGAACAAGAATCTATTTTCCTTCAAAAAGGACAGGAACTAACAATTCAACCTAACAGTAAAACTCCTAGTTACAGTGTTTATGACTCAAATCATAACCTTATTGGGCGCTATTCTGATGGTTACGGCCGAATTTTCACTGCAAAAACAGATGGAAATATGTATGTTCAATTTCATGCACCTTTCGTTTACTATAGTCCTGTTAGCTTTTCCGTTACGTATACAATCCAATAAAGTGAAACTTTAATCAGCCCTCACCAATCGGACTTTTATGAGCAGCCCGACCCCCAACTAAATTCTTTGCTTTCGCTGAATTTTGAGGTGGGGGTCTTACTGCCCATTAAAGCGGGATAAAATAAAGGGCCTTTCTCAAGGCCCTTTATTTTATTTCCCAATTCACTTTTACAAAACCATATTTTACCATTACACCACTTATATTAAATACATACTTTTCATTTGCCTTTAATGTAGCTTTGAAAGTACCTTTTTTCGATTCACAGATCTCTTTTAACTCTCTTATACCTTCTCCTTGTCTTTCATACAAGCTAAAGCATAAATTCCCACGTTTTGCATCTGTCTCATAAGAAAATGTTACTTCTGTATCTTTTGCATACTCAAGTTCAATATCTTTCCCAGCGATATCCCATGATGAGAATTTTGCCTCGTAACTGGCCTCCCCTTGCTTCTCATTTTCTAAATATATATCACCAGCTCTCCACATATCATCTAACGTTTGAACGAAAGCAAAGCCACTCAGTAATACAAACATCGCACTTGCAAATATGACAACTAATGTTATCTTTTGTTTTTTCATAGCCTTCATCGTATGTTCTCCTTCTATTTTCTTGTTACTTCTTCGTACCATATATAACAAAACTCCAATAAAAAATGGTAATACAATCGCTATAACACTCCACCACTTACTTATTCCACGCGTTTTCGCATCTGTATACACCCATGATGCTACACATACTAAAAGTGCTATAAAAGTCAAAAGCATTGTAATCCCAGCTATCTCAAATACTACAAATGGATTAGCGAACTCTATCATGTAATTTATACTCCTTCTTTAAAAATGACTGTATGACAACATATATAGGAACGTACAGATGCATCATAATCACACTTGCTATCAACATAGGGACTTTATGATTCAAATGAGTGACAAACTGCTCCATAACAACTGTTAATAAAATAATCCAAATAGCATGAATACAAACAACCCATCTTTTCTCTAATTTCCGAGCATTTCGTACGCTCTGTTTCGTTTTATTTATCAGCTCTCCGCTTGGAATCGTGTCTTCAGCTAAGCTGCTTCTTATCTTCTGATCAAACTTATCTTCCGTCATAAACGAACCCCTCCAAATGTTCCCGCATTTGCTTCTTCGCATAATTAAGGCGGTATTTCACCGTACCAATCGGTATATTTAATATTTCGCTCATTTCTTTATAAGAGTATTGTTCATAATAGTAGAGTACGAGCACGGTTTTATATTTTTCATTCAATAGCTGTATAACTTCACGTATCATTTCCGATTCCACTTTTTGAATAAATTCTTCTGATATATTCACTTCATCTGCGAAATCGATTTCTCCACCATCCTCTTTATGAAACAAATCCAATACGCGATCTTTCCACCTTTTCTTCTTACGATAAAAGTCATAAAACGTACGAACACAAATTGTAGTAATCCATTTTTTATAATTTTCCACGCAAGAAAGCTGGTGCCTAGAGGAAAAAACTTTTATCCAAGTCTCTTGAAAAATATCTTCTGCATCTTCTTTCGTTTTCGCTAATTTATAGCATAAGGAATATATTTGCTGCTTATATATATCAATTAATTCTTCTACCTTTTCTTCCATCTTAAACCTCCTGTCATTTATATAAGACGACGCAAATTCTCCTTTTGTTTGATAAAATTTTATTTTTTTATTATCTCCATACAAAAAGGCAATCACAACATCGTGTGATTGCCTTTTACTGAAAACGAAAAATCGGCTCCGCTTTTCTTTATGTCTAGTTCCAGCGGCTAGAATACTCGGTGGCTTCGCGCCTTCCTCCTATTCTGAACGAGCCGCTTCTGCTTTTCTTTATTGTCCAGCTCTGCCTCCTAGCCCCTTCTGTCTAAGAACCTTCCCCACAAGAAGATAAAAAGCATCTTCTGTGGGAAAGAACCTTAGCCTTCGGGGCTAAACAGTCGGCTCCGCTTTTCTTTATTACATTTTTTCTGGTGCAGATACTCCTACGATTGCTAATGCATTTTGAAGTGTAGTGCGTACTGCTTTCATTAACTCATAGCGAGCTTTACTTAATTCTAAGTTGTCTTGGTTTAATACTTTTTCTGCATTGTAGAAGCTGTGTAATGCTGCTGCTAATTCAAATGCATAGCTTGTAATGCGGTGTGGCAGACGTTTTTGCGCTGCATCCGCAACTACAGTTGGGAATTCACCAAGTTTTTTCAGTAACTCTACTTCTTTCTCCGAAGTAACAAGCTTGTAATTCACGTCTCCGCCTGCAGCTAATCCTAACTCTTCACCTTGACGAAGGATACTGCATACGCGAGCATGAGCATACTGGGCATAGTATACTGGGTTTTCATTAGATTTTGATACAGCTAAGTCCATATCGAAGTCTAAATGAGAATCACCGCTACGCATTGCGAAGAAGTAACGCATTGCGTCCACGCCTACTTCTTCCATAAGCTCACGAAGTGTAACTGCTTTACCTGTACGCTTACTCATCTTCATTTTTTCACCATTTTGGTACAGTTGTACCATTTGGATGATTTCTACTTCAAGTGTTTCTTTATCGTAACCTAGCGCTTGAATAGCAGCTTTCATACGAGGAATGTAACCGTGGTGGTCAGCACCCCAAATGTTGATTAACTTATCGAAACCACGCTCTAATTTATCACGATGGTAAGCGATATCTGGCGTTAAGTATGTGTAAGAACCGTCGTTTTTAATTAATACACGGTTTTTGTCGTCACCGTAAGTCATAGAACGGAACCAAGTTGCACCGCCTTCTTCAAAGATCTCGTCACGCTCTTTTAATACTGCAAGTGCAGCATCGATTTTTCCGTTTTTGTATAATGATGTTTCTGAGAACCATACATCAAACTTAACACGGAAGCTTTCTAAGTCTTTTTGAAGTTTTGCTAACTCATATTTTAAACCGTATGAACGATAGAACTCATAGCTTTCTTCAGCATCAGCTTTTGCATAACGATCGCCAAACTCTTCAGCTAAGCGCTTACCGATTCCAATGATGTCCGCACCATGGTATCCGTCTTCTGGCATTTCTTTCTCTAGGCCTAAAGCTTGCATGTAACGAGCTTCAACAGAAAGAGCTAAGTTATGAATTTGGTTACCAGCGTCATTAATGTAGTACTCACGAGATACATCGTATCCTGCTTTTGCTAATACGTTACATAAAGTGTCACCTACTGCCGCACCACGTGCATGTCCTAAGTGAAGGTCACCTGTTGGGTTCGCAGATACGAACTCAATTTGTACTTTTTCACCTTTACCAGTATTCGTTTCACCGTAAGCTTCGCCAGCGTTAACGATTGTTGGGATTAAGTCTGTTAAGTAGCTATTATCCATGTAGAAGTTAATGAAACCAGGTCCTGCGATTTCAATTTTTTCAATAGAAGCTTTTGCTTTATCGAAGTTTGCAACTAATTCTTCTGCAATCATACGAGGTGCTTTTTTCGCAACGCGTGCAAGTTGCATTGCCATATTTGTAGAGAAGTCACCATTTGTTTTATCTTTTGGAGATTCTAATACAACGTTTGGAATCTGTTCTTCTGTCGCTAATTCTGCCTTTAATACAGCAGCTTGAATTTCTTCTTTAATTAATCCTTTTACTTGTTCTAAAGAATTCATTATTTTGCCTCCTTCAAATTAAGTGTAATTGTATATCTGCCAGCTTCTTGTTCACTTAGAAGCAATGCGTACGTTAAGAAGAGTTGTCCTTTTTTCTTTTCATCCGACCATTTAAAAAGAACGTTATCAGTTTTCGTTTGCAATGCAAACGTACCAAGTTCACTCGTATACGTACCAGTTGTCCATTCACCTTTCACATGCGTTTGACGCATTGAAACAGCACCTGAACGCATAATGAGAACTTGTTCATCTTGAATTTTAATAATTGTTTTCACTTCGCCCTGTTCGTTCGGCTCTTGGAATGTTACATATGTACCTTGACCTTTTACATAGTATTGACCATTTGCTTCAAAAGCAACGGTTTCCTTCCTCGCCCCTTCACGGATTTCTGTTACGAAATGAACGTGTACCGGCAAGCCTGCAAGTTGTTTCTCCACGTCTTGCACACCTTTCAAATGTTATAGATATTAAATACTACTTATAATAAATCACTTTTCCTATCATATCAAAAAAAACCTCTGTCTGTCTGCTGAAAAATCAGGAAAACTCCATTTCAAAAAATAATTCACTTTCACTTTATTTCATATGATAAAATATTTCTTAAATCTAAATATTCTTTCATTTAAAGAGGTGAGTTATGTGCTACCGACAAAATTAAAAAAGGGTGATGAAATTAGAGTTATTTCACCGTCTTGCAGCTTAAGTATTGTCTCAACTGAAAACAGAAAGCTTGCTGTAAAAAGATTAACTGGCATGGGCTTTCAAGTTACATTCTCAACATATGCTGATGAGATAGATCAATTTGCTTCCTCTTCTATTTCTTCACGCGTTCAAGACCTTCACGAGGCATTTAGAGACCCTAATGTAAAAGCCATTTTGACAACACTTGGCGGATACAACTCTAATGGTTTATTGAAACATCTCGATTATGATTTAATTCGAAAAAACTCGAAATTTTTCTGTGGCTATTCTGATATTACCGCTTTAAATAATGCAATTTACACAAAAACAGGACTTATTACATATTCAGGACCCCATTTCTCTTCATTTGGAATGAAGAAAGGTCTCGAATATACGACTAATTACTTTTTACAATGCTTAACTTCTAATAAGCCTATTGAAGTCCTGCCATCTGAAACGTGGAGCGATGATTCTTGGTATATAGATCAGGAAAATCGAAAATTCATTGCAAATGAAGGTTATATTTCGATTCATGAAGGCGAAGCAACTGGAGAGATTATCGGTGGTAATATGAGCACATTGAATTTACTACAAGGTACACCATATATGCCAAACTTACAGGGGAAAATATTATTTCTTGAGGAGGATAGTTTAACTGGAAAAGCTACCCTTAACACTTTTGATCGTTATTTACATTCTCTTATGCAGCAACCTGACTTTGAACATGTAAAAGGCATCGTTATAGGAAAGATGCAAAAAGGTGCAGAATGTACGATAGAAGACATTCAAGAAATGATTGCTTCAAAGCCTGAACTTACACATATACCTATCATTGCAAACGCAAGTTTCGGGCATACAACCCCGATTTTCACTTTCCCAATTGGTGGACGTGCAAAAATCATTTCTAATAAAGAGAATTCAGCTATTACCATTTTAACGCACTAAAAAAGGAGCGAACGATTCGCTCCTTTTACGGTTTTTCTATTTTTTCCAACGCTTTTTGCGGAATTGATTCTTTTGGGATTTCAGCCCATCCTTTTCCTTGCATACCTTTTGCATAAATTTTTATAAACGCTCCCGTATGCAATTCACGGTTCATCATTCTTTTCACAACTTGTAACTTTCCGTCTTCTGTATACCCTTTAAATGTATACAAGTATTCACCGTCTTTTTTCTCACCTTTATTTATAACCGCATAATAATCTTGTATTTCTTTATTTGAAAAGAAGTTGTCTACAAAAGCATGCACACCTTCTGTTTTCGTGTTTAAATAGTACGCTGTTCCACCTAAAATAATGGCGAATACAGCTAAAACTTTAATTACCAATTTCATACATGCGCCTCCTGTTTGCACTTCTTTCTCACTAATCTTATGTCTATACCTGTATTATACGGAAAAAGGCATACCATACTCTATTGAAAAGTCTTACACTTTCCTTACATTATTGTAAGGGTTTTTCAACTTATAGCAATTTCCCAATAAAAAATTTTTCCGTTTCATGAACTTTTATATTATTATTGAATGATACAAATTTTTATTACAAAAATCAAAGGAGACAGTTTTCAAATGGCTATCTTGCAAGGTTTAGCACTATTACTTGTTGTACTTTGTCTATTTACATTTTTTAGTTACCGTGCTCCTTACGGAATGAAAGCAATGGGTGCTTTAGCTAATGCAGCAATCGCAAGTTTTCTTATTGAAGCATTTCACCGTTATATCGGTGGAGAGATGTTTCATAATGACTTTTTACAATCAGTAGGAGAAGCTTCTGGTAGTATGAGCGGTGTCGCAGCGGCAATTTTAGTCGCACTAGCAATCGGTGTTTCACCCGTATATGCTGTTTTAATTGGTATTGCTACTAGCGGATTCGGTATTTTACCAGGATTTTTCGCTGGATACGTTTGCGCTTTCGTCGTGAAATTTCTCGAAAAGAAATTACCGGCTGGTGTAGAGTTTTTAGCAATTTTATTTATTGCCGCACCAATCTCACGCGGAATGGCCATGCTTATGGATCCGCTCGTGAATGCAACGCTCGGTAAAATCGGTTCTATGATTTCAGTTGCAACTACAGAAAATCCTATCATTATGGGTATTATGCTTGGTGGATTAATAACAGTTATTTCTACTTCTCCATTAAGTTCTATGGCACTAACTGCAATGCTTGGATTAACAGGTTTACCAATGGCAATTGGTAGTCTTGCCGTAGCAGCCTCAGCCCCGATGAACTTTATTTTCTTTAAGCGACTAAAAATTTGCTCAAAGAAAGACACAATCGCTGTAGCAATCGAGCCTTTAACACAAGCCGATGTTGTTTCAGCAAATCCAATTCCAATTTATGCGACAAACTTCGTTGGCGGTGCACTCGCTGGTATTATTACATCTCTGTTCCAGCTCGTTAATAATGCACCAGGAACAGCATCACCAATCCCAGGACTTCTTGTCTTATTCGGATTTAATGACGTTGTAAAAGTAACAATTGCTGCCGTACTGTGCGGAATCGTTACCACTATTGTTGGATACATCGGATCAATCGTATTCCGCAAATATCCAATTCGTTCTGCTGATGAAATTCGCGGCATTACTTCGGAAGAAAAAGTTGCATAAGAAAAGAGCTATTCTCATTGTTTGAGAGTAGCTCTTTTTCTTGTCGTGTAACGGTAAATGAAATTATATCAGCGATTTTTTTAATATATCGACTTACCGACACATAACGACAAAAGAAGAGCTCCCTATTCATATAGGAGGCTCTTCTTTTATCCAGCTATAGCGGCTAGAATGATCGGTGGCTTCGCTTCTTCCTTCGAGGCAAAAAGCGCCTCTACGTCTGAAGCTCCATCCCCTCACATTCTAAACGAGCCACTTCCGCTTTTATTTCTATCCAGTTACGCCTCTTAGACCCTTGCGTCTAAGAACCTTCCCTGCCAAAAGGTAAAAAGCACCTTTTGCAGGAAAGAACCTTAGTCACCGGGTCTAAACAGTCGGCTTCACTTTTATTTCACCCAACCGAGCAGCATTTCCCGCACGAATTTGCTTGCTGCGACTGGTGTTTGATCACTATGGTCGTAGACAGGAGCTACTTCTACTAAGTCTGCTCCAACTACATTTATATTTGAATTTGCAATTGCCACGATGGAATCTAATAATTCTTTAGATGTGATACCTCCAGCTTCTAACGTTCCTGTTCCTGGAGCGTGAGCTGGGTCTAATACGTCAATGTCGATTGTGACATAAACTGGGCGTCCTGCAAGTTTCGGTAATACTTCTTTTAACGGTTCTAATACGTCAAATTTATATAAGTTCATACCTACTTCTTTTGCCCATTCGAATTCTTCCTTCATTCCAGAACGAATACCGAAAGAATATACGTTTTCCGGACCAATTAAATCGCACACTTTACGAATAGGTGTAGAGTGGGATAAAGGCTCCCCTTCATACGATTCACGTAAATCAGTATGAGCATCCATATGGATGATTGCTAAATCCGGATATTTTTTTGCCATTGCCTTAAAAATTGGCCAAGACACTAAGTGCTCACCGCCGAGACCTAGTGGAAACTTATCGGCATCTAAAAGTTTTGATACATACTCTTCAATCATGTCTATGCTACGCTGTGGATTTCCAAATGGTAATGGAATATCACCCGCATCAAAATATTTTACCTCTTCTAGTTCACGATCTAAATATGGGCTATATTCTTCAAGACCGATTGACACTTCACGAATACGTGCAGGGCCAAAACGAGAACCTGGACGGTAGCTTACTGTCCAATCCATTGGCATCCCGTAAATAACTGCCTCTGACTCTTCAAAACTTGGATGACTTTTAATAAATACTTTACCTGAATAAGCTTCATCAAAACGCATACTCTTTTCCTCCTTGTGTGGAACTTAAGGTATCCCAACCTTTCATTATTTCTCAAATTTGGAGCCTATAACTCCTCTTTCTCGATTTACCTGTGCCTTCTTTTTCTTACAAGAAGACTACTTCATTTGTAGCAGTGTAAGTAACTAGCATGTTCAAGCCTTCTAGACAAACACCTTAAATGAGTCACTTACACTTTATTTATTTCAATTTAACGCTCTTACTTAATTAAATCGCCAACAAATTTCGGTAATGCGAATGCTGCATTGTGTAATTCTTTTGTGTAGTATTTCGTTTCGATTTCGTGGAAACGCTCTTCACTCACTTCTAATGGATCATGTTTTTTAGATCCAATTGTGAACGTCCAAAGACCACTTGGGTAAGTTGGAATGTTCGCTGTGTATAAACGAGTAATTGGGAAAATCTCCTTTACGTCTTTAAACACAGTTGTAATTAGTTCTGGTGTGAACCAAGGGTTGTCCGTTTGTGCAACGAAAATACCATCTTCTTTTAACGCTTTAGAGATTCCAGCGTAGAAGCCTTTTGTAAATAGATTTACTGCTGGTCCTACTGGCTCAGTAGAATCTACCATAATTACGTCATATTCATTTTCGCTTTCTGCAATGTGTAGGAAACCGTCTCCTACTTTTACTTCCACACGCTCATTATCTAGTGCGCCTGCAATTGATGGTAAGTATTGTTTAGAGTACTCAATTACTTTTCCATCGATTTCAACAAGAGTTGCTTTCTTTACGCTTGGGTGTTTTAACACTTCACGAATAACACCGCCATCGCCACCACCTACAACTAATACGTTTTCAGGGTTTGGATGTGTAAATAAAGGTACGTGCGCTACCATTTCATGATAAACGAACTCATCTTTTTCTGTTGTCATAACCATGCCATCTAAAATAAGCATGTTTCCGAACTCTTCCGTTTCAACCATATCAAGTTTTTGGAATTCTGTTTGCTCCGTATGTAATGTGCGGTTAATACGCGCCGTAATCCCAAAATGTTTTGTTTGTTTTTCAGTGAACCATAGTTCCATCGTACAATCACGCCTTTCAATGCAAATTTATAATAGGGACATCATTAATGTCCCCTAACAAAAATAAAACAAAACATCCAAAAAGTATAGTTAAAAGTACAAAAATACCGAAAATATATTTTAGTCAGAGGGTTCTAACATATGTACGAAAAGGGATTGCCCTGTAATAGGAAAGAAAACCCTTTCTTAAGAAAGGGCTTTTCTCTCTACTTCTACCGGTTTTCGAACCGGAATTAAAATCATTACACAACCGACTAACACAACAATTCCACCGACTAAAAACGGACTTTGCGGTGAAACAGTGTGGCCGATGATTCCTGATAAGATTGGAGCAATTGCGCCACCTAACCAACGAACGAAGTTATAAACACCTGATGTAACAGATCTTTCATAAGGTGAAATATCCATTACATAACTTGTAAATAATGCATTATTTAATCCAGATGCTAATCCCGATAGAACAATTAATACAATTTGTAACCACATAACTTTCACGAAGAATAGTGCGATTAAGAAAAGCGCAAATACGAGTAAACTACCTTTCAACAATGCTTTCGGTTCATATTTCCCTTCTAGCTTATGGGCCAAAATTGCAGAACCGTAAGCTAACGCTAATCCCCATCCGCAAAATACAAACCCTAATTGAATAGCAGATAAATGCATAATAAGTGGTGAATATGCTAGCACAACGAAAAATCCGTAGTAGTATAACATTCCTGAAATCGCACCTTGCATAAACGGTTTATATTTCACCAGGTTAAGTAATTCCCCTACGCCTGCCGCTTTACGTTTCACTTTTCGCTCCGGTTCTTTTACAAAAAAGAAAACTAAAATAAATGCTAAGAAAATTAAAATACTCGTCGCAAAAAATGGGTAACGCCAAGAATGTCCACCTAATACCCCGCCTAATAACGGTCCGCCTGCCATCCCTAAACCGATAGCTGCTTCATATAGTCCTACTGCTTCATGAACTTCTTTACTTAATGCAATCAATAATGTCATCGCCGTTGCGAAGAACATCGCATTTCCTAATCCCCACCCCGCGCGGAAAATAGATAATTGGGCAATCGTTTGCGATATACCGCATATAAACGCAAATACAGTTACAATCGCAAGACCGATCGTCATCATTCGTTTATCACCAAATCTTGATGCGAATATTCCAGCTGGTAACATCATAATTGCCATCGTTAAAATATATGCTGTAAATAACATCTCTACTTGCCAATGCGATGCACCAATTTGCTCAGCAATACTTGGTAAGATTGGGTCGACTACCCCTATACCCGAAAAGGCAAGGAAGGTAGCCACCACTGTAATCAATCTCCCTAATTTTTGTTTGCTCTCCATTTTAATCATTCTCCTTTTGTACTCTCTAAAAATGTCGCTGCACGATGTAGGCTATCTTCGAGTTCCGCCTTTACACGCTGCATTTGCTCCATTTTCTCGTCTAGCGTTTGCACTTGTTTTTCAAGCATCTCTTTAATTTCTTGAATCACTTCGCGGTCACGAGGATTCTCACTATTTCTTCTTTGCTCCATTCTTTCTTTTAACGATAAAAAATGTTGCATTTCTTGAAGTGTAATCCCTAATACTTCTTTCGCTTCTACAATCCTTTTAATTCTAGCGATGTCCTCGTCCGTATACAGGCGAATGTTCCCCTCACTACGTTCAGGGGGATGAATTAAACCAATTTCCTCATAATAACGAAGTGTACGTTTTGTTAAACCAACTTGCTTTGTGACTTCATCAATTTTATACATGTTTATTCCTCCCTTCACTCGATTATTACATTTTACGTTAACGTTAACTTTTGTGCAACTGTTAGACTTTTGTAAATGTTTATCCTATTCAATTGTATTTTTCCAAAAGCAGTTTCATAATGAAAGAAAAGAAACGATAAGGAGATTTCCGTATGAATAAACCACTTATTTTCGCCCACCGCGGGGTAAAAGGAACACATCCAGAAAATACGATGATTGCCTTCCAAGAAGCAGAACGCATTGGTGCCCACGGCATTGAGCTTGATGTACACCTATCAAAAGATGGTGAACTTGTCGTGATTCACGATGAAACAGTAGATCGCACAACAAATGGCATAGGTCTTGTTTCTGAAAAAACGGTAGCGGAATTACAAGCTTTAGATGCTGGTAGCCATAAAGACCCTTCTTTCCATGAAGCAAAAATCCCAACGTTACGTGAAGTATTCATTTGGTTATCTACGACAAATTTACAGCTCAATATTGAGTTAAAAACAGATGTTATCCACTATCCAACTATTGAAGAAAAAGCTGTTGCTCTCGTTCGTGAATACCATCTATCTAATCAAATTATATTCTCATCATTTAACCACGACTCTGTTTCATTATTAGCAGAAATAGCTCCTGAAATCCCAAGAGCAATTTTATATGATACACCACTTGCTGACCCTATCGCTGAAGCAAAAAATAGAGAAGCAACTGGTTTACATCCAAACTTTCAATTACTAACAAAGGAATTTATTCAATTTGCACAAGATCAAGGGTACGTTTTCCGCCCTTATACGATTAACGAATACAAAGATTTACAAACTATGATTGACTATGGCGTAGATGTCATTATTACCGATTGGCCAGCACGTGCCTTTGAGCTCCTTTCTTAATTGAAGGAGCTTTTTGTTTTCGAAATTTCATTGTTTAAAATAACCGAAAACCCTCAATACTAATACAATAATGTTTGTATTAGTATTGAGGGGCTGAAAAAGATGGATCAAACTATGAATCCGAAACTTAAAAAATATAAACGTCTTTTCTTCACCGTAATGTTTTCTTCTGTTCTTTTTTTTGTTTTTTCCTTTTTTGTTATTATTATAGTTGCAAAAATTATGGGACCTCCTCCTGTTGCTGTCCCACAAACAAGTGTCTTTTACGCTAATGATGACACTGTTATCGGACAAAGTAATGAAATGCAAAAACGTTACAATGTATCTCTCAATGAAATTTCTCCTTATGTAAAAGAGGCGACACTTTCTATCGAAGATCAACGATTTTACAAACATCATGGCTTTGATATGAAACGTATTGCTGGTGCTATTGTTGCCGATTTAAAAGCGATGGCAAAGGTCCAAGGTGCTAGTACGATTACACAACAGTATGCTCGTAACCTATACTTAGATCATGATAAAACGTGGAAACGTAAACTATTAGAAGCGATGTACACAATTCGCCTTGAAGTGAACTATAATAAAAATCATATTTTAGAAGGATATTTAAATACAATTTATTACGGGCATGGTGCTTACGGAATCGAAGCTGCGTCTCGTCTATATTTCGATAAAACAGCAAAAGAATTAACACTAGCGGAAGCTAGTATGCTCGCAGGTATCCCGAAAGGACCTAGTGTCTACTCTCCCTTTTTAAAAGAGGATCGTGCGAAAGGACGACAATCTCTCATATTAGACGAAATGGTAGAACAAGGTTACATTACGAAGAAACAAGCAACGTCAGCAAAAAAAGAGCCACTAACTTTTGCCTCATTAGATACAAAAAAAGTGGCAGAGATTGCACCTTATTTCCAAGATGCTGTACAAGCTTCTCTTCTTCGTGATATCGGATTAGATGAACAAGCCTTACAAAAGGGTGGCCTGCGTATTTATACAACACTAGACCCTAAATTACAATCTGTTGCAGAGCAAGCTGTAAAAGATCACATACCTGACACAACAAACATACAAACTGCGCTCGTCTCTATGAATCCAAAAACAGGTGAAGTAGCTGCCCTTGTTGGTGGAACTGATTATAATACGAGTCAATTTAACAGGGCTACACAGGCCGCTCGACAGCCTGGATCTACGTTTAAGCCATTCCTGTATTACGCGGCATTAGAACGAGGATTCACCCCTGCTACGCGCTTAAAAAGCGAATACACTGTGTTCACTTTAGGTGACGGTGTTTCAAAGTATAAACCGAAAAACTATAAAGACTATTATGCAGACGATTTTGTAACAATGGCGCAAGCTCTTGCAGTCTCTGATAACGTATATGCCGTGAAGACCAATTTATTTTTAGGCGAAGACATTCTTACAAAAACAGCGAAGCAATTCGGTATTACTACCGCATTAAAAGATGTTCCGTCTCTCGCTCTCGGTACATCTCCTGTAAAACCAATTGAAATGGTTAACGCTTATAGCATGTTCGCAAACGGCGGAAAAGAAGTAAAACCGATGTTTATTCGCCGCATTATGGACCAGGAAGGAAACATGCTATACGATGCTCATTTGGAGAGTAAACAAGTTCTCGATAAAAGCAAAGCGTTTGTAATGGAAGAAATGATGACGGGCATGTTTAATAAAAAACTGAGCAGCTATGCTGCTGTAACTGGTCAATCGATGTTATCTAAACTATCAAGAACATATGCCGGAAAATCCGGTTCTACTGAAACAGATAGTTGGATGATTGGATTTACCCCGCAAATCGTAACGGGTGTATGGGTTGGATACGATCAACCTAAATCGATTTCAAACGTAGCAGAACAAGGATATGCGAAAAAAATATGGACCGATACGATGGAAAAAGGCTTAGATGGACAACCTCAAAAAGAGTTTAAACAACCAAGTGACGTCGTTGCAGTCGATATTAACCCTGAAAACGGAAAAATCGCTACAAAAAATTGTCCCATTTCAGTTAAAATGTATTTCGCAAAAGGTACAGAACCAACTGAATATTGTATGGATCATGTCGATGACAAAGAGGAATTTGAAAAGACAACTGAAGAAAAGAAGAAAACAAGTTGGTGGAAAAAATATCTTCCTTGGTAAAAAAAATAGCTGACGGGCATCCGTCAGCTATTTTTTATTCACTTAATAATGCACGGCGCAATTCTTCACTAGATTCGTTCCAAATCGCTTCATTATGTTCTTTCAAGAATGTACCAAGTACTTTTTTAGATGATTCATCCATATGGTCAACCATAATGTAACGCTTCATTGATTTATCCATTTTGTTTACGTGCTCTGGAAGTGATTTATATCCGCGGCGAATTTCACGGTCAACTGTCATTTCACAAGCTGTTACACCTGCATAATAAGCACCTGTCGCCGTTCTTTCAATCGTTACCCACACAAGCCAAAATGGTTTTCCGTTTGGAACTTCATCTTTATTTGTTAAAAACTTAATACCTTTTTCGACTGTACTACGTGCATGCATTGCACCGATATCAACAAATGCTGTTTTCTCTAGTACATCGACAAATACAGGTGAAATGTTTTCTAGACTTAATGCTCCAACACCAAAACCACCATGTCCATCTGTTGAATCATTTTTCACGATATTAAAACCGATTTTTTTCTTTTTCTCTGTCATATGTAAACTCCTCCTCACTTAATGATTATAAAAGGCCAAAAATAGGCGCAATGATACTGTCTAAAAATACAAATACATATGGAATGACAACATTAAAAATAGGTTGAATTGTATAATTGCTAAGCGGTGTAATAACAAGAATTAATAACGCTATTGCTCCATACTTTTCATACTGTGTCATTTTCGCACGAATATTTGTTGGTGCTAGATCTTCCACAACTCGATACCCATCAAGTGGCGGAATTGGCAATAAGTTAAATACAAGTAATACGATATTAAGCATAATAAAAATTCGGAAGAATTGAGCCAATGTATCTGCTACTGCAAATGGAATTGAATCTAATACACCAAATGTTAATAGGCTATACCAAATAATTAAACCAATTGCACTTAAAATTAAGTTACTAATTGGGCCTGCAATTGAAACTAATATCCCTGCAAGACGCGGCCTTTTAAAGTTATATGGGTTAACAGGAACAGGTCTTGCCCAACCAAAACCAAGAATTAATACAGCGATCATCCCAATAGGATCTAAGTGCGCCATCGGTGATAATGTTAAACGGCCTTGCTTCTTTGCTGTATCGTCTCCAAATTTATATGCAACATATGCATGCGCAAATTCATGCACTGATAACGCAATAATAATGGCCATTGCTACCAACGGAATTTGTTGCAATGGGTATCTAAATAACTGATCCATGATTCATCTCCTCTTCAATATGTCAAAAAAAGAAATTATTTGTTTTTTCGATTGTTCTTCCCCATAATCCGCTATAATAAGAGTGTAACTTACATAAAAGGAGCGATTATATATGCCATACGTAACAGTGAAAATGCTAGAAGGACGCACAGAGGAACAAAAGAAAGCTCTTGCTGAGAAAGTAACAGCAGCAGTAAGCGAAACAACTGGTGCTCCTGAAGAAAACATCGTTGTTTTCATCGAAGAAATGTCTAAAAACCATTATGCAGTTGGCGGAAAACGCTTAAGCGACAAATAATTTCAAGTTCTTTCATAAGAAGCAGCTCTTAGCTGCTTCTTATTTTTTTCCTTCTAGTAATTCGATGATTCTCTCTTTATATTTTCCTTTTCTTCCATCTTCATAGATTAAATCATGCGGATAGAATAGTTTTTGATCCCTTCTCTTCTTACCAGTAATTGCCTCAACAATATCCGATTCACGCGAAAGCTCTCTAAGCTCTCCATTTGGCATAAGAAGTAAGATTGGCAGACGTTCTTCTTCTTCACCAGCACGGTAAAAGTCATACGGTAAGTCTGACGTTGAATCAACTACTAAATAGTATTCTGGATCAAGTCCAATTTTTTTAAATAAGCTACTTAATTCCATCCAATTATCTAAACCGTGCTTATCTGTAAACTCTACATATTTAAATAGGTTTCGATTCATAAAACGACGGCATAAATCACTTAAAATTGGATCTTCTTCGTCTTGCCATACTTGGAAGTAATAATACATAACGTTCTCGTCTAACTTTAAATAATCCTCTACTGTAACTTCTTCTTCAAATAAAGAATAGAAATGAACCGGATGATTTTTAAATGTATAATACTTCTCATGCAATGATTTTGCACGGTGTAAAATCTTCGTTAAAATAACTTCGGCACTGCGCGTTACCGGATGGAAATATACTTGCCAATACATTTGATAACGACTCATAATATAATGCTCAACAGCATGCATACCACTATTTTTAATGACTACTTGATTCCCATATGGACGCATGACACGTAGTATACGTTCCATATCAAAGTTTCCATACTTTACGCCAGTGAAATACGCATCTCTTAATAAATAGTCCATACGATCTGCATCAATTTGACTGGAAATCATGCTAATCGCTAATTTATTCGTAGATGTTTTGGCGATTACATCGGCTACCTTTTGCGGAAAGTCTTTATCCACACGACTTAATATGCGATTAATTTCCGTATCTCCAACGATAATCTTTTGCGTAAATTTCTCATGATCTAATGAAAATACTTTTTCAAACGAGTGAGAAAACGGGCCGTGACCGACATCATGAAGTAATGACGCACATAAACATAACAATCTATCTTCAGCATTCCAGTTTGGTCTGCCATCAAACACATCATCAATCATACGACGAATAATTTCATATACACCTAACGAATGAGTAAAGCGACTATGCTCTGCACCGTGAAATGTAAAAAATGTCGTTCCAAGCTGCTTAATACGGCGCAAGCGTTGAAATTCTTTCGTTCCGATTAAATCCCAAATAACACGATCGCGCACGTGCACATATTTATGTACCGGGTCTTTAAACACTTTTGTTTCGCTGAGTTTGTCGTTTAAATATACCACCTTCCGACATCCCCCTTTCTTTACTGCATTCTTACTATATATTATAAACGAAATAGGAAACAGAAAGAAATGAAAGACTATATTAATTGCCCTTATATAAAGAAAAAATCACTTTTACCAAAGTAAAAGTGATTTCTGTTTATACATTATTTCCCTAAAACGAATTCAGCAACTTCATCTAAGATCATTTCTTTACCTAGTGGGAAGTAACCTTTGTTTACGTCTTCGTTTTTAATTGTAAATACGTGGTTGTTTTTAACAGCGTTCATGTTTTTCCAAATTGATTCTTCTTGGAATTCTTTTAGACGTTGAGAACCGTCACCAGTTGTAAATACGAATAAGTAATCCGGGTTGTAATCGATTAAAGCTTCTTTTTGTACTTGTACTAGTGGTTTATCCGTTGGTGTACCTTTAACTGCTGGTAATTTTAAATCATTAAAGATTACGCTACCGTAACCGTATTCACCGTATACGCGGAAAGCATTTGGATATGCAGCCATTTTCATAAATTTAGCATCGCCAGTTTTCGCAACGATTTTGTCATGTAATTTGCTTGCTTTTTCATCATACTGTTTGAACCATTCTTTCGTTTCTTTCTCTTTACCGAAGATTTGACCTACTTCTTCGAATTTCGGACGCCATTGGTCTAATGGAGTTTTTAACATAACTGTTGGTGCAATTTTAGATAATTGATCATAAATCTTTTCTTGACGATTGTTTACAAGAATTAAGTCTGGTTTTGCAGCAGCTACTGCTTCGATGTTAATTTTATCGCCCCAAGCAGAACCAACTGGTTTTACGTCTTTTAATTTCTTTTCAATATGTGCATCAATCTTTTCTTGAGATGTATTAGCAGTAATAATTGGTTTCATACCAAAGATTAATAATTCTTCTGTTGAACCACTAAGGTCAGCAATTTTCTTTGGATTTGCAGGAATTTTAATTTCCCCTTTTGCGTGTTGTACAGTGCGCTCTTCAGTCTTCGCATCCTTCGCATCTGCTTTCTTCTCTTCTTTGTTAGAACAAGCTGCAAATAGTACAGAAGTAACGACTAATACCATTGCTAATAACGCCATTTTAAAATTCTTCATGTTCCCACTCCTTCTAGCTGTATTTCTCTTATAAGTTACAGTGAACTATAAGAAACAAGATTAACAATTAATAAATATATATTGATTAATTGTTGCTTATGCCCCGTTCTAACGGGTGTTCAACTTCCTATTTACTAATAAGAAGCTCAACGTCCATTAGAAGCCCCCCTCTTTACGAGGGGGATCTACTTATGCTTTTTTACGCAATTGATTACTAATCATCGCTAAATCATATGTTAAACAAATTGGTTTACAGTTTACTGGACACGGAACGATTTGAGCTTCAATCTCAAATACACTGCGAAGTGTTTCACTCGTCATCACTTCGTCTGGCGTTCCTTGCTTCATTAACTTACCTGCTTTTAATGCAATCATATGATCTGAGAAACGAGAAGCATGGTTTAAGTCATGGATAACCATAACAATCGTTCTACCTTCTTCTTCGTTTAACTTTTTCAATAAGTTTAATACTTCTAATTGATGAGCCATATCTAAGTACGTTGTCGGTTCATCTAATACGAGTAATTCTGTCCCTTGTGCAAGAGCCATCGCAATCCATACGCGTTGACGTTGCCCGCCTGATAACGCCTCTGCTGGACGATTTGCGAATTCTGTCATTCCCGTCACTTCAAGTGCCCAATGAATGTAACGATAATCCTCTTCTTTCAACGTTCCAAATCCTTTTTGATGAGGAAAACGTCCATATGAAACAAGTTCAAACACAGTAAGGCCAGTTGGCACTTCTGCAGTCTGTGGTAAAATCGCCATTTTCTTTGCGATTTCTTTCGTTGGCTGTTTCTCGATTGCTTTTCCGTCAAGATAAACAGTACCTTTTTTCGCCTTCAAAATACGAGAAGCTGTTTTTAATAATGTGGACTTCCCACAACCATTTGGTCCAATAATTGTTGTAATTTTCCCTTCCGGAATTTCAACTGTTAATCCATCAATAATTAACCCTTCATTATAGCCAACAGATACCGCATCAACTGCTAAAGTTGCCATACAAAAAGCCTCCCTTTATTTTGTCCTCATAAGTAAGTATATGAAATATGGTGCACCAATTACAGAAATAACAAGACCGACCGGTATTTCTGAAGTTGTTAACACACTTCTTGAAATTACGTCTGCGAATAAGAGTAAAAACGTCCCTATTAGTGCAGCGGTAGGCAGCATAATTTGATGTTTACCACCAACAAGGCGCCTAGCTAAATGCGGAGCCATTAAACCGATAAAACCAATTCCTCCGGCAACAGCGACAGATGCACCAGCTAAACAAACTGCAATAAATAATAATTTACGTCTTTCTTTTTCTACATTTACACCAAGGCCAACTGCTGTGGAGTCGCCTAGGTTCATTACGTTTAATATGTGAGCCTTACTAATAGCAAGTGGCAAGAAAATAACCATCCATGGAAGGACACTTAGTACGAATTTCCAATCTGTGCCCCATAGACTTCCTGCTAACCAAATCGTAGCAAAACGGAAATCGTTAGATGTCATCTTCATAGAAAAAATTAAACTGACAGCACCAAACCCGGCTGCAACAGCGATACCGACAAGTATTAATCTCGTTGATGAAACGCCGTCTTTCCATGCTAGTAAATAAATAATAACCGCTGCTAATATCGCACCAACTAACGCAAAGAAAGGAAGGATAAATACAGATAAAAATGTACCAGTTCCAACTTTCCCGAAGAAAAAGTAAACGAAGATAACGACTGTTAACCCCGCTCCAGCGTTAATACCAATAATACCTGGATCAGCAAGTGGATTACGTGATAACCCTTGCAAAATCGCACCTGACATCGCTAAAGCAGATCCAACTAATATAGCAATGACCATACGCGGCATACGGAATTCAAATAAAATAACAGACTGATCTTCAGCCCCAAGTCCAACCAATGACTTTAATACGTCCATTGGCGGTATTTTAAATGTCCCTGTATTTAAACTTACTAAAAATACAGTAACGATTAATCCTACTAAGATTGTTAAAACAGAAACGTTCTTTTTTGTTAAGACACTTGTCCTCACATTTTCCCTCTCCCTTCGTTACGTGCTAAGTAGAGGAAGAATGGAACCCCAATTAGCGCTGTAATTGCTCCAATTGGCGTTTCAAACGGCGGATTAATAACGCGAGATAACATATCTGCACATTCAATTAACAGCCCACCTAAGACCGCAGAACATGGAATAACCCATCTATAGTCTGAGCCTACAAGGAAACGAGTCATGTGCGGGATTACAAGACCAACAAATCCAACCGATCCTGCCATAGAAACCGCAGAACCTGTTAACACAAGAACAAGTACTGTTCCGATAAATTTAATTAATGTCGTATTTTGACCAAGTCCAATCGCAATTTCTTCACCGAAGCTTAAAATTGTAATATACCTCGACATCATAATTGCAATAAAGAGACAAACAAGGCCAATTGGTACTAACATATTAATACTTTCCCATTTCACTCCCGCAACTCCGCCTGCATTCCACATACTCACCTCTTGGGCAAGGTTGAAATATAGCGCAATTCCAGATGAAATGGCCCCTAATAACGCACTAATTGCTGCACCCGCTAAAGCTAACTTCACAGGTGTTAATCCACCTGGTGAAGAAGACCCAATTCCATATACAATGCTCGCTCCAAACGCAGCACCAATAAAAGATGCGATAACGAACATTAAATAAGGTGAATTAGGGAAGAATGCATACATAATTGCAATTCCAAATACAGCTCCATCTGTAATTCCCATTAACGATGGTGAAGCAAGTGGATTTCGCGTCATACCTTGCATAATTGCCCCTGATACTGCTAAAAAGGCACCTGCAACTACGCCCCCTATTGCTCTAGGCATGCGAAGTTCTTGAATTACGTTATGATGCGTAATAGAACCGTCAAACTGAAACACAGCTTGCCATACAGTCTTTAAACTAATATCTGCAGCACCAAACGAAATAGAAACTGCCATGCTTAAAGCTAACAAAACTGTACCTGCTACTAAAATAATAGAAGCAACGAGCGGCCTGCTCTTAATCTCTTTAACATTCACATCTTGCTGTTCTATACTCCTTGCGCTCGCTTCCATACCTCAACCATCCTAACCAACAACATATATTTAATGAAATGAAATTTATTCTCAAATAGTAATAAAAAATTAGGTTAATTGACCTTTTCTTGATAATGATTATCAGAATCAGACACTTTCTATTCTACCTATCGCTTCAAAAGACTGTCAACCATTATTTTGAAATATAAATTTATATAAATTGAAATTCGAATGAATAGATGATGCCCCCTCCTTCATTGAATGTTAATCTACTCAATTGTATTTTCGTAGAATAACTCATTCCTCGTATGGGCATAAAAAAAGAAGAGTAATCTGTTCACTCTTCTTTTTCTTACTTATTTAACTTTGCTTCAATTTTTACAATTAATTCATCTTCTGTTGGAGCCGCGACTGGACGATTATTTACAAATGCGAATGATTTTTTACGACCAGGACCACAGTAAGACTGACATGCAACTTCAATCGTTGCACATGAATCTACTTTTTTTAACTTTGGAATCAACGTTTTAACGTTCGTTGCCTGACAATCATCACACACACGAAATTCGTTCCCCATTATATAACACTTCCTCTATTTTAAACTTTTCTCAAGTACATTTAAAAATAAACACTAAATGGTATTTTACCGCTCTTTGAAGCTCGTTGCAAGTTTCCCTTTAAAGCTCTTTCTTCATATAATGCTACATATTTATATGTTCTCCTACAGAAGCTTACGTCATTCTTGGCAAAATTTATACCTTTCATCGAAATCTACCATATTTTTAAAAGCTTTGTATAAAAGCTCATTTTTTTGCCCATTATAAAAATAGGAAGTTCATAAAAAGAAAGGGAGTTGAATCTATGAAAGTAAGACAAGATGCTTGGACGGATGAGGATGATTTATTACTTGCTGAAACTGTACTTCGTCACGTTCGAGAAGGAAGTACTCAATTAAATGCATTTGAAGAAGTGGGTGATCAATTAAATCGTACATCTGCTGCCTGTGGTTTCCGTTGGAATGCTGTTGTTCGCTATAGTTATGAACAAGCTCTTCAACTAGCAAAAAAACATCGTAAAGATAAAATGCGCGCTGCAAGCGGTGAACAAGCGAAAAAACGTTTACTTTATACACCACCAGCTTCAGATTCGATAACTGATTATGAAGAATTCGTACAAGAGGAATCAATTGTACAATATAAAGAAGCTATTCCATATAAAGAAGCTATTCCATATAAAGAAACTACCGTTCCTGCTACAAAAAGCTCTATGACAATGCAAGATGTTATTTATTTTTTACAAACAGTCGGATCTTCAAATATAAAAGTGACAGCTCTTGAAAACGAGAATACGAGATTGAAACAAGAGATTAGAGCACAAATCCTTCGAAATGAAGAACTAGAAAAGAAACTAGAAAAATTAGAAAAACAATCTCATACTGTACAAGAAGATTACGAAACACTTATGAATATTATGAACCGAGCTCGTAAGTTGGCAGTCATGGATGACGAAGAACGTTCTCAAACATCTTTCCGAATGGATCGAAACGGTAATTTAGAAAAAATTGCAGAATAGAAAGGATGCATGTAATGCATCCTTTTTTAGTCTTTCATCTTTAAACTTTCCCTTTATATGCGAGAAAACCCCCTTCTTCATTTTTTGCTATAATAGAGATTGTCATTTTAAAGATAAGGGGTTAGTTATATGAGCAATTCCCGTTCCATTTTATCTCAGCCAGAGTGGCGTATTGTAGATCAGTCTAGTTTGGGACCAACATTCCATGCATTGCAGTCATTTGCAATGGATGACACACTGTGCACAAGCATTGGAAATGGTCAATCAGCTGCAACAATGCGTTCTTGGGTTCATCACAATACAATTGTTCTTGGCATTCAAGATTCACGCCTACCACACTTGGAAGAAGGTATTTCCTTTTTACAAGAAAACAACTTCAATGTTATCGTTCGTAATTCCGGTGGACTTGCAGTCGTACTTGATGAAGGTGTTTTAAACGTATCACTTTTATTCCAAGAGACAGAAAAAGGTATCGATATTGATCTTGGATACGATACAATGTGGCATTTAATTAAGGAAATGTTAAACGATTACGATGTTACAATCGAGGCAAAAGAAATTGTTGGTTCTTACTGTCCTGGTAGCTATGACTTAAGTATTTGCAATCAAAAATTTGCTGGCATTTCACAGCGCCGTATTCGCGGTGGTGTCGCTGTCCAAATTTATCTCTGCGCTACAGGAAGTGGCTCTGAGCGTGCCGCACTCGTTCGTGATTTCTACAACCTAGCCATTCAAGGAGAAGAAACACGCTTTACGTATCCTGAAATTATACCGAGTACGATGGCTTCACTTTCAGAATTACTTGGCGAAACTATTACAGTACAAGATTTAATGATGCGCCTTTTAAAAACACTGCAGCAATTCGCTCCAAAGTTAACACCATCTCAATTAACAATAGATGAAATACCTTTATATGAGACGAATTTACAACGTATTATTGATCGTAACAATAAAGCACTTGGCTTAGAAAAATAAAGACCGTCGCTATAATAGCGACGGTCTTTATTTCGATTCATTATAGAATTAAAGTGCTTGAGCTGCTGTAATTAAAGCTAACTTGTACACTTCTTCTTCGTTACATCCGCGAGATAGATCATTTACAGGCATATTTAAACCTTGTAAGATTGGTCCTACTGCTTCGAAGTTACCTAAACGTTGAGCGATTTTGTAGCCAATATTACCAGCTTCTAAGCTTGGGAATACAAATACGTTAGCATCACCTTTAATTGTAGAACCTGGAGCTTTTTTCTCAGCTACAGACGGTACGAATGCAGCATCGAATTGGAATTCTCCATCTAAAGTTAATTCAGGAGCCATTTCTTTTGCAATACGAGTTGCTTCTACAACTTTTTCTGTTTCTGGAGATTTCGCAGAACCTTTTGTAGAGAAGCTTAACATAGCAACGCGTGGATCAATACCGAATAGTTCAGCAGTTTTCGCACTCTCGATACCAATTTCAGCTAAATCTTGGCTGTTTGGTGCAATGTTAATTGCACAATCAGCGAATACATATTTCTCTTCTTCACGTACCATGATAAATACGCCAGAAGTTTTTGTAACGCCTGGTTTTGTTTTAATGATTTGAAGTGCTGGACGAACTGTATCAGCTGTAGAGTGAGCTGCACCACTTACTAAACCGTGTGCTTTACCCATGTATACAAGCATTGTACCGAAGTAGTTTTCGTCTTTAAGGATTTTGCGAGCGTCTTCTTCAGTTGCTTTACCTTTACGGCGTTCAACGAAAGATGCTACCATTGCATCCATTTCTTCGTATGTAGCTGGGTCATAAATATCAACGCCTGCTAATGTTAAATTCATGCTAGCAGCTTTTGCGCTAATTTCTTCTTTATTACCAACTAAAATTGGTTGTACTAACTCTTCTTTTGCTAAACGCTCTGCAGCGCCTAAAATTCTTTCATCAGTTCCTTCAGGAAGTACGATAGAAATGCCTTTTCCTTGAACTTTTTCTTTTACTGTTGTAAATAAGTTGCTCACGAATAAACCCTCCTACATATGTTAAAAAACTCTATCTTTAAGAATACTGCTTTTCCTCTATATTTTAAACTTATAGCTCCCAAAAAATAGATAAAATTAAAATGATTATATTTTCATAAAATTCAGCCTAGAAATAAATCCCCTTTAAGCCTTATCTTCTCCTATTTTCAAGTAAATTTAAATGTGACAATTTTATGCGCTAAGGTTTTATATAGATGATTTTAAAACTATATATGCTATAGTTAACGTGTAAAACTATCATTAACTGAGGTGAATAGAATGAGTGAAGCAACAACAACGTTAGATGGCTGGTATTGTTTACATGATTTACGTTCTATTGATTGGGCTGCCTGGAAAACATTATCTAGCGACGAACGCGGACAAGCTGTGTCTGAATTTTTAAATGTCGTTGAAAAATGGAACGAAGTATCTACCGCGAAAAAAGGTAGTCATGCAATGTATACTGTTGTTGGCCAAAAAGCTGATATTATGCTTATGATTTTACGTCCAACAATGGAAGAGTTAAATGAAATTGAGACAGAATTGAATAAAACAACATTAGCTGAATATATGGTTCCTGCATACTCTTACGTATCTGTTGTTGAACTAAGCAACTACCTTCCAGCTGATGAAGATCCATATCAAAACCCACAAATCTTAGCTCGCTTATATCCAGAACTACCAAAAGCAAATCACATTTGCTTCTACCCAATGGATAAGCGTCGCCAAGGTGATGACAACTGGTACATGCTTCCTATGGAAGAACGTAAAAAAATGATGTACAGTCATAGTAAAATCGGTCGCCAGTACGCAGGTAAAGTACGCCAAGTTATTTCAGGATCAGTTGGATTCGACGACTTTGAGTGGGGCGTAACATTATTCGCTGACGATGTTCTTCAATTTAAAAAACTTATATATGAAATGCGCTTCGATGAAGTAAGTGCTCGTTATGGTGAATTCGGAACATTTTTCGTTGGAAACATTTTACCAGACGAAAAGGTAGAGAAGTTTTTACACATATAGAGTGAAACTTTAATCAGTGGGGGTTTTGTTCATCCCCACTAATTATTAGCCTTCACCAATCGGGCTTTTACAAGCAGTTGATCGCCCATCTAACTTCTTTGCTTTCGCTTAATTTTTAGGTGGGGATCTTACTGCCCGGCAAATAGCGGGGCAAATCGTAAAAAAGGAACGAATTTCGTTCCTTTTTTTATTACCCTCTATATTTCTCCTCAAAAAACTTCTTTTCTCTGCAAATTTGAACAAAAATCGACAATTCTTTTCAATTTCCTTACAAAATTGTAACCTTTCTATATCCAAATTTATGCTAAAATGGTACGAGCTACATGCTAATAACGATGCGAAGGTGATAATCTATATGAAGAAAATCTTATCTATTTTACTAGCGCTTTTATTGTCAATTTCTTCCTTAGGAGTAACAACATCCCATGCGGAAGAAAAAATACACATTGAAGCGGCCGCTGCACTTCTATTTGATGCAGATACAGGAAAAATACTGCATGAACAAAGTCCAGATGAATTACTAGCTATTGCTAGTATGTCAAAATTAATTGTTGTTTATGCCGTATTAGAAGCAATTAAAGAAGGAAAAATTACTTGGGATACAAAGGTAAACATTTCTGATTATGCTTATGAAGTTTCACGTAATAATGAATTCTCTAACGTTCCATTTGAAAAGGGACGTCAATATACTGTAAGAGAATTATATCATTCTATCGTTATCTTCTCTGCAAACGGATCTAGTATTGCCTTAGCAGAACTTCTTGCAGGAAGTGAGAAGAACTTCTTGAATCTTGCAAATGAACATGCAAAAAAACTAGGGTTAAAGAAATATAAATTTGTAAACGCTACTGGGTTAAATAACGCTGACTTAAAAGGAAAACACCCTGAGGGAACGGATCCGAACGGAGAAAATTCCATGTCAGCTCGCGATATGGGTATGCTTTCAAAAACAATAATTACAAAGTATCCAGAAATGCTAGAGGATACAAAACAAAGATTTAGAAACTTCCCAGATAATCATCCGAAACCAATTCGTATGGAAAACTGGAACTGGATGTTACCAGGTGCCGCTTTCTCTTATGAAGGAACAGATGGTTTAAAAACTGGTAGTTCTGATACTGCTGGATACGGATTCACTATTACAGCAAAACGTGGTGACTTACGCCTCATTTCAGTAATTATTAAAACAAAATCAATGGACGAGCGTTTCACAGAATCTCGTGAATTAATCGAATACGGATTTAATAACTTTGAGAAACAAAAATTAAAAATAGATAAAAATAATACAATTCCTGTATTAAAAGGGAAAGAAGATCAAGTGACTGTTACACCGGAAAAAGAAATAACAGTAATTGCGAAAAAAGGTAGCAAAGATCCTTATAAAATTGGGACTGAAGTAGATAAATCTCTTGCTGAAGATGGACATTTAGTCGCTCCTGTTAAAAAGGATGCAAAGGTAGGTTCCATCGTTCTAGAACCAACTGATAAATACGGATTTTTAGATGGAAATAAAAACATGAAAGTTACTGCAAAAACGACAGAAGAAGTTGAAAAGGCAAATTGGTTCGTATTAACAATGCGCTCTATTGGAGATTTTTTCTCAAACTTATGGTCTAAAGTATTTTAATGATGGAAAGCTAGCTCACGCTAGCTTTTTTTATTTTCCTCTCCATGTAAAACTTCGTTTGGTTGTCATATCTGAGTCCTTTTTCTCATACGTATGAACTAGTAATCGTTACACACTTCATCTAGAAATAAACCTCTTTCCACAAGGTATTCCAAAAAGAGAGGTGACACATAATGGGTGTTATTGCTTATAACGAAGAAGATGTAAAGTTATTAGCTAGACTGATGCGTGCTGAAGCCGAAGGAGAAGGACAACAAGGAATGTTAATGGTCGGAAACGTAGGGGTAAATCGTGTCCGCGGAAATTGTTTAGATTTTAAAAAAATACGTAATTTACGTCAAATGGTTTATCAAAATCCTGGCGGTTTTGAGGCAACGCAAAAAGGGTATTTTTATCAGCGTGCAAGAGAACAAGATATCGCATTAGCAAGGCGAACGATTCAAGGACAACGTTTTTGGCCTGCAAATTTCGCCTTATGGTTTTTTAGACCTGAAGGTCCTTGCCCACCAACTTGGTATGACCAACAAAACTCTGGACGTTTTAAAAAGCACTGCTTCTTCCAACCATCTGCCGGGGATTGCCCTAGCGTATATTAAGGAATGAAAACGAGGAGGGATTTTTGAATGGCACAGCAACAAAACCCGTATTATGGAACAGGTTTTTATCAACCATCTGGAACTTATGCACAACAGCAACAAATGACCCCACAGCAACAGCAACAACAGCAAGCGATGCAACAACAAGCTGCGCAAGCTCAATATGCCGTCTCTCAAGGCATGTTACCATTAGAACAGTCGTATATTGAAAATATTCTTCGCTTGAACAAAGGCAAGCAAGCCACCGTAGTAATGACTTATGAGCGTGGTAGTTCACTCGGTACACAATCTTATACAGGTATTATTGAGGCAGCTGGACGTGATCACATCGTTATTAGTGAACCGCAATCGGGGAAACGTTTTTTACTACTAATGATTTACTTAGATTATGTAGAATTCCCAGAAGAAATTATGTATTTACCTAGTCAACAAGCAACTTATGCTCCAAGACCATAAAAAAAGCTGGCATATGCCAGCTTTTGTTTTTTTATAAGCCTTTTACAACTACAGTTCCGACTAAGATCCATGCCACGATAAACGCTACACCACCAAGAGGTGTAATTGGGCCAAAGAACTTAATACCTGTCGTACTTAATGCATACAAACTACCTGAAAACATAATAATCCCAGCTACCATAAGCCAGCCAGCAGTAGTTAAAAGTGATGATTGAATTTTATCCATTAATAAAGCAACTACGAATAGTCCACCTGCATGAAACATTTGATATGTAACGCCTGTTTTCCAAACTTCTAACATTTTTGCAGAAACTTTATTTTCTAAACCGTGTGCTCCAAAAGCCCCTAACGCAACAGATAGCCCTGCCGCAATACAACCTAGTAAAAAGAAAATTTTCATCTTAATTCCCCTTTTTTTACCTTTATCATAAGCAATTTTTTCATATAAGCCAAACGATTTATCTTCTAAAAATCAAATAAAGAATTACCGTTTGCGCCTTCTTCTTTTATATAAACAGGTTCTCCAGAAACCGGCATAACTGGTTGAACTGTCGTCATAGGCTGAGATCCAATTACTTGTGATGGAATCTCAGGTTCTCTATACATAGAAGGCTCAGCTTGTTCATCTAATAATAAATCACATAACGCTCGCACAACTAATAAATGCGCTTTTGATTGTTGCCCTTCACTGCTTTTTGCCTTTGCAATTTCATTCGCCATTTTATTTAAAATCTTATCGCTCGATATTTGCATTCCTTGTCACCTCTTACTTTGTAGTTCTTTCTCAAATTGTCCTAGCTTCTCTACTGAACCAAACACTATTATCATATCATGTTCTCGTAGTTTTTCCTGCCCTGTTGGATTATGTATAACATCCCCATTTCTCAAAATCGCTAAAATTGTTACATCAAATTGATTTCTCACATCACTCTCTAGTAACGATTTACTAGCTAAAATAGAACCTTTGCCGACTGCAATTTCTTCAATTACAAATGACTGTTCCACGCCATATAGTACTGTATCAATATAATGAACTGTTAGCGGATTCGCAATACCTTTTGCAATATGAATTCCTGCCATGCTAGATGGATTAATCACCTTATTTGCCCCAGCACGCTTTAATTTGTCTTCAGTTTCCGGTTTTTCCGCCCTTGCCACAATTTTAATTGCATCGTTTAGCCCTCTTGCTGTTAATGTAATAAATACATTTTCAGCATCATTTGCTACGATAGCAACTAAACCGGCTGCCTTTAAAATTCCCGCATGATGTAACACTTGATCTTCCGTTGCATCTCCGTGTACATACAAAAGTTTTTCCTTCTCTAATATACTTTCATCTTTATCCACGACGACAAATGGAATTTTCTTTTCTTGCAATTCATGTACAACTTGAAGCCCCACTCTACCACAACCACATACGATAATATGATTTTGTAACTGTGCTATTTGTTTATCCATCTTCTTCCTCCGTACTGCATGAAATAAATTCCCTTCAATAATCATAGCTGCCACTACACCAATTGCATACGTAACAATACCGACTCCAACCGGTATGATAAGAAGCGCAAAAACTTTTCCTGCCTGTGTTACAGGAACGGCATCTCCGTACCCAACAGTTAATACAGTAATCATCGTCATCCAAAATGCTTGAAACAAACTAATCTCTTCAATCGCCATAAATCCTAACGTTCCTAGAATTACAACAAAGGTCATACATATAACTGCTATCCATAATTGCTTCCGTGCATTCATATCGTGTTTCAACTCTTTTCTCTATCTACAATCTTTGCCAGTGGAAATGAAATACATATATACTAGATACGGAATCTATGAAAGAGGTTGATATAATGAAAACATTTCTTTCCGCCTTACAATGGGCGCTATTTATTTTAGCTGGGAGCCTTATTGTACCAATTAGCGTCGCAACTAATTATGGTCTCGATGGCACTGAAGCTATTGCATTCGTACAAAGAACATTATTTGTTCTTGGCTTTGCCGGCCTACTGCAAGCTATATTTGGGCATAAACTTCCTATTCAAGAAGGTCCTGCAGGACTTTGGTGGGGCATTTTCTCTCTTTATGCAAGTTTAGGTATCGTATTATTTGGATCCAGCAACGAAACGCTTAAAGTACTTCAGTACGCCTTCCTATTAAGTGGTATCATTTGTATTATTCTTAGTGTTTTTGGACTCATCGATAAACTAGTGCGCTATTTTACACCGACAGTAATTGGAACATATTTATTTCTTCTCGTCGCGCAACTTAGCGGGTCCTTCTTAAAGGGAATGTTCGGTCTTGACGGACAACATACAGAGGTACAAGCTGACGTATTTATTCTTTCACTCATTGTTATTTTACTATCCTTTTTCATCATGAAGCTACCTATTATTGGACAATATTCCGTTCTTTTCAGTATCGTCTGCGGCTGGATATTATTCGCATGCTTCGGATTATCAAATCCAGTAACGCCTGTGACAGATATAATCCGTTTTCCGTCTCTATTTGTTTTCGGAATGCCTCGTATTGAATGGAACATGGCAATTACGGTAGTTTTCGTTACACTATTACTTCTAACAAATATGTTAGCAAGTATTCGCGTTGTGCAAAGGATTGTCTCTAAGTATGAAAAGAATGCAGCACCAGATCGTTTCAAACAAGCCGGTATTATAACAGGAATAAATCAATTGCTAGGAGGCCTTTTTTCAGCTATTGGACCTGTCGCGATTTCTGGATCAGCAGGATTTATTGCAACGACTAATATTTATAAACGACTCCCATTTATGTTAGGGTCAAGCTTTATTATTTTCGTTAGTATATTCCCAAAGATTACTTCATTCTTTGCGGCGATACCTGTCGCAGTCGGATATGCTGCCATTTACCCTGTATTTGCAAGCATGATTGGCCTTGCCTTTCGCGAATACGAAACAGTACAAGATAAAGAACGGTTATTTAAAGTAGCAGGTCTTTCAATCTTTACAGGAGTCGGAGTTATGTTTGTTCCAGCAGGAGCATTTTCTACACTCCCGCCGTTTCTAGCATCGTTTTTAAGTAACGGTCTTGTTCTTGGATCTGTAATGGCAATTTTGCTCGAAATACTATTTTCTCGTTCTACAGAAAAACAACCATCGTAAATTGGAAAACTTCCATTATTGCACTCTATCTTTAGAGTTGTTACGATAATGATAAAGTTAAACTTTAATCAATGAGAGCTATTCATCTTTACTAATGATTAGCTCTCACCGATCGGGCATTAGCAGTATAAATTATCATGGGCAACGTGCTCGTGGTAATTTATACTAAAAATACAGAACTTCTTCTAGCTTCACAAAAAGAAGTTCGATGTCTTACTATATATTCCCCAATATCTTCATAAAACTTTATTTCTATTTCAACAAAGAGAGGAATTTTCAATATGACTTATAAAATGATTGTTTTAGATTTAGATGATACTTTATTACGTGACGACCATACCATTTCACCTCGTACGAAAGAGGCTCTAATGACTGCACAAGAGCAAGGTGTAAAAGTTGTACTTGCTTCTGGACGTCCAACATTCGCAATGCGTGCAATCGCCAAAGAATTGCAATTAGAGGAGTACGGTAGCTTTATTCTTTCATTTAATGGTGCAAAAATTATTAACTGTAAAACAGATGAAGAGTTATTCAGTAGTACATTATCCCCTGAAATCGTTCACAGTCTTTACGATATTAGTAAAGAAGAAAATGTATGGATTCACACATACATTGGTGACGATATTATCACTGAAAAAAACAACTCTTATACAGAAATTGAAGGTCAAATTACGGGTATGCCAATCGTAGAAGTAAATAACCTGAAAGAATCTGTACAACAACCAGTTGTAAAAGTGTTAATGGTAGAAAATCCAGAACATTTACAAACGGTAGAATCAAAACTACAAAAACAACTAGAAGGCCAATTAAGTGTTATGCGTTCTAAACCATTCTTCTTAGAATTTACTGAAGCCGGTGTTACAAAAGGAACAAGCTTAAACCAACTGATTCAAAAACTTGGCATTAAGCGCGAAGAAGTTATCGCAATGGGCGATAGCTATAACGATCAGGCAATGATCGAATTCGCCGGTCTTGGTGTTGCAATGGGCAATGCACCAGATGATATTAAAGAAATTGCAAACTACGTAACAGATACAAATATGAACGATGGCGTTGCAAAAGTTGTAGAGAAGTTCGTACTAAAAAGAGAAGCACTTGTTTAATATTTTCACTCATAAAACCTATTTGAAGTCAAACACTTCAAATAGGTTTTTATTTAAATTCTCATGCTTTTGTGACTATATTTTGAACTTTGCACTATTCTCGTAGTGTAAACTTTCTTTTTGTATATAATGGAACAAAATAGACTATTTTATTTTGAAAAAGAATACAAATTTACTATATACAAGCATACATTAAAGGAGGCTACTTCATGTTATCTACACCAATCGGACGATTAAGAGCAATCGGCTTAATTGAGGGGATTTCTTTCCTATTACTATTATTTGTAGCAATGCCATTAAAATATTTTGCAGGATTTGCAACAGCCGTTAAAATTACAGGTATGGCTCATGGTGTTTTATTTATTCTATTTATCTTTGCGGTAATTCAAGTAACAATCGTACACCGCAAATCAATTGCATGGGCACTTGGGGCATTTGTTTCATCAGTTATCCCATTCGGTACTTTTGTACTAGATGCAAAATTAAAGAACGAACAACAATAATAGCAAAAAGGTAGTTAACGACTGTTAACTACCTTTTTTATTTACAAATTTGGAATTTCCCAATCAATTTCTCTCTCGCCCATATTAGCTAAAATCGTATTTACTTTAGAGTATGGCTTACTACCAAAGAAACCACGTCTTGCCGATAATGGGCTCGGATGTACAGACTCGATAATATGATGCTTCGTATTCGTAATTAACTTTTTCTTCGCCTGTGCATGACGTCCCCACAATATGAAAATAACCGGTTTTTCACGTTCATTTAATAGCTCAATTACACGATCTGTGAAATACTCCCAACCTTTTCCCTTATGAGAATTTGCTTCACCTTGTCGAACTGTTAATACCGTATTTAATAATAAAACCCCTTGCTCTGCCCACTTTACTAAATAACCGTTATTCGGGATTTCATAACCATATTCATCTCGAAGTTCTTTATACATATTTAGCAATGACGGTGGCGTTTTAATGCCGGGCTGTACTGAAAAGCTTAAACCATGTGCTTGATCCGGTCCATGATATGGATCTTGCCCTAAAATAACGACCTTTGTATTTTCATAACTTGTATACTCTAGAGCGCTAAAAATCTCTTCTATCCTTGGATAAACAACATGTGCACTGTACTCTTCTTTCAAAAAATCAGCCAGCTTACGATAATATTCTTTCTCAAATTCTGGTGCCAATAATGGCTCCCAATCATTTTTTAAAACATTTTTCATGCTTTCACTTCCCGTCCAATTAATTCACCATATCCTGTTTTGTAAATACTACAAACGAAATAATAAGGGATATAACTGCCCAAACCGTTAAATTCATTAAAGAGAACCCCATCGATAAGCCTTGTAATGCAGGTAATTTTCCTGATAGATAGTCTGTTAATGATAAATTCACACTAAAAATATATTTCGCACCCTCCCAAGATGTTGCAAACGAGCTTAAAATGCCACCTGCGATTAATGCGGCTAACATAACGCCCATACCGGCTGGTGTATTTCGAATTAAAACAGAAACCATAAATGATATAGTTCCGACAACGATAGCAACAAACCAAGCTAACCCATACGCCATCAAGACGTATTGCCACTGCGGAATAAGGTGTACAAAATTCGTATTTAACGTTTCCTTATCAATAACAAACCCAGTTAAAACAGGCAAATTCCATCCCGAGTATCCAAATACAAGCCCAGATAATATGTAAGCAAACAAACCGACAAGAAGCAGTATGAGTGAAATGAAAAATAACATCGTCACGTACTTACTAAGAAGTATTTTCCAGCGCCGAATCGGCCGTGTAAGTAGCATCTTCATCGTTCCATCACTTCGCTCTCCTGAAACAATATCGATAGCGACAATCATTACGAGAAGCGGAATAAACAATGTAATTCCTTGCTCAATAAACGACCTTACAAAAGTGGGTGCACCCGGTGCCATCGGGTTAATATCATGATCTAAATAATATTGTTGCTGCTCCACTCTTACCTTTAGCCAATCACGCCATTCTTCTGGTAGTCTAGAATTGTTCAAGCGGTTTTGAGAATCAACAATTTGTTGTTGTAATGAAACTTTCCAATCCGTCGTACCGAGCCTTTTTTGTGTCGTTTCTACTTCACGATACTGCGCATACACGAAAAGTGGGATCAAGATTGCTAAAATAAGCATGACAACAAAAATACGTTTCTTACGATAAATTTTTTCCGATTCATTTAAGACTAGATTCACAAATTCACGCATGCTGCTCACCCCTTGTGAGTTCAATAAATAAATCTTCTAGCGTAAATACAAGCTCCTTAACGCTATGTACATCTATCCCGTTTTCTACAAAATGTTTATTCCAATTACTTATAGATGCGATATTCATGCGGCATAGTAATCGATCACCTTCTATACTCACTTCTCTTACTTCCTCAGCATCTTCTAGCATATTTTTCGCCTTAGAAATCGGTGTAACAATCCATTCTACACGATCACTTGCTGTTTTAATTAACTCTTCAACCTTGGCAACTGTTATCATCTTTCCTTTATGAATAATAGCAACGCGATCACATATCATTTGCACTTCACTTAGCAAATGACTTGAAATAAACACACTCATATTTTCTTCTTTCACAAGCTTATGTATAAATTCCCTAAGTTCTCTAATCCCAGCTGGGTCTAAACCATTTGTTGGCTCATCTAATATGAGCAATTTTGGATTTCCAAGAAGCGCTTGCGCAATACCAAGACGCTGTTTCATACCGAGTGAGTATGTTTTTACCTTATCGTGAATTCTTTCATCTAAATGAACCATTTGAGCAATTTCAATAATACGTTCATCTGATATACCACCTAACATACGGGCAAATTGTTTTAAATTTTCCCATCCCGTTAAATAGGTATACAGTTCTGGGTTTTCAACGATACTCCCAATTTGACGCATCGCTTCTCTGAAATTTTCCTTAATAGAATAACCGCCGATAGAAATCGTGCCTTCTGTTTCTTTAATCAATCCAACTAACATTCGAATTGTAGTTGTTTTTCCGGCACCATTCGGCCCTAGGAAGCCGAACACTTCCCCTTGTTTTACATCGAAGGAAATATTCTCTACAATTGTCTTCTTTCCAATTACCTTCTTCACGTCACGTACGGAAAGTATCGTCGTCATTTTACCCCTCCTTGTTCTAGTTTTAATTTACTCGCAACATTTTGAACTAATCGGTCCGCCATATATGTATATCCTATTTCATTCGGATGGAAATGGTCGGAGTATAATAAATCTTTCCCACGGTTTTGGAATAAATCAAATGTCGGTGTAATATACACATTTTTATTATTTATCGCTAATTTTTCTAAAGATGCATTCCAGTCTACAACGATGTTTGAAGAACCTTTTAAATCTTCTACATCTTCAAAAGGATTGTATAAACCAAGCCAAAAAATAGGGCTATCTGTATTTAACTTACGAATTTCTTCTATTATTTTCTTCGCTTCATTTTGGAACGTCGCTGTATCAGGACGGTATGTTTCTAAATCTATCTTTTCAAGCGATTCCCACCCTGGAAATAAATCATTTCCTCCAATTGTTAAAACGATTACATCTGCTTGCTTAATTGAATATTGAGCGCCACTACTCTCAATTTGTTTTAATAGGTCGGGCATTTTTGCACCACTAACAGCTAAGTTTGTTAATGCAACCTTTTGCTTATAATCTTTTTGTAAATCTTCTTTCATCCGTCCAACATAGCCAATTCCTTCTTTATCACCAACACCGCGTGTTAATGAATCACCTAAACTAACGATTTGTAACGTTCCCGTTTTCTTTTTCTCTTTTGCCACTACATCGGTCTTTTTAATTAAATTTGAAGCTTTCGGATTTAATACATCATTTACACCTGAAACAAAGCCATATGCAAATAAACAGAAAGATGCAATTGTAATGAGTAGAATTACTTTTACTACTTTTGATCTCATATCAAAACCCCTTTTAGCCCTCATAGATTGTCCATAATTATACCAAACGCAATTTTGAAAAGCGATTTTCAAACCTTATCTATTATGTTGTTTCCCTATGTACTAATTCTGGCAATAACTCTACGTGCCTTATATCGATTTGCTCATCATTAATCTTTTCATATAATAATTCAAATGCCTTCACACCAACATTTTTACTACAATACGAAATCGTCGTAATGCCTAAAATATCTGCCACATCTTGATCATCACAACCGATAATCGTAATATCTTCCGGAATACGAATGCCTTGTTTTTTCGCTTCCGTTACCATCCCCGCGGCAATATGGTTGCAAGATACAAGAAACGCTGTTGGTTTTACTGACATACGTGTCCATTCCCTAATCACATTACGCCCATCTTCCACTGTAAAACAGCCTTTAAACTTCCAAGCCTCTATCGGTGTTACAGCAATCTGTTGAAGCGAATCTTCATATGCTTGTTTTCTTCTCTGACTATTAATGCTATTACTTCTTCCAATGCAATACCCAATACTTGTATGGCCCGCATCTATTAAGCTTTTCATTCCGCGCGAAAACACTTTATAGTAATCAATATGCACACTCGAAATGAAATTCGAGTCGATTTCTTCGCACATAACAATAGGGCCGAATTTCGTATATTCTTCAAGCTTTTCCTTACTATTCGCCCGCGAACATATAATAACCCCATCAAGTTTTTTCATTTTTAACATATTTAAAATTTCTAATTCCCTTTCCTCACTATAATTCGTCTGACAAAGCATCATATTATAATTATTCTTTGCTGTTTCCTTTAATATTCCCTCGATAATAGCGCTATAATATTGATCATTTACGTGCGGTAATAAAACGCCAATTACATTCGTTTTTCCTTTCACTAAATGAATTGCATTCACATTTTGCGTATAATTTAATTCTTCTATAATTGCTAAAATTTCTTTTCGTTTCTGTTCATTCACATATGGATGATTATTTAGTACACGTGAAACAGTTGAAACAGATACCCCAGCAAGCTCAGCAATCTTCCTTATATTCGTCATCTCATTTTCCCCTTCCCTGCAAAAATTCTCCCTTGACCTGGTAAGCTTTCCACAATATATCCTTTCCTAGCAAATACATTTTGAAAGGATATACAACTATGCTTCGATTCAAATTAGAATATATATTTTTCATTGGCGGTCTACTCACTCTCGCCATCGGTATTAATATGATGACGACAATTACTTCCTTTGGACTTAGCCCTTATGATTCCTTCTTTATTGCACTATATCAAAATTTCGGGATAAGTATCGGTTTTTGGATTTTCATGATTAACTTTGCATTTACTCTTATCGTACTCTTTTGGAATAAAAAACAAATAACAATTGGTACAATTGTAACGATGGTTCTTATTTCTCTTTTTGTTGATTGGATTGGTTCCATTCCAACTATTATGGACGCTATCCGTTCTCTTCCAAAATATATAACACTTATTTGCGGAAATCTATTCGTTGGAGCTGGGATTGGTCTTTACGTCTCTACAAACCTTTGCGCAGCACCTCAAGAAGCTTTCGTTTTAACGGTTGCTGAGAAAAAGAAATGGACATTTAGAAGAACAGAAATTTCGTTAGCGTTTTTATTTTTAACATTAAGCTTCCTATTAGATGGACCTATCTATTTTGGAACAATCATCTTATCCTTTACAACAGGCTGGATTATCCAAGCATTTATTCAAATTGGTACGAAGATTTTAAATAGAAAAGAGCCTATTAAGCAAGCTGCTTAACAGGCTCTTTCTGTTTTATGAGAAGAGATACTACTTAGCATCCCCTTCAATTCGATAGTTTGCTTTCAAACAATCTATTTCTTCATACCCTTGCAACGTATGTAGAATATAATCATAATCAGCAAGAGACGCACGATGCGTCACAATTACAATTTCAGCCTTCCCTTTCTCTTCAAGCGGCATTTGAATAATCTTTTCAAAGCTAACGCCACGCTCAGAGAATAATGAAGTAATTTTTGCAAATACACCAATTTCATCTTTTACATGAAGTCTTAAAAATTTCTTCACAACAATTTCTTCTCGCTCTTTTAATACTTTTTTATACTGCGGGGATACCGCACTATTTCCGTTTACACCTAATCTAATATTTTGCATTACAGCTACTAAATCTGAAACAACAGCTGTTGCTGTCGGTAAACTTCCTGCACCTGGTCCATAAAACATCGTTTCTCCGACCGCTTCACCATACACATATACAGCGTTATATTCGTTTTGTACGGCCGCAAGAGGATGTGTATTTGGAAGTAGTGTCGGTTCAACCGTCACCTCTAATTTTTCACCATCTCGCTTCGCAAGACCGATTAATTTAATCGTGTATCCTAAACTCTTACTGTATTCAATATCTTCTTCTGTAATAGAAGTAATCCCTTTTACCTTCACATCTCCAAGCTCTACATTTGTAGAAAAACCAAGGGTAGCCAAAATCGTCATTTTTCTCGCTGCATCTAAACCTTCCACATCTGATGTTGGATCTGCTTCTGCAAATCCAAGTTGTTGGGCTTCTTTTAACACGTCGTTATATGCTCTCCCTTCATCTGACATTTTCGTCAAAATAAAATTTGTCGTTCCATTTACAATTCCCATTACTTTCGTAATAAGATCTGAAGAAAGTCCTTCTACGATACTTCGTAAAATCGGAATCCCTCCGGCTACACTTGCTTCATAAAACAAATCTGCTTTATTATCTTTTGCTACCGCTAAGAGTTCCGCCCCATGTAACGCCATTAAATCTTTATTGGCAGTCACAACATGCTTCCCGCTCTGTAAGGCTTGCAAAATATATGCTTTTGCATCATCAATGCCACCCATCACTTCGATGACAACGTCAATATTTGGATTATCTAAAATTTCATTTGCATCTTGTGTTAATAGAGTAGAAGGTACCTCTACCTCTCTCTCTTTTTCAATATTTTGTACTAGTACTTTCGTTACTTTTACAGGACAACCTACTTGGTGGATAAGTCGCTCTTGATGATCTGTAATGATACGAACTACACCACTCCCAACTGTCCCAAGACCTAATAAACCAACTTGAATTTCTTTCATAATACTGTCCACCCCTCAAAAATTGTGTTTAGATGAAATTATATGAGTAAAAAATCTGAAAAACAATATTTTTTGAACATTCGGAAAAATATAAGTTAATCTTTACAAAGAAAACGTTGCCACGTGTTACACAATCTTTTTTTATAATACATAAGGGGTTTCTTGATACACGTAATAATTCAGCCAATTAGAGAATAATAGATTCCCATGGCTTCTCCACCTTACAAGTGGTTTCTCATTTGGATTATTATGCTTAAAATAATTTTTCGGCACATCAATATTTAACCCTTTTTGGCGGTCCCGTTCGTATTCTTGCTTTAACGTATCACAACTATATTCACTATGCCCGAGCGCAAACACTTGCCTTCCTTCTTGCCCAATGACAAGGTGAACACCTGCTTCCTCAGAATTTGCTAATAATGTTAAGTCTGTCACCTCTCTAATATCACTCTCTCGTACTTCTGTATGACGAGAATGCGGGGCAAAAAACAATTCATCAAACCCTTGTAACAATTTCACATGTTGCTCTCGAACTTCATGTTCAAATACACCGAACATTTTTTCCTTAAGAGGATACTTTGGAACACCATAATGATGATACAAGCCAGCCTGTGCCCCCCAACAAATATGAAGCGTAGATGTTACATTCTTTTTTGAATACTCCATAATACGTTTAAGCTCTTCCCAATAATCTACCTCTTCAAAAGAAAGAGTTTCAACTGGTGCTCCTGTAATAATAAGTCCATCAAATTTCTCATTCTCAATATCACGAAATGTTTTATAGAAACTCGTTAAATGGTCCTGCGCTACATTGCGGGACAAATGTGATTCCATATGAAGTAAGTGAACATCTAATTGCAACGGTGTGTTGCCAATTAAACGAAGTAATTGCGCTTCTGTTTCTTGCTTTGTAGGCATTAAATTTAAGATAGCAATTTTCAATGCCCGGATATCTTGTGTTTCTGCTCGCTCCTTCGTCATTACAAAAATATTTTCCTTCTGCAACACTTTGCGAGCTGGTAAATCTCTATCAATTATGATCGGCATGTTCTTTGCCTCCGACTAGCGCTGCTTCTAAATCTGCAATAATATCAGAAACATCTTCTATACCAACCGATAAACGAATTAAATCTGATGTAACGCCAGCTAGACGCTGATCTTCAGCACTTAATTGTCTATGCGTTGTGCTAGCAGGATGTATAACACAAGTTCGTGCATCCGCTACATGCGTTACGAGAGTTGCTAGTTTTACATTTGCGATAAATTCTTTCGCTGCTTCTAATCCGCCCTTAATGCCGAATGTTAAAACACCACTAGCACCTTTTTTCAAATACGTTTGTGCTAACGAGTAATTTTCATTGCTATCTAATCCCGGATAATTCACCCATTCAATACGTTCATGGTTAGCAAGCCACTTAGCAACTGCGAGAGCATTTTCACTATGACGCTCCATTCTTAAATGTAGCGTTTCTAAGCCGATATTGCTAATATACGCATTGAATGGGCTCATACAGTTTCCATAGTCTCTTAATAATTGAACACGTGCCTTCACAATATACGCTGCTGCACCAAAATTTTGAACGTAACTTACGCCGTGATAACTTGGATCCGGTTCAACAAGTTCAGGATATTTCCCATTTGTCCAATCAAAGTTCCCTCCGTCAATGACAATGCCGCCTAAAGAGCTTGCATGACCATCAATATATTTCGTCGTAGAATGAACGATAATATTTGCTCCGTGCTCAAATGCTTGGCATAAATAAGGAGTTGCTAATGTATTATCCACGATAAAAGGTACTTCTAACTCTTTCGCTGCATCTGAAAATTCTTTGAAATTTAAAACGTTCATCGCTGGATTTCCTAACGACTCTGCATAAACAAGTTTCGTCTTATCATTAGCAAGGGCCACAATTTCATCAGCACTTAAATTCGGATTAAAGAACGTAACGTCAATACCAAGCTTACGCAAACTCACTCCAAATAAATTAAACGTTCCGCCATAAACTGTGGAAGAACAAAGCAAGTGGTCTCCGCTACTACAAATATTTAAAACAGCAAGCATAATAGCAGCCTGCCCAGAAGCCGTTGCAACAGCTCCTACACCACCCTCTAAATCCGCTAACTTTTGCTCAAATGCAGCTAAAGTAGGATTTCCAATACGCGTATATATATATCCTTCTGCCTCTAAATTAAATAGCGCTGCTAAATCATCTGAAGTATCGTATTTATACGTTGTACTTTGATAAAGTGGCAAAACACGCGGTTCACCATTCTTTGGTGTATAGCCACCTTGCACACAAATTGTTCCTTTTCCCCATGATTCTCCCATCTCTCATTCTCCTTTCTTTTATACAAAATAAAAAACTGCTCCTTTCCTGAAAACAAGAAAGGAGCAGTTTGAAAACACGCTCTAAAGGCTCTTTCTTATCTTTCAGGATTATTACCTGCAGGATTTGGCACAATTCCGTTATACGGCTGTTGCCAAGGTTTCATCGGGCCTGTCCCTCCACCTTTTCTTGATAAGACTATGCAATTACCGTTGATTTTATAGCAATAATTTCCTAATGTCAAACGGTTTTTCTGAATGTTCTAAATTAAATACAAAGAATTTGACATGCATAACAAAAGAAATATATTCCATATCCATTTGAAAAAGACCTTTTAAAACCCACGATTACTATATAAAATTAAGTAAGTAGTTTAACTGTATACATTTCAAATTCTCACGAGACCTCAATATATTGAATAAGCCCACCTCTCAAAAAGATACTATACATATTCCTTTCACAGTAGCATATTTAATCCTTTCGACATTAAAACTTACATAACGGAGGTATCACATGACAAACACAAAGGACATGCACTATATACTCGTCCTATACGGCATTCTTTTAGGCTCTATAGTAGGAGCTACAGTCTGGCTATTTTTAGTTACAATAAATATCGGCATTCACTTTATTTGGGGATACTTACCTACTATTTTCTCTTCTCCCCCGTATTACACTATTTGTGTAACAACTATCGGTGGTATTCTCGTTGGTTTAACCCAAAAATACTTCGGCATATATCCACGTCTTATGCCGGAAGTGATGGGTGAATATAATAAAACTGGTAGAATTGAATACCGTTTTGTACATAAAGCTACTTTAACTGCGATTATCGTTTTAATATTTGGAGCTAGCTTAGGTCCCGAAGCAGCACTTGTTGGAATTATCGGTGGACTTTGTACATGGGTAGGGGATCGCTTTACATTTGCCTTAAAAGGAATGAACGAACTAACAGAGGTTGGAATTGGCGCTACTTTAAGTGTAATTTTTAACGCGCCATTATTCGGTTATTTAGCTCCAAATGAAAATGAGGGTGAGCAAATTAACGAATTTTCTAAAGGAAAAAAAGCAATTGTATATTTAGCTACCACTTTCGCTGGCTTTTCCGTTTATTTATTACTTAGTAAATTCGATAATCGCGGATCCTTTATCGTTGATTTTGGGGAAGGTTCCCTTTCTCTTAATGAATGGATCGCCTTTCTACCACTCGCTAGTATTGGTGCTATAGTTGGTTTCTTTTATTTCAAATTTGAATTCACATTAGAGAAATTAATCCATCCCTTCAGGGAATACAAACTATCACTTGGAATTATCGGTGGTATTATATTAGGAATTACAGGAACTTTTCTCCCGTACACGTTATTCTCAGGAGAACACCAATTAAAAGATTTAGTCGTTGAATGGAGTCATTTATCTTTCTGGGTACTACTTCTTTCAGGTGTTTTAAAATTATGTATTACTGCTGTTTGTTTAAATACAGGTTGGCGCGGTGGACATATTTTCCCAATTATATTTGCTGGATCTAGTATCGGATATGCTATAGCTTCCATTATCCCGATAGATCCAATCGCTTCGGTAGCCATCGTCACGACAGCAATTTCAAGCTATGCATTAAGAAAACCAATTGCTATAACATTACTATTACTCATGTTTTTCCCGCTCAATTTACTATTACCGATGCTTGGAGCGGCAGCGATTGGTAATGCATTTCCACTTCCTAAAAATAACGAAGCTACAAACGAATAAAAATAGGCAGTAGGGACAAAAGTTCCACTGCCTATTTTTTACTACACACGTTGCTTCAATAACGCGTATAACTCTTCAAAATTTTGTACTTCATATGTTGGCACAATCTCGCTATTATTTGATTTCTTTTCTGGATTAAACCAACAAGTATCAATTCCCGCTACATATCCACCTTTCATATCAGCACTTAACGAATCCCCAATAATGAGCCCTTCTTCAGGGGAAAAATTAGGAATTCGTTCAAAAACATAATCAAAATACTCTTTCATCGGCTTTTGGAATCCCGTATCTTCAGAAACGAAAATATCTTTAAACAAGGCATGTAATCCTGCATTACGTAAACGTTTATCTTGCGTCTTAGAAATACCGTTTGTCACTATATATAAATCGTACTCACTTTGAATTTGACTTATAAATTCAAACGCACCTTGCATAAGTTGGTTTCCTTCTTCTAAGTAGCTACGATAATTATTTTCGAATAATACTCCATCTACTTCTTCCCCATACTCTTTAAACAAAATTGAAAACCGCGTATTTACAACTTCATCACGGTTCATTTCACCTTCCTCAAAAGCATCCCAAAGACTTTTATTAATTTTTTTATAGTGCCCTTCAACCTCGCTAGTTAGAGGAATCCCTTTCTCTTCAAACAGCATACGTAACGCCATTTTCTCCGCCTTCTGAAAATCTAACAATGTATCATCTACATCAAATAGCAATGTTTTATATTTTTTCATAAGCCCTTCACACTCTCTTTTCTACAAAAACAAATTTACGTAAATCGTATCATTCCTTCTTGTAAACATAATAGGAGATATCTCATACTAAACATGAGGTGAAAATATGAAAGTCAGCAAAAATAGCGAAGAAATCTCTCATTACATGCAAACTTACAACGTCCATACTCTTTTTTCTTTTAATGTCTTACCGTATGCTGAACTACATTCCTTTCAAAAGAGAGAAAGGATATGTAATGAAGGCGTTGATGTTCCTTATCTTTATTACTTAATTTCCGGAAAAGCGAAAATATATATGAGTCACAAAAACGGGAAGGTCTCCTTAATTAACTTTATTCAAGCACCTTCGTTCATTGGAGAATTAGGGTTAATTGGCGTTGAATCCGTTACGAAAACGGTGGAAGTGATTGAAGATTGTATGTGCTTAGCGCTCCCTCTTAAAGATTGTCAGCATCTTTTATTGCAAGATGCTACCTTTCTACAGAAACTATGTAAATTTATCGGCGAAAAAACAATTAGCCGAACAGAAAGTTACGCCAAAAACAATAGTTATCCGTTCGAAAATCGATTAGCGGCTTTTATTCTATTAACAGAACAAAATAACAGTTATACAGAAAAACATACCGAGGCTTCGGAATACTTAAATGTCAGCTACCGCCATCTTTTATACGTATTAAACCAGTTTTGCCAGCAAAATTACTTAAAAAAAGACGGAAGAACCTATTACATACAAGATCGAATTCAATTAGAAAAACTGGCTGATGAACTTAAAATATAAAAAAGTAGCATTAACGTTTACCTGTTAATGCTACTTTTTTCGAGTGACGATTCTATTTTCAATTAAAATTTACTTGCCACTTTAGCTGCTTCTTCAAGACCAGCTGTAATGATTTCTTCTGCTTTATCTGGGAATTGGTTATGTCCTTCAATAACTACTGTTTCCATATTTGTTGCACCGAAGAAGCCCATCATGCTTGCTACATATTTAACAGCCATTTCTACTTCAGCTGCTGGACCTTCAGAATATACGCCGCCGCGCGCGTTTAATAATGCAATCTTCTTATCTCCAATTAGACCAACTGGACCTTCTGGCGTATATTTAAACGTTTTGCCAGCTCGGTTTAAATAATCAATATATGTGTGTAGCACTGCTGGAATCGTTAAGTTCCATAATGGGAAACCGAAAACGACTTTATCAGCTTCTAAAAATTGATTTAAATACTTATCAGCAACTGCTACTGCTTTTGCTTCCTCTTCAGTTAAATCAAATCCTTTACCTGCTTTGAATGTACCATTAATCATATCTACGCCTACATATGGTAATTCTTCTTTATATAAATCAAGTTCTACTACTGTATCATTTGGATGTGCTTCTTTATAGTTTGCTAAAAATGCCTCGTATAATTTCACACTAACTGCTTGTTCCGCTGGGCGGTTGTTTGCTTTTACAAATAAAACTGTTGCCATTGTTTTTCCTCCTAGTACTCACTCTTCTGTTTTTATATGCTTTCAAAAAAGGTATCCCTTGTAATTGTTGTTTTGTTGCTTACAAACATATTTTATCTTTATATCAAGACAATTTCGTCCTCACATAGACGTATTTTTCCATAAAAAAAGTCCACCTTCTAAAGGCGAACTAGGTCTTACGACTTTTGTCTTATACAATTCCATTTTTCACTGCATATAATGCTGCTTGCGTGCGATCAGATAAATTCAACTTACTCAAAATACTACTTACATGAGCTTTTACCGTTTTTTCTGTAATAACTAAAACAGAAGCGACCTCTTTATTACTCATTCCTTTCGCTAATAGCTGCAACACTTCATTTTCTCTCGCCGTTAGCACATCCACTTGAATAGAAGGTTCTTCTTCCTTTTCTTCCACAGGTAATGTTTGAGAGAGAAGAGTATTTGCTATATCTGGATGTAATTGAATATTACCTTTATATGCGCTTCGAATAGCTTCAACAAGCTGATCGGGTTCTACATCTTTTAAAATATACCCACTTGCCCCCGCCCTTAACGCTGGTAAAACATGCGCCTGATCAGAAAAGCTAGTTAATACAATTACTTTCACATTTGGATATTCTTTTTTGATGCACGCCGTCGCCTCGACACCATCCATTTCGGGCATATATAAATCCATTAATACAACATCAGGATTCGTCTCCCCTACTTTCACTAACGCTTCTTTCCCATTATTTGCTTCTCCAACTAACGCTAAATCTTCCTGTGTACTTAAGAAAAATGCTAATCCTTTTAAAACAACTGTATGATCATCAACTAACAATACTTTTATTTTCACAAACTTCCCTCATTTTCACATCATAATGGTACATTTACTTTTACACTTGTTCTTTTCTTATCACTTACAATTTTAATTGTTCCACCGACTAATTCTACTCTTTCGCGCATCGTAGTCATACCGAGTGATTTCTTCTCTTTTATATCCTTCTCTACAAAGCCGTTTCCTTGATCGACTATTTCTAATGATACATTCTTCTCCGTCACTTTGAAATAAATCGCCGCTTCTCTGACATTCGCATGTTTACTTACGTTATTTAAAGCTTCTTGTCCAATTCGCCATAGCGCTTCCTCTACTACGCGTGGCAAATCACGAACACCTGTAACTTGTTCCCGAATTTTCAATCCCAAACTTTCACCATATTGTTTTAAAGCTGGTAATAGTCCTTTCTCTAATCCCGCTGGACGTAGTTGCCAAATTAACGTCCTCATTTCTTTTAAAGCACCTTGCGATAACTCACGTATCTCATGCAAAGACTGATCTGCCTTTTCGTTTTTCCCCTTTAAGACGGCTTCGGCACCTTTCGTCATAAAAGTTAATGAAAACAACTTTTGTGAAACAGAATCATGCAAATCTCTAGCTAAACGATTACGTTCTTCCAGTCGTACAAGTTCTCGGCGCTTTTCATTTAACCTTAAGTTCTCTATCATTAACGATATATGATTGGCTAACGCCTGTACTACATCTATCGTATTTATATCAAATTCTCCATTATTCGAACTTACACTTAGTACGCCAAATATATGATCTTGAATATGTATGGGAATGGCAATAACCGCACGATTAGGATGTACGATATTCCCAACCTGACTCTTTAACAAAACAGGCTCTTCTTTTTTCAGAGCTTCCTGTGCCGCTGACTTCAAATCCTCTTGTATCTCATCTATCTTACATGAGGCTCTTACAGCAAGTTCATTTTCTTCTCTAATAAAGAATACAACTTGCTCCCATAAAAATAACTTCCCTATTTGCTTTACAATCTCCTCTGGCAATGCATTAAATTTATGAATCGTCCTTAAAGCTTGAATAAAGCGGTCTAACTTTACATAATAATGAGCCCTTCTCTTTTCATTTTCATACAATTTTGTACGTTTTAATGCTGTTCCAATTTGGAAAGCAACTGATTGTAATAGCACTAACTCTTCTTCAGAAAAATGCGTTTTACCTGGACTAGCCACATTTAATACGCCAAATTCATCTCCCCCCGCTTTTAGCGGCACTGTCGCATGATGCACAATCCCTTCTGTATCTCCCCAGTTATATTCAATCGCATTATTAATTCTCTTACATTCAATAATATTAACGGCTTTCTCTAGTTTCCCTTCCACAAATCGGTGTAAACACCAACAATTCCCCTCACACATCGGTCGTTTATTTTCAAATCTTAATCCCTCTGGTAATTGATAATCAATTAATTTTGTATATCTGCCATTTTCATCCGCAAGAAATATCCATCCTGTCGTTAAACCTGTTACATTCAACAGTTTTTCCAACACAGCTTGCAGCACATGATATGTATCATTTGAGGTGTTCAACGTCTCTGCAATCTCTTTTAATATAACTAATTCATTTGTACGATTCTCTTGAAACATAATTCGTCTCCTACATACAAGATTTTAAATCGCCCCTAAAGTAAATCATCTACTTTTCACTTTGTACTTATTCGTAACATTGATATAATGGTGAAAACATAGTTTTCATTATATCACTTGAGGGGGATTTCATAATGACATTAAATAAAGCACTTACTATCGCTGGTTCTGACACAAGTGGCGGTGCTGGTATACAAGCAGATTTAAAAACATTCCAAGAACTTGGTGTATACGGAATGACATCTCTTACGACAATCGTAACGATGGATCCACATAACGGTTGGGCACATAACGTATTCCCAATCCCAGCTTCTACATTAAAACCACAATTAGAAACGACAATTGATGGTGTTGGAGTAGATGCTTTAAAAACAGGTATGCTTGGATCAGTAGAAATTATTGAAATGGTTGCTGAAACAATCGAAAAACATAATTTCAAAAATGTAGTAGTGGACCCTGTTATGGTATGTAAAGGTGCTGATGAAGCATTACATCCTGAAACGAACGATTGCTTACGTGACGTTCTTGTTCCAAAGGCATTAGTTGTAACACCAAACTTGTTTGAAGCTTACCAATTAAGTGGCGTAAAGATTAGTTCTCTTGAAGACATGAAAGAAGCAGCAAAAAAAATCCACGCTTTAGGTGCGAAATACGTCCTAATTAAAGGCGGTAGCAAGCTTGGTACGGAAACTGCAATCGACGTCCTATATGATGGAGAAACATTCGATCTTCTAGAATCAGAAAAAATTGATACGACAAATACACACGGCGCAGGTTGCACATATTCTGCTGCAATTACAGCAGAACTTGCAAAAGGAAAAACTGTGAAAGAAGCAGTAAAAACTGCTAAAGAATTTATCACAGCTGCTATCCGTTATTCATTCAAGATCAACGAATACGTAGGCCCAACACATCACGGTGCATATCGTAAATTCGTTGCATCAAAAGAACTTGTCTAACATATAAATGAAAACACCCACAGAGTTTATATATTTCCTCTCTGTGGGTGTTTTTTTATAAGCTCTTCTGGTCATCTTATCTTTAAGATGCAGAACTAACCTGATTTCTACCATTTCTTTTGGAGTAATATAATGCATCATCAGCAGCTTGAATAAATCGCTCTGGTGATTCTTCATACACTGAAATTCCTACTGAAACTGTAATTTTTATTTTAGTTCCATTTAGCAATTGAAATGGATGGTTTTCAACAGCCGTGCGAACTTTTTCCCCCATACGCATTCCATAAGCTAATCCTTTCTGCGGTATCAAAAGCGCAAACTCTTCCCCACCCTTTCGAAAAGCCAAATCTGGAAACATTGAAACTTCTCGTAAAATATGCCCCATTTGTTTTAATACTTCATCTCCCGCAGGATGCCCATACGTATCATTTACACACTTAAAGTGATCAATATCTATAAGTAGTAAACAAAGTGAATCATTTTTCATACGCTTATTACCAATATGACGATTCATCTCTAAATCAAACTGTCTTACGTTTCCTAAACCTGTCAGTGCATCTATCGTTGCGTATTGCTTCATCGTTTGAAATAACTCATTGGATTGCAATACATAATTTGCGCTCATAAATGTGATATATGCTGCAACACCACTACAAACTAAATATAATGCTACTATAGGCATATCCTTAAATAAAATAGAAAGTGGAACCGTTAAAATAGATAAACTATATACATTAAACCAGATCCATCTTTTAAATATAGAAGCTTTCATCCGCCAAATGAAAATAATTCCAAAACCTATCAATACAATTGTATAACAAGCCAATTCAGAGGCTAAAGAGTACTCAGTAAAAAATAATCGGGTAATTAATATAATAGTAACTGTTATACTGCTAGCTATCGGACCTCCAATTATAATTGCCAAAATAACAGCTAAATAACGTAGATCCAACATAATATCTTCAATATGTACACCAAAATGCATCAACAGTACACTTAATATTCCAGTAAGAATACCTACTACACATTTCTGCCAAAAAGAGAACCCTTCTTTTAACGGTTTATCTCTTAAAAGCTGACCTCCAACAAAAATAAAGGAAAGAATAATTGTTGTGTTTACAAATAAGTCCCTTAACATAAAATAATCTCCCTACTTTTCTATCTATCCCTTTCCTTATTTTATTGTATACGAAATACCTATAATTCCCAAAGCTTTTTATTTATTTTTTGCTGTTCCACGTGAAACAGCAAAAAATAAAAAAGGACGAAAATTCGCCCTTTTCCTTAACAACACCGTGATATCTTTCCACCCTTTGCATTAAATCTAGCTTCTTGCGCTTCTGCAAAAAACTGTTTTTGACATACCACTTCTTCTTCTGGATGATGCTTTTTCATATGCTCTACATATGTTTCATAACTTGGTACCCCAACGAGTAAACTAATAAAGTGTTTTCTTTGTATCCATACTTTCCGTAGTCGTTTAAGCATAATAGTTCCTCGACTCACTTTCATCTCTAGAAATATATGGCGCCTCTTTTAGCGGCATCGGCCTATTTCTTAATACTTGAATCCAAATTCGAATTGCAGAAATTAATACAGCGATTACAACTATCATAAAAATCCCACAAAGCGCTGCATCAATATAATCATTGAAAATAATTTGTTTCATTTGAGCGACATTTTTAGCTGGTGCTAACACTTTTCCCTCATCTAATGCTCCCTGAAACACCTTTGCATGAGATAGAAATCCTATTTTAGGATTTTCATGAAATAGCTTTTGATAACCCGCCGTCATCGTTACAATAAGCAATCCGACAGTTGGAATAAGTGTCACCCAAACATATGCCTTTTTCCCCATTTTGAACAAAATTGTCGTTCCAAGTAATAATGCAATACCTGCTAACATTTGATTTGCGATACCGAAAAGTGGCCATAATGTATTAATTCCACCAAGCGGATCAACTACCCCTTGGTATAAGAAATAACCCCATCCTAATACGCATAACGTTGTAGCTATCACATTCGCTAATGTAGAATCCGTTTTCCCAAATGGCTTATATACATGTCCTAAAATATCTTGAATCATAAATCGGCCTACACGCGTTCCAGCATCAATTGTCGTTAAAATGAATAGAGCTTCAAAGAGGATTGCAAAATGATACCAAAAGGCCATCATGGCTGTTCCACCTATTACTTGTGAGAAAATATACGCCATACCTATCGCTAACGTTGGTGCACCACCTGTGCGTGATAAAATCGTTTGCTCTCCAACGTTTACAGCGAGATCTTTTAGTTCATTTGGTGTAATAGCAAATCCCCATGAGGAAATAACTTGAGCTGCCTGCGAGACATCCGTACCGATAAGCGCTGCGGGACTATTAATCGCAAAATAAGTTCCTGGTGTTAATACACAAGCTGCAATCATCGCCATCGCCGCTACAAATGATTCCATTAACATTGCCCCATAACCGATTGGCTGTGCGTGTCCCTCTTGTTCAATCATCTTTGGTGTCGTACCTGATGAAACGAGAGCATGGAATCCAGACACCGCACCACAAGCAATTGTAATAAATAAGAATGGGAATAGGTTTCCAGAGAAAACAGGACCTGTTCCATCGATAAATTTCGAAACTGCTGGCATTTGTAAATCTGGTGCTACAATTAAAATACCAATTGCTAATCCAACAATTGTTCCGACTTTTAAAAATGTGCTTAAATAATCACGTGGTGCTAAAAGCATCCAAACTGGTAAGGCCGATGCGATAAATCCATATACAATAAGCATAATAGCAATCGTTTCACCGCTAAACGTGAACATGCTTGCAAGCGTTGGATGCTCTGCTACATACTGTCCCCCAATAAGAGACAGTATAAGTAGAATAATTCCGATTACTGACCCTTCACCAACCCGGCCAGGCCTAATGTAGCGCATGTACACTCCCATTAAAATAGCAATAGGAATCGTTGCTGCTATTGTAAACATTCCCCAAGGACTTCCGACAAGCGCCTTTACTACCACTAATGCTAATACCGCTAATAAAATAATCATAATGCCTAAAATGCCTATCATTGCAATAAGCCCTGTAACAGGACCGATCTCATCTTTAATCATTTCTCCTAAAGATTTACCATTCCGTCTCATCGAAGCAAATAAAATTACAAAATCTTGTACAGCTCCAGCGACAACTACCCCAACAATAATCCATATTGTCCCTGGTAAATATCCCATTTGCGCTGCCAAAATCGGTCCTACTAAAGGGCCTGCCCCAGCAATTGCTGCAAAATGGTGCCCAAATAATACCCACTTATTTGTCGGAACATAATCTTTTCCATCGTTTAATGTATGGGCTGGCGTTTGCCGATTATTATCTAAACCAAATACCTTTCTCGCTATAAATCTACTATAAAAGCGGTAAGCAACTGCATACACACATACCGCAGCTACTAAGAGCCACACGGCATTAATAGTTTCACCTTGTGATAAAGCTATTACACCAAAAGCACCTGCGCCTACTGCTGCAATAACTCCCCATAGTAAAATCGACTTCAATGTTTTCACATACAATCCCCCCAATACTATCGCTTAGTGGGATTGTACTAAATTTTCTGAATATTTAATTTGAATCCTCCTTATCATGAAGGATTTTTAGTTTATCATGTTAAAAAATTCGCATTACCTACTATAATTCAATCTTATTTCGAAGTCGTTTCACATAATTACGACTAACTGGAATCGGTTGCTCATCATATTTATCTAAATACAGATTATATGTGCCATTATAATAAGGTTTTAGTTCTTGTACATATGACATATTAATTAAATAACTTTTATGCACACGTAAAAAATCATATACATTTAGCTTATTTTCCAGCTCTTGAAGTGTATATGTTGAAATATACTGATTATCTGTTGTATAAATTGAAACCGTTTTGTTTTCCTTATTTTTGCTTACATATACAATATCTTCAGGGAAAATATACCGAATTCCCTCTTGACCTTCTATCGGTAGTTTTCGCAAATAACTCTTTGCTTTCTCGCCTTGCTCTTTACACATTCTATATAAAAGGAATTGCAAATCTTCCTCACGAAATGGGCGTAGTAAATAATAAAATGCTTGAAACCGAAATGCCGTAATCGACTCTTCTATATCTTCACCCATAAAAATCAATTTCGTATAACAATTTACTTCCCGTAATAAACTCGCATATTCAAAACCAGTTCCATCTAGTAATTTTGAATTCAAGAAAACAAAATCTGGTGTATGCTTTTTCATGATCAATAATGATTCTGTTCCCGTATTCGCTTCAAAACATTCTACATTCCTTATATTTTCAGTAAATTTTTCAGCTAAACTTCTTCGCTCTTCTGCTTCTTCCATGATCAGTAAAATTTTCATTTCTTCAACCACCTAATTCTTTTGTCCATATGTCTTGTTGTATACATTCGCTTTTATAAGAAACATTCCCTTTTTCTTACTATACCATTATTTATCTAAAAAAACAGAAAAAAGGAAACCACAACGGTTCCCCCTACCCTTTCATTCCATTATTTGTAGGAAGTAACACCCACTGAATGCGAAGAAATGAGTGTTACTTCCCCAAAAACACAATTGGTGCTGGCTAATAATCAGTGGGGATAAATCCCTCACCGATTAAACTTTCACCTTATACTAATTCTCGTTGCTTCGTTTCTTGCCCAAGTACAATTACAGCAACTACGCCAATTAAAATTGATCCACAGAAAATCGTAAATATTAGTGATAGTGAAGCCTGTGAAGCAACTAAATATCCTACTAATAGCGGCCCAAGAATACCACCAATACGACCGAATGCTGCTGCCATCCCTGCACCTGTACCACGAATAACCGTTGGATACTGTTCCGGTGTATAAGCGTATAATGCACCCCAAGCACCTAAATTAAAGAAGGATAGTAACATGCCTGCTACGATTAATATCGTTAATGACTCTGCCACTCCAAACAAGTAAGCACTACATGCTGTACCGATTAAATACGTAACTAAAACGAACTTACGACCAAGTCGTTCAATAAACCAAGCAGCCGTGAAATATCCTGGCAATTGAGCTAACGTCATAATAAGTACGTACTGAAAACTTTTTATTAAACTAAATCCTTTTAATACCATTACACTAGGTAACCAAAGGAACATCCCATAGTAAGAAAAGACAACAGAAAACCATAGAATCCATAACATAATTGTTGCCTTACGATATTCACCAGACCAAACTAACTTTACATTTTCGATAACAGATGGTCTTTTTTCAGCCTTTTGAAATTTGGGGGAATCCGGTAAATTCCATCTTAAATATAAAGCATATAGTGCCGGAACCGCGCTCAATACCATTGCAACTTCCCAACCATATTTCGGAATAACAAAATACGAGATAAGGGCTGCAATTAGCCATCCACCTGCCCAAAAGCTTTCTAATAGCACAACTATTTTGCCACGTTCATGCGCTTTAACGCTCTCTGATACTAATGTAGATGCGACTGGAAGCTCTCCGCCAAGCCCCATACCAATTAAAAATCGTAAAACAAGGAACATCGCAAGTGTCGTCGTTAAAGCAGTTAAACCACTACCGATAGAAAATAGTAATAATGTAATAATAAAGACTGATTTCCGCCCTATTTTATCTGATAGTATTCCAAAAACGAGCGCTCCGACTGCCATACCAATCGAATTAACGCTGCCTATCCAGCCCATTTCTTGCGTACTTAATCCCCAATCTTTTTGCAGTGCTACCATTACAAATGAAAGCATTCCAACATCCATTGCATCAAATAACCATCCAAGCCCTGCTATACCAAGTAGCTTTCGCTTCGAAATTTCTTTCACCTTGCCCACAAGAAGTCCTCCTTACACAGCTGTCTTTACACATCATTTTACATGTGTGAATTGTATAAGTAAAATACTTTCGTTCAAAAAATTCTCCTTCATCATTCCCCAAAAGTAAAATAATTATCACACTATTTGAGGGCAGTAAGACTCCTACCTCAAAATTCAGCTGAAACAAAAAGGTTAAATTGAAGACCAACTGCCATTAAACGTCCAATTGGTGAGGGTTAACCATCAGTGGTGGATGAGCAAAACCTCACTTTATTAAAAATGACCAAATAAAAAAGTAGCGATATTCCGCTACTTTTTCGAACGCATGACTTCTTTTAAAAATTCCGCTAATACTAACTGACGACGCCAGCGCGTTGGATTACTACACAATCTATAAAACCACTCTAAGTTAATCGCTTGAATCCATTTTGGTGCACGTTTTACCTCTCCAGCCCATACATCTAAACTTCCGCCCACTCCAACAGCCATCTTCGTTTCTAAACGATGCTTATTAGTTTGGATAAAATTCTCTTGTCTTGGGAAACCAAGCGCGACAAGTAATAAATCTGGTTTTGCTTCTTGAATGCGAGAAACGATACTCTCTTCTTCTTCTTGTTTAAAGTACCCATCTTGTGTACCCACAATAGATACAGCTGAATATGTCTTCGTTAAATGATCTGCTGCAGCTTGTACAACATGCGGTTTTGCACCAAGTAAGAAAACAGATACCGGTTTATTCTCCTCTGATAACTTTGCAAATAGATTACACATTAAATCAAAACCTGCTACACGTTCCTTTACAGGTGTACCTAACATACCACTTGCTTTTACAACTCCAATACCGTCAGGTGTAATTAAATCTGTATTTAATAATGTTTTATGGAATGTTTCATCCTTTTTTGCACACATAACAATTTCAGGATTTGCTGTTACTACCTGAAAAGTATGAGTTCGCTCCAATTCTAGTTGTCCCTTCAAATATTGGATCGTTTCATCCATTGTCATTGTAGAAAAAGGAACACCTAGAATATCAACCGTTTTTACTTCCATGATTAACTATCCTCTCTATTTCAGTAAAAGTTTTTTATATGCATTATAAGTATCTTCATACAAATTCTTTAGCGAGAAATGAGTAGATGCATGAGTATATAAACGATTTCCCATCGCTTCTAATTCACCATTCAACCATTTTTCATAAGCATTTTCTAACGCGTTTGCTAACGAATCCGCATCACCAATCGGTACAATCCATCCATACGTATCATCAACTATTAACTTTTTCATATCACCTACATTTGTTGCAATAGATGTTAAGCGTTGATTAGCCGCCTCTAATAAAACAAGAGGGAAGCTTTCGCTATAAGAGGTTAACAAATTAATGTGTGCAGATGCATATAATTCTTTTGAATCTGTACGAAAACCTAGAAAAATCACCTTATCCTCTAAGCCCTTTTGTTTCACCATCTCTTTTAATTCTGCTTCTATAGGTCCATCACCAAGCAAGAGCACCTTTATATTTGGAATTTTAATTTTTTGTAACGCTTCAAATAAAATATCATGACCTTTAACAGGATGAAGACGCGCTACTTGAACAGCTGTAAATACTCCTTCATCAATGCCAAATTCACTTTTATCATAAGGTTTTGCTGGAGTATTATCATACTCGATTCCATTATAAACCGTACAAATCTTCTCTTCTGGTACACCTAGTTTTATTATGTTTCTCTTAAAGTTTTCCGTAATTGCAAAGAATAAATCTACCTTCCTGAAAGAACGTAAATTTAACTTCGTAAATACCCATCCTTTTAATCCCCTCTTCATAAAATCCAAAGTTGGATCACTGTGGACAGTCATTATCCATTTCGCTTTTATACCTTTTTTCAAGAGGGAGAGATAGAAATTTGCTCGTGCGCCATGTGTATGCACAATGTCAAATTGATTTTCATTAATAAATGCTTTTATTTTTGAAAGAATTGATAGGTCGTACCGAGATGATTGGGTAAAAACATGCACTTGAATACCAAGGTTTCTCGCCTCTCTAGCAATCGCACCTTCTTCAAATACCATTAATTCCACTTCTTCCTTTGAAAATTGAGATAAAAGTGAAATAATATGTGTTTTCCCCCCACCTTCTTCTGCACCAGCATTCATATGCAACACTTTCATTTCTTACATCCCCCATTTTTTCTTTTTATTTACTATAACAAAATAAAAGCTAACATATGCTAGCTTTTATTTTTCTATCATTCAATTTCCAAGTCAACTATTAAATATGCCATGATTAATACTAAGAAGAAACTCACTCCAGGTGACATTAAAATATGACCAGCTATAAATGAGATACCTAATCCGAGAAGTATCGCTGCAATCACCATTGCATATTTTACGGTGAATATTTGTTTAAATTTAGTAAATATGCATGCAATAAATTTAATGCCAAAATATAGGAATGGAATTACAAATAAAATGAACCCTATGATTCCGAAAGAATAGAACCAATCGTGAAAATCACGTTCAATTAATTTCGGCTCTGCTTTATAGTTACCAGCATAACCCATACCTAATAATTTTTGAGACATTGGGGCTTCTTTATAGAAATCTTTATACATTTGTTCAAATAATTGACGCCCACTGAAAATAATAGCTTGCGTTTCTTCTTTTTTCTCTGCAACTTTTTCCTTTTCTTTTTCTTTCACTTTCTCTTTTTCTGTAACAGGAGGTTTATGCTCTTTAGCTTCCTCTTTCTTTTTCTCTTTCTCTTCCTTTTTCGCTGTCTGTTGTTCTTCAATTAATTGAACATGAATCCCCATATTTTTTAGAAATGGTGAAAAAGGTGTGTATGCCATGATTCCCACAAAAACAGTCATTGCAATAAAACCATTTAATAAATATATATTTTTCTTTCCTTTTTTACCTTGTATAAAGGCTTGAATAAAGCACATAACAACTGCAATAGCCATTGTTGCATAGATTGCTCCTATGCCAACCTTCGTACCAACTGCAAATAATGAAAAAACAACTAAAATAGAAGGAACCCAATAGTATATTTTTCTCATACTTTTTGTTTTTTCAATTGAATATAAAATAACAATCGGACACATGATGGCTAAAATAGATCCTAACTCATTACCTGCATAAAACCAACCGCGTGATCCTAATTTTAACCATTCATAATTATTGTAATCTGTTCCAGTTGCAATCGAAACTACCATTACTATTCCAATAATTAATGATGCATACGTAATATAGTCACGCATTTTTGAATGACCTTTTTCTTTTAAGGACTTAAATACAAATACATAACAAGTAAGCATAACAAACGGATATAAAGCTTTTGCTATAAACTTAATTTCCTCTGAAAGTACCATAGGATCTTTTGTAAGCTTATTATTTACCAATCCGATGGTGAAGACTATTCCTACTAAAATTATATACAATATATATTTTATATTTCCTTGTTTCTTCGTTTGAATTAAAATATATATCCCGCTTAAGAACATAACGAATAAGCGTGTAATAACTCCAATGGTCGTATCAATTTTTAAAACCATTATACAGAATGCCGTGAGCAAATCTAAAATTGGTTGCAGCAAAATAAAGATTAGTAGAAAATTTTCAAATTTATTACTTTTACTATTTTCGCTTAACATCTAGAACCTCCATAACTATTACCTAATTTCAATCTATACTTTTAATATTTTTTTCTCATCTCAAATATTTATTATAACATATATTTTTTAATTAAACGTCTCACATTTCTCCCCAATCTTACCTTATAGAAAAAAGCATATTTGCATTTTCAAGCGCTTTCTTTCCCCATTTTTTCTTTTTTTCTACATGTAACGAAAATGCATTGTTATTTACATAACTTTAGTGTATATTTTTTCTCTGGAACATCTTTAGGAGGAAGGGATTACAGCAATGTTATTAATCGACATATTTACGTTTCTTGGCATTATCGCCGCTGCTATTTCCGGTACATTAGTTGGTTTAAAAAAAGATTTAGATTTATTCGGTGTCCTTTGTTTAGCTGTAGCTACTGCGCTCGGCGGCGGTATTATTCGTGATATTATGATCGGTAACCTGCCTCCTGTCGCATTTGTTAAACCCATTTACTTTTTCGTAAGCGTGTTATCAGCATTATTTACTTGTATGTTTTTTGAGCGTATCAATAAACTACAAGTCGTTATTATGCTTTCTGATGCTGTTGGCTTAGGTGTTTTTACAGCTATTGGTGCAAATGCGGCAATGTCACATCATGTTGACGCCTCATTTTTAGTTGTTTCAATGGGAGTCATTACAGGTATTGGAGGCGGTATTTTGCGTGACATTTGTGCTCAAGATATCCCCTACGTATTCCGAAAAGAGATTTACGCAATCGCTTCTATTTTAGGAGCAATTAGTTTCCTAATCACATATGCAATGGGGGCACACGTATTAGCTTTCTATGTCTGTTTATTAGTAACATTCATTATTCGTGTTGTCACTGTAATATATAATGTACATTTCCCAGTTTTCTTTAAAACACATGCTAAAATTAATAAAGGCCATTAAGAGAATTCTACATAGAATTCTCTTAATTTATATACTATTCTACACACTAATATAGAGTAATTGCATATAAAAATATATAATTATATTAGAATCAAAAAATGAAAACGCTTTATACACAGGGGGGAAAAACGATGCTTGGGGTTTTTAAAAAACATACAAATAAAACAAACGCCAGTATACTTGAATTAAGTAAGGATCAAAAAATCACTTTTAACGTGCCTACTAATTCTGAACTGCAGATTCAAATGGATATGCTACATATTTCAAAAGAAGATTTACAAATCGTAAAGGTACTACAGCCCTTTATTTATGAAGAAATTGATTGGATTACGGAAAAATTCTATGCCAATATTACAAAACAACCTAATTTAATTACTATTATTGAACGTTATAGCTCTATTCCAAAATTAAAGCAAACTTTAAAAACGCATATAAAAGAATTATTCAGCGGAGATATGCATGAAGATTTTATTGAACAACGCGTTAGAATTGCAAAAAGGCATGTACAAATTGGGTTACATAGAAAGTGGTATACAGCTGCTTATCAAGAATTATTCCGCTCTATCATAAAGATTTTAAAAACGAAAATTACAACAATTGACGATTTTTCTTATTCCATAAACGTAATAAATAAATTGTTTACTCTTGAACAAGAACTCGTTATTGCGGCTTATGAATCTGAATATGAAAGAATGCAAAAAGAACTTGAAAAAGAAAAAGAAATAACAGCTATGACCATTACGCATATTGCAACAGAACTAGCATCTGTATCTGAAAAAACGAGCACTTCTATTCAACAGTTAACCGCTAAATCTGAAACAATTGTAGAAATTGCCAAAACAGGTACATCATTAGCTACAACATCAGAAGAAAAAGCGAATAAAGGGAAAGAACAATTAAATCAGCAGAATAAACGAATGGAATACATTCAAACAAACATGGAAACGATTATTACAGATACTCATGAACTTCTCGATATTTCTAACAAAATTAACGAGATTATAGATATTGTAAAATCAATTGCAGAGCAAACAAATTTACTCGCACTAAACGCTGCAATTGAATCTGCGCGTGCTGGGGAATTCGGCAAAGGGTTTTCTGTTGTAGCTGGAGAAATTCGAAAGTTATCAGAGCAAACGAAAGAATCTATATTCAATGTTACAAAGCTCGTTGAAAAAACAAATGAACAAATTATTCGTGTCTCTTCTTCAGTGAAACAAATTAGCTCTCTCGTATCTGAAGGAACGGATAGTATGTCTGCAACAGATCAATACTTCCAAGAAATCGTAAAAGACATGTCTAACTCGAAAGAACAAAATAAAAAAATTGAAAATGAGTTAGAAACCATTTCACAAGTAATGAAAGGAATTCAAGACGATTCCTCAAAAATGGCTCTAACAGCTGATAGTTTACAGCTAGAACTGAATCGATAGGATAAAGCTTATGTCAGTAGAATTTTTTCATCTCTGCTGACTCTTAGTCCTCATCTCCCATCCATAAAAAAAGAATCCAAACTGGATTCTTTTTATTTTCTGAAGAATATTTTTTGACAATACACATAACTCATATAAACACCAAAGCTTTGCAAAATAAACAAAGCTGGCACTATAAGGTTGTAATATGTCATATCTACTTGGAAGAGTCTTAACAATACGTATCCACTAATTAACAATAAGAACAACATATATCCTTCGTTTTGTTGTTTCTTAATAAGAAAGTGTAATAAAGCTATAGACATAAATAATGTTACCGTTATATATATAAGTTTTTCACATTTAAATAGAATAGAATGTATGCCCTCACCTGAGAATTGATTAATTACCGGCTTTAAAAGTTTAAATCTTTCTTCTTCAATCTCTTTTAGCCTTTGATCAATATGCTCTGTTACGCTTTGATTCTTTGTTATTTTTTCCTCATTTTTACCTTTTCCAATTAAAACTGATTGAACATACGTCTCATTTGAAATTGTATATTGTGACATTCCCATTGTCTGAATTCCATAACTCACACCAAAATGAGCACTATAAAATAGAATAAGTATCCCTATCATCTTTAATAGTACTTTTTGCTTCATTGCTGATTGAGAGAGTTCAATTAGCAACACATATACAGCAATAAAAATAGGAAGGAATAATCCCATTGGGAAAATCATATTACTGCATGCAAATAAAATTGCTGAAAGTACCCACATATAAGAATGATCTAAACCTTTATATAAAAGTATGTAGCACGCCAAATAAAATAAAAATATCGCGAGTGATTCCGGTGTTAATAAGGAACTCATAAATATATTCGGAATATATAAAGCGTAAAATACAGACGCAATACGGCCGCATTCCTCTCCAAAAACGATTGCTGCAATGCGATAAATGAAAAATGCAGTCCCTGTGCAAAATAAAATATTAAATAACTGCAATGCAAATACTGTATCACCAAATACACGAATAATAATTGATTCATAAATAATAAAAGGTAACTGCGCTATGTTCTCTACGTTATTACCAATTGCAATCTGCTTTGCAGACTCAAAAATTGCTTTCATATCACCGGTTATCGGAACGTCTACAAATAGAACCATGCTAAGTCTCACAATTATAGATGTACTTATAAGAAAAACAAGAAATTGTTTATCTGTAAAACGATACTGTAAAATCGATGCCACTAACAGCATGAGAATAACAAAAATAACTAATACGATTGATACACTTGTTGTACTGTCGCCAAAAAATTGTTTACTTGTTTTAAACGCTGACCAACAACTATAAACAAAAAATGCGAGCATCGCACCAATCATTATTTTACTAAAAAAAGACGAAAAATTTGTTTGTATATGATTCATATGTCCATTGCACCTCTATTTCCATTCATAACAAAACGATTCTATCATGAATAGGCACACAGCTGATAGGGAATTTCTATGACAAATACAGGGTCCTAATTTTTTCACTTGCAATGTAAGCGAATCCTCTTTTACACTACATTTTATATATGATAAATTTTCTTTCAGTTACATGAATACAAATACAGAAGTTTTGCAAACCCTCTTCTGGAATTGTTTACTTCATTAAATATCTATAGATTTTTAATACTTTTGTACTCCATTTACAATACATGTCATTCTGATTGAAAACAGAAAATAGGGGCTGACCATATGGAAAAGAAATTCATGCGAGAATCCAAAGCAATTAAAACAACACGTGTTTTTCCGAATGATTTAAATAATCATCAAACACTTTTCGGAGGGAAATTATTAGCAGAAATTGATAGTATCGCTTCAATTGCAGCTGCAAGACATAGCCGTAAACATTGTGTAACGGCATCTATCGATTCTGTTGATTTCTTAACTCCAATTCACCAATCAGATTCTGTTTGTTACGAAGCATTCGTATGTTATACAGGAAAATCTTCAATGGAAGTGTTCGTAAAAGTAATTGCAGAGAATTTATTAGCAGGCGAACGGAGAATAGCTGCAACATGTTTCATTACATTCGTTGCGTTAAAAGATGGAAAACCTTCATCTGTTCCACAAGTACTACCTGAAACGGAAGAAGAACATTGGCTACACACAACTGGTTCAGAGCGTGCAGAAAATAGAAAAAAAGGACGTTTAAAAAGCAAAGAAATGGCTGAAGTATTAACATTAAGTAAACCTTGGAATATGTAATAACTGATTTACCTTCCTTTTTACAAATCAAAAAGGAAGGTTTTTTTATAAAATACATAGTGTTGATTTACAAAGTTTATATGCGGTAAACTTATACAGATGTTCTTGTAATCTTCTTCCTTGCAAAAGGCCTATATAGTGTACAACATAAAAAATTTGAGGAGATAATAATTATATGATGGAACAAACTCAACTCGTTTCCGTTATTGTCCCGCTGTATAATGCGGAAAAATACATTGAAGAGACGATGGAATCAATACTGAATCAAACATATAAAAATATTGAAATTGTAATTGTTGATGATGGAAGTAAAGATCAATCATCTTCTATCGTGAAAGATTTCAAGAAAAAATACCCTGAACAAATAAAATATATTTTACAAGAAAATCAAGGCGTTTCCGTTGCTCGTAATACAGGAATTGAAAATGCAAATGGAGAATATATTTCTTTTCTTGATAGTGATGATTTATGGCATTCAACAAAAATTGAAAAGCAAATTGAAAGCATGCACAAAAACAATATGAATGCCTGCTATTGTGGATATATGAACTTTTACGAAGAAACTGGTGAAAAAGTTGAAAACACGACAAACTTTGTAAAAGGGAATATGACAAAGGCGTTCTTAACACATCAAGTTTTTGCCCAAACAAGTACTTGGATTTTCAAAAAATCAATCGTGATGGATCATAACATTCGTTTTACACCAGGATGTAGCTGGGGAGAAGACTTAGAATTTCTTTTTAAATTAATGAGTGTAACAAATGTATGTTATGTGGATGAATATTTAACGTATTATCGAATCCTATCAGGAGGAAATCTTTCTTCAAATTATAAAGATTATGAATTAAAAACGACAAAAGAATTAGAAGTATTTAATCGAATGAAAGATTGGATTCATAATAAATCAAAAGACTTGATCACAAATGATTCTACAGAACTGATTGAAATACTTGAAACTTATCTATTCCCATATACAGTCATTAACAATGCTTGTATATATATTAAAGGACACACTAAACTAGATAAATCCAAGGTTCAATTAATCAAAAGCGATATAAAGAAATATTGCCGCAAAATCTATTCGAAAAATGGAAAACGAAGTAAGAAGTTATATGCTATGCTTTGGTTTGTACGCATCAAATTTTTATTTTCTTAAATAAAAGAATATGCTTTTAAACATTTTTGCCGTAAACAAATTAAATTTACAAATAGGACAAGTATGTCCTGACGAATAGAAAGGTCTTTTCCCATGAAAACAAACAAAATCCTTAAAAATGCCTCCTACCTCTTTGTAGGAAATATTACTGTTCGATTTGTACTTGCTATTGCTACAATTCTCTTTGCAAGATATGTTTCACCAGATGAGTATGGGAAGTTTACAGTTGCATTAGCAGTTTCCGCTGTCATTTGTTATTTTACAGATGCAGGTTTGACACATACGTTTATGCGTGAAGGAACAAGAAGCGACGCTAACATTAGTGTATTAATAAGTAGTTATTTACGGATTCGTTTAGTATTAGCTATCGTAATTTCTGTACTCTTCGCTATTTTCGCTCAGTTCTTCTACACGGATGCCTATTTACGTGCCATGGTATATTGGGTTGTACTACCAACCATGTTTGGAGCCACTTTACAAGGCGTTGGGATGGCTTATTTCCAAGTAACAGAGCGTATGCAATTTACAGCGATTATTTCTGTACTGCAAGGTATAACAGCAGCTGCTGCGCTTCTAATAGGAATGTCATTTAAATGGTCACTTATGATGGTCGCTGCTATGTACGGGATATCCAGTCTTGTAACAGGGCTTATCGCCTTCTTAATGGTACTCCGCCATACAAAAGTTCATAAAGGCTGGGACAAAGGAATTTTAGATCAACTGCTTATTTTCACAATTAATGGCATTATTATTATGCTTTTACCGCAGTTAGGTCCTATTATATTAGAAAAAGTTTCAATACATGAACAAGTTGGATTCTTTGGGGCTGCCTATAAAATACCTGCTGTACTTTACCAAATACCTGGTGTAATTGCAGCAGCCTTTTATCCAAAATTATTCGCTTTCGGAAATGAAAAAAATATTGAAGAACATAGAAGGCTATCTCAGTTTGAATTAAAACTTATGTCCTTCTTAGGTATGGGAATTTCTATCCCATTTATTGCCGATCCGAGTTTTTGGATTGTAACTTTATTAGGTGAAAAATATGCACCAGCTGGTGATGCACTTGCAATTTTAGCCTTTATGGTCATTTTACAATCTATCAACTATCCACTTGCCGATAACTTAACAACAATCGGACAACAGTGGAAGCGTGCGACAATAATGGGAATTGGATTGGTTGTTGCCATCATAAGTTACATCATTTTAGGTAGCAAATTTGGAGTGATGGGAGCTTCTGTAGCAGCTGTCCTTACTGAAGTTACTTTATTAATTGGATTTACTTTATTTGTCCGTAAAGGTTTCGGACTATTATTTAAAGGAATTATATTTAATAGTCTCGCATTTATAATTAGTTACGTTCTATACCGAACAATATTAATTAGCTTGCCACCATTAGTAGCTTTAACACTTACTGGTATATTGTACGGCATTATCGGCCTTGCCATTGATCCACAAATACGCAGGTTACTTTTAGGGTTCGTAAATAAAAAGCTTGGCAAGAACATAGCATAAAGCGAAACTTTAATCAGCGGAAATTTTACAGCGTGTTAATGCGGGATAAAAGTCGCTTTCTTTCTCGAATTTATGAGAAAGAAAGCGACTTTTTATTTACTATTATTATTCGTATGTAAAATTATTTCTTTTAATCCCTCATAGATATGGAGTTTTAGACAGAATGCCCTTATTCTCTTCCAGAATAATACAAAAATCTATTTTCAAAAATATACATTTTTGAAATGATAGCATTATATCAAAGAATTTAGTATCATGATTCAAGACACTATTTAGAAATGAACGGAGGACATTATGAGCTTATTAACTGTTGAAAAATTAGGTCATACATTTGGTGATCGTACATTATTTAAAGATGTATCTATGCGCTTACTTGCAGGGGAACACGTTGGATTAGTTGGAGCAAACGGTGTTGGTAAATCAACATTTATGAATATAATTACTGGTCAGCTTATCCATGACGAAGGTCGTGTAGAATGGACGCCTGGTACAAATTACGGTTACTTAGACCAACATACCATTTTAACACCTGGTCGCACGATCCGTGACGTATTAGCAGATGCGTTTTTACCTTTATTTGAAAAAGAAAAAGCTTTAAATGAAGTTACAGAAAAAATGGGAACTGCTACACCAGAAGAATTAGAGGAGCTTCTTGAGCAAATGGCGGAAATTCAAGATGCCCTTGAAGCAGGTGGCTTCTATTTATTAGATATGAAAATTGAAGAAGCAGCACGTGGTCTTGGAATTGACGCAATTGGCCTAGATCGTGATGTTGCGGCGTTAAGTGGTGGACAACGTACAAAAGTATTACTTGCAAAGTTACTACTTGAACAACCAGAAGTACTACTATTAGATGAGCCTACCAACTATTTAGACGTTGAACATATTCATTGGTTAACAAATTATTTAAAAGAATATCCACATGCATTCCTATTAATTTCCCATGATACGGAATTTATGAATAAATGTGTCGATGTTATTTTCCATCTAGAGTTTACAAAAATGACGCGTTATACAGCGACATATGAAAAATTCCTAGAACTAGCGGAAATTAATAAAAATCAGCATATTAATGCTTACGAAAAACAAAAAGAGTTTATTAAAAAACAAGAAGATTTTATTGCGAAAAATAAAGCGCGCTACTCAACGACAGGTCGTGCAAAGAGTCGTCAAAAACAACTCGATCGTATGGAACGTATCGATCGTCCTGAAACAGCAATTAAACCTGAATTCTCATTTAAAGAGAGTCGCGCAAGTAGCCGATTCGTCTTTGAAGGAGAAAATGTAGAGATTGGATATACACATCCGTTATTACCAAAATTAACGATGACAATCGAACGTGGTGAAAAAATTGCAATCGTTGGATGTAATGGTGTCGGTAAGTCAACACTATTAAAAACGATTTTAGGTAAAATTAAACCATTAAGCGGAAAAACAAGTCTTGGTGACTTCTTAAACCCATCATACTTCGAGCAAGAAGTAAAAGCTGATAATATAACACCAATTGATGATGTTTGGAATACATTCCCTAGCTTAGACCAACATCAAGTACGTGCAATGTTAGCGAAATGCGGTTTAAAAAACGAACATATCTCTCGTCCACTGAATCAATTAAGCGGTGGCGAACAAGCAAAAGTTCGTTTATGTAAACTAATGGGCGAAGAAAGTAACTGGCTACTCTTTGATGAGCCAACAAACCACCTTGATGTTACAGCAAAAGATGAGCTGAAAAAAGCGATGAAAGCATACAAAGGAACAATTCTTCTTGTATGTCACGAACCAGACTTTTATGAAGATTGGATAACAAAAACTTGGGATGTAGAACAATGGGCCCAAGAAAATTCTTAATCACCTGAAATCATCCTTTTACACACTTAGTGTGTAAAAGGATTTCCCCTTAAAATAGCAATAAAATTCAATAAGGAGTTTTTAATTATAATGCAAAGTCCATTTTTTCTAAAACTCAATACATTTTGTGTAAAATCCTTGTTAGTGCTATGTCTCATTATTTCTGCAGCTATTACATGGCAATCCGTATACATAGTTAGAGGACAATCCCAAACTCGTTTACTTATTATAGTCCCAATTATTATTCTAATTGGTCTTCTATTTTTATTAATCGGCTATATTTCCAACAAATATATGTCAAAACTAATATTCACTATTTCACTTATTATTTTAGCTTTCTCTATTCGATTAATCTGGGTTCTTAATATCCAAACTCCTGTCGAATCGGATTTTGCTATGATGTACAATGGAGCCGTGCAAGCAACTAAAGGAGATTTTAGTTTTGCCCAAAGCACATATTATACTTCATGGGTTTATCAACTTGGATTTACAATGTACCAAGCTTTTATTATTAATTTATTTGGTGAAGGAACCTTCCTTCTAAAGTTCTTAAACGTATTATATTGCACAGGAACAACATTACTCGTTTACAAAATAACTTCTCACATATTTAATGAGTGGTCCGGACGTGTGGCTGGTTTACTATATGCAATATATATCCCAAGCATCGTATTAAGCTCAGTCCTAACAAATCAACATCTGGCTACATTCTTATTTTATCTTGGGTTTTATTTATTAATTACAAAAGGCCTAAGCCATAAATATATGTGGATTTTTATAGGGATTTCGCTTTCTTTAGGTGATATCATGCGCCCGCTTGGTGCTATCATCCTAATTGCAGTAACTATTTATGTCTTTTTACAAGGTATATTAGGGAAATCAAAACAAGATATTTTCACTTCCATTAAAAAACTTTGTGGAATTTTCGTCGTATTTTACCTTGTACATTACATTATAAGTTATTCATTTATATATGCCGGAATTACACAATATCCATTATCTAACCGTGACCCTCTCTGGAAATTCACAGTAGGGTTTAACCATGAAACAAAGGGTGGCTATTCTGCAGCGGATGCAGAATATATTATGTCCCTTGAAATCGGTGAAGAACGCAAAGCTGCTGAAAAAAAGCTGATTCAAGAGCGACTGGCTGATCCACAAAGAGTTTTATCTTTATTTGGTGATAAGTTCACACTCATGTGGGCAGATTACGACTCCGCTCCATTATGGAGTTTACTGACACTAGGGGACACGGATAATGATATGATTACTTTAAAAGATGACCTTACGAAATATGAAAAGTATATGTACATTACAGCTATGCTCTTTAGCACATTAGCGCTTCTTTATCTCATATTGACTAAGCAAAATAACACGCATTATACACTATTTTTATTATTAATAATTGGTTACGTAACTGTTCATTTCTTAATCGAATACCAAACAAGATACCGATACTTCATCATTCCTAGCTTTACAATTCTTCAAAGTTACGGTCTATATTTATGCTATCGATTTATATCGAACAGAAAGACCTCAAAAGTATAAAGTGAAACTTTGATCAACGGGGATTTAATTATCAAAATAAATGAAAATAAAATAGGAAAAGGCATGAGCCCGGTGCAATACCAAGCTCATGCCTTTTTATTTATATCTATATTTTCTTTTTTATTGTAAGCGTAATTTATACCAAAGGCAGCCAAAATTATCATAGGTATTGTAGCTGAATAATGATATCTTGATGCCACTTCTACTAATAACTGCGCTATTGTTAACCCTATTGTATATAAGCAAATCATAAATAGAATTGATTTAGTTTTATTTTTTATCATTATTAATACACCTAATATTGAGGTCACAATTAAGAAGTAATAAAAAATGTTAGATGCCACGGTATATCTTACTACATTATCTAGTACAGGCTCGGCGTAAGAAACTGCTGCACTATCTTCACTTAAAAAGACAAAGAATTTATCAGAAAATAATTTCATAAAATCGATATTGTCGTTTAATATTCTGTTTTTCGCCTCTTCTAGCATTTTTTGCTGCGCATCCTCAGCGGTCCAACCTGGTTTATTATTATACTTAAATAATAATTCCGCATCTGGCATGTTCCACTTCCCAGATTCTTCCTGATTAAATCCCACATAAATATTATAGCCTGGAGCTGATGCTATCTCTTCACCTAAGCGTAATGTTATATACTGATTGCTCGCCAAGGAAAAAATAACATACCCAATAACGATAACCCCTACATACACTATCTTATTTAATAATATTTTTTTATTTCCTATGTGCTTCGTGTTAATAATAAATAACCATATTACTAGGGCTATAATTGGAACAGCTGCAATTGGTCGTACCATATTCATTAATACAAGTAGCGCCGCTAATAAAATCGAATACACAAGTAATTTTTTTATACTCATATTGTGAATCTTCTCATGAACACTTATCATAACTGTCCAAATTAATAATAGTAGTGTACAATACAACGGCTCTGACAATGCAAACATGTTATAAATCGTTTGCGAAGGCAATACTATCCATAAAATACTTGCTGTTATTGCTGTTCTAACTCCACCAATTTTTCTAGCTATAACATATATTAACCCCATTGATATTGTAGTTAAAACAACATTTACAATAGGCGCTACCATATGACTAGCTCCAAATATTTTTAAGAAAATACTTAAAAATGAGGCGTAACCAAAAATATGTGGAAATAATGCAATATAATTATTATCAATAACAAATTCTTTACTTAATGCTTCTGCAGTATAATAAAACGTAGCATAATCAACCAATGGCTGAATTTTGTATGTAAGAACCCACGTTAATTTAACTGCTAAGCAAACAATTACTAACACAAAAAAGCATTTTTTCTCATTGAATTTTTCTAAATATAAAGAACTTTTTTTAAGTACATAGGACCCAATTGTACACAAAAGTACAACCCCAGTTACTATCATTGTGTAATTATATTTTTGCGTATCCGAAAAATAATCCATAATTAATATTGAGGCAAAAAAGACATATATCATGTATACTGCACGTGTAGAAAGAGTCGATAACCCTTTTGAAAATAATCCCAATACAATCTACTCCTTTAAACGTTGGTACAAAAACACCGTTATGTACTGTATAAGACTGAAGAACTTTATAACTAATCAACAGTAATGAAAATCAAAAACATTCTTATTTTCATTACTGTATGTATAATTATTCAAGTATCCTCAATAATGACGTACAAACCGTATTACAAATCACTATACATGAATCATTTTGATATTTCCATATTCAACTCCCTGTAACTAATTAATCGAATAAATAACTATATTAATAAATATACATAGAAATAATACGTTCAATTAAATATCCACAAGCTTAAATTACCGAAACATTAGATCTACTCAATTTCATTAACACTTCAATATAAACTATGCTATAATTGATAGTTGTTATGTATGAATAATCTTTCTGCATTTCCTATTTTATTTATATATTTTATAAAGATGAGGATACTATTATGGAGAAACTCTTAAAGTTTGGTTTAGTAGGAATCTTTAATACGCTTATTACAATTATTAGCTTTTGGATATTATTAAAATTTGGGATGAACTACCTTATTGCAAATACCATTGCCTATTCAATTGGTGTTGCCAATAGCTACTATTGGAATAAAAATTGGGTGTTTAAACCTAATAATAAAAGCACGTCAATGTTCTTTAAATTTCTAACTGTAAATTTAATTGTATTTGCTTTTAATACATTATGTTTATTTATATTAGTAGATAAACTTACCTTTAATGCGTTAATCGCACAGATTTTTGCAATTGGTGTCGGAATGGTTATCAATTTTGTCCTTAATAAAATTTGGACATTCAACCAAACTGAAAAGGCTACTAATTAAATTTGAACAACTTATTAAAAATACGGAGGATACAACATGCAAAAATTAATTTCGGTTGTAGTTCCTATGTACTTCGAGGAAGAAGTAGCACAGGAATGTTATAACCGTTTAAAGTCCGTTATGCTTCAAAATGATATTAATTACGAGTTTGTCTTTGTAAACGACGGTAGCACAGACCGTACAATGGAAATCTTATCTGAGATTGCAGCAAATGATTACCGTACAAAAATCGTTAATTTCGCACGTAACTTTGGACACCAAATAGCTGTTACAGCTGGTATTGCTGCTGCAAAAGGTGACGCTATTGTAATTATCGATGCAGACTTACAAGATCCACCTGAAGTTATTCCTGAACTTATTGCAAAATGGGAAGAAGGATATGAAGTTGTTTATGCAAAACGTAAACAACGTAAAGGTGAGACTTGGTTTAAACTTTTAACAGCTAAATATTTCTATAAATTCTTAAACTACATGTCTGATATCGATATCCCAAAAGATACTGGTGATTTCCGAATCATCGATCGCAAAGTAGCTGATGTTTTCAATCAAATGACTGAACGAAATCGCTTCATCCGCGGTATGATGTCTTGGGTTGGCTTCCGTCAAACGTATGTTGAATATGAACGCGATGAGCGCTTTGCTGGTGAAACAAAATATCCATTAAAGAAAATGATTAAATTTGCATCAGACGGCATTATTGCATTTTCAACAAAACCATTACGTATCGTTATGACTTTAGGTTTATTATCAGTTCTTATTTCAATAATCGTCTTACTATATACAATTACTGTAAAAATTATTGGTACTGGTACGCAAACAGGTTGGGCATCTATTATGGTTGCTATTACATTCTTTAGCGGTATTCAGTTACTTGGTCTTGGAATCGTTGGCCAATATATTGCTCGTATTTATGACGAGAGTAAAAACCGTCCGATTTATATCGTAAAAGAAACAATCAATATTGAGCAAGAAGAGACTACACAAACAAAAGAAAAAGTGAATGCATAATAAAAAGGTAACAATGAAAACCATCATTGTTACCTTTTTATATTGTAATACCCCATAATCCTCAAACGAAATTCTTTTAAATTTGGATATATCTCTAAATTAGATAACATCCCTTGAATGACCGGTATCCTTGGATTTTGCAATCTCATTTCTGCCTCCAAAACATCTAATGTAACAAGCAATTCCTCATCTTCTAGTTGATCAGCTAATGTGCGTTTAAAAACAATAATTTCTTTTAAAAAGTGTTCCTTAACCTGCTCCTTAATAAGCTCTGATTTGCAAAGAAATTCCCCAAGCTTTTCTTCATGTAACACAGGTTCTTCCGAAGATTCTACCAATCCATCTACTAAATCATCTACTCTTTTCAAAATAAAAGCAGAAACATAAGATAAGTCAATTTCTGGTGCTTGTAAAATGATTAGTTCTAAATATCCACGGCATATACCTTCTACCATAATGACTAAATCTAATAAATAAGGCATAACCTTTTCACCATAAATAGACAATAAACTATTCCGATAAAATGCATGAGACTCTAACTTCATCCTCATCATAAACCCTTCTACTTCTTTATTAAAAGGTATAGCATTTTCCCTCGCATGCATAATAATAAATTCTTTATGCTTTTGTATATCGTTAAACTGACAATGCAATTGCTTTGCAAATTTTTCACGCGGCAATAACGATTCTTGTTCAATATCCAGCATTTTATTTTGAATCTTGTCATAGTAATATCGAAGTGTCGCTAATAAAAGCTCATCTTTCGATTTAAAGTATAAATAGAAAGCACCCTTAGATATGCCACAAGCTGTCACAATTTCCTGTACTGATGTCGCATTTACACCCTTAGTCGCAAATAACTTCATGGCCATCTCTATAATTAAACGCTCTTTTTCTTTCATATCATGTCTCTCCTAAATTTAATCTCGCATCTTATTATGAATTTATTATACCATCCCTTTTCATTGACGACTGACCAATCAGTCAGTTATATTATGTATTAGACTGACCAGTTGGTCAATACAATACAAAGGGAGCGCAAACATGAACAAAATCATTAATTTCTCGTTAAAAAATAAGTTCGCAGTTTGGCTACTAACCATTATTGTTACCATTGCAGGTATTTATTCTGGGCTGAATATGAAGCTGGAAACAATTCCTGATATTACAACACCTGTTGTAACAGTAACTACGGTTTATCCTGGTGCTACACCAGAAGAAGTAGCTGACAAAGTTTCAAAACCGATGGAAGAGCAACTACAAAATTTAAGTGGTGTAAACGTTGTTAGTTCATCATCTTTTCAAAACGCATCTTCTATTCAGGTAGAATATGATTTTGATAAAAATATGGAAAAGGCTGAAACAGAAATTAAAGAAGCTCTCACAAATGTGAAACTCCCAGAAGGTGTAAAAGACCCGAAAGTTTCACGTGTAAACTTCAATGCCTTTCCAGTTATTTCGTTAAGCGTAGCAAGTAAAAATGAATCTTTAGCTGCCTTAACTGAAAATGTAGAAAAAAATGTTGTTCCCGGATTAAAAGGACTTGATGGGGTCGCATCTGTTCAAATTTCAGGTCAACAAGTAGATGAAGTACAACTTGTCTTCAAGAAAGATAAGATGAAAGAATTAGGTTTAAGTGAAGATACTGTAAAAAATGTAATTAAAGGATCGGACGTATCTTTACCACTTGGCTTATATACATTTAAAGACACAGAAAAATCAGTTGTTGTAGATGGAAATATTACAACAATGAAAGCATTAAAAGAATTAAAGATCCCAGCTATACCTTCATCACCGAGCGGTCAAGGTAGTCAAAACGCTGGAGCTGGTACACAAACACCGCAAATGAATCCAGCGGCTATGAACGGGATTCCGACAGTTACATTAGATGAAATTGCTGACATTAAAGAAGTCGGAAAAGCAGAATCTATTTCTCGAACAAATGGAAAAGAAGCAATTGGAATTCAAATTGTGAAAGCTGCTGACGCGAATACTGTTGATGTTGTAAATGCAGTGAAAGATAAAGTAAAAGACCTTGAGAAAAAATATAAAGACTTAGAGATTATTTCAACATTCGACCAAGGTGCACCGATTGAGAAATCAGTAGAAACAATGCTGAGCAAAGCTATTTTTGGTGCTATATTTGCGATTGTTATTATTATGCTGTTCCTACGAAATATCCGAACAACATTAATCTCTGTCGTTTCCATACCACTTTCTTTATTAATTGCTGTATTAGTCATAAAACAAATGGATATTACGCTTAATATTATGACACTTGGAGCAATGACAGTCGCTATTGGACGCGTTGTTGATGACTCCATTGTTGTTATTGAAAATATTTACCGACGAATGTCGTTATCAGAAGAGAAACTGCGCGGAAAAGATTTAATTCGTGAAGCTACGAAGGAAATGTTTATTCCAATTATGTCTTCTACCATTGTAACAATTGCTGTATTCTTACCTCTTGGACTAGTAAAAGGCATGATTGGTGAAATGTTCTTACCATTTGCCTTAACTATCGTCTTCGCTTTATTAGCATCGTTACTAGTAGCAGTTACAATCGTGCCGATGTTAGCTCACTCTTTATTTAAAAAAGAGAGCATGAGGGAAAAAGAAGTACATCATGAAGAAAAACCAAGTAAATTAGCAAACGGGTATAAACGCATACTTGCATGGGCTTTAAATCATAAAATCATCACATCAAGCATTGCTGTCCTTCTATTAGTTGGTAGTCTTGCACTTGTGCCAATTATCGGTGTAAGTTTCTTACCGTCTGAAGAAGAAAAAATGATCATTACAACGTACAACCCTGAACCAGGTCAAACGTTAGAAGACGTTGAAAAAATCGCAACGAAAGCTGAGAAGCACTTCCAAGATAATAAAGACGTCAAAACAATTCAATTCTCATTAGGTGGCGAAAACCCAATGAGTCCTGGTCAATCAAATCAAGCAATGTTCTTCGTACAATATGATAACGACACGAAAAACTTCGAAAAAGAGAAAGAACAAGTCGTTAAAGATTTACAGAAGATGTCTGGAAAAGGCGAATGGAAAAACCAAGACTTCGGAGCAAGTGGCGGTAGTAATGAAATCAAACTATACGTTTACGGAGATAGCTCGGAAGACATTAAACCTATTGTAAAAGATATTCAAAATATCATGAAGAAAAATAAAGACTTAAAGGATATAGACTCTAGTATTGCAAAAACGTATGCAGAGTACACTTTAGTCGCAGATCAGGAAAAACTAAGTAAAATGGGTCTAACGGCTGCACAAATCGGAATGGGACTTTCTAATCAACATGATCGCCCTGTTCTGACAACAATTAAAAAAGACGGTAAAGATATCAATGTATATGTCGAAGCTGAAAAACAAAATTATGAAACAATCGATGACTTAACAAATCGTAAAATTACAACGCCACTTGGTACTGAAGTGGCTGTAAAAGATGTTATGACTGTAAAAGAAGGGGAAACTTCGAATACAGTGAAACACCGCGATGGCCGTGTTTATGCAGAAGTAAGTGCAAAACTAACATCTGATGACGTTTCAAAAGCATCTGCCGCTGTTCAAAAAGAAGTAGATAAAATGGATCTTCCTTCCGGTGTAGATGTTTCTATGGGCGGTGTTACAAAAGATATTGAAGAATCATTCAAGCAACTTGGCTTAGCGATGGTAGCTGCGATTGCCATTGTATACTTCGTTCTTGTCGTTACATTTGGCGGTGCCCTTGCACCATTCGCAATTTTATTCTCGCTACCATTTACAATTATCGGAGCTCTTGTTGCCTTATTAATCTCTGGTGAAACGTTAAGTGTCTCTGCAATGATTGGTGCACTTATGTTAATTGGTATCGTTGTAACAAACGCAATCGTGCTTATCGACCGCGTTATTCATAAAGAAAATGAAGGTCTATCAACACGTGAAGCTTTATTAGAAGCTGGTGCTACACGCCTTCGCCCTATTTTAATGACTGCAATTGCAACAATCGGGGCTCTTATCCCACTTGCATTAGGATTTGAAGGTAGCGGCTTAATTTCTAAAGGACTTGGTGTAACAGTAATTGGTGGATTAACAAGTTCAACGTTATTAACACTTCTTATTGTTCCAATCGTTTATGAAGTATTAAGCAAGTTCAAAAAGAAAAAAGTAAAATAAAAAAATAACCTCGCTAATTGCGAGGTTATTTTTTATTCCCAAATACGACTAGAAAATCACCATATCCTTCTTTCTCTAATTCCTCTTTTCGGATAAATCGAAGGGCTGCGGAATTAATACAGTAACGAAGACCATTTGGTCCTGGGCCATCCGGGAATACATGGCCTAGATGTGAATCTCCCTCTTTGCTTCTCACTTCCGTACGCGTCATATTATGACTGACATCCATTTTTTCTTTCACACTTGCTGACATAACTGGCTTCGTAAAGCTAGGCCATCCACACCCACTATCAAACTTATCTAAAGAAGTAAATAACGGTTCTCCTGAAACGATATCTACATAAAGACCTTCTTCATTATGATTCCAATACTCATTTCGAAATGGCGGTTCTGTACCATTTTCCTGTGTTACATAAAACTGCATCTCATTGAGTTTTTCTTTTAAATGAGTATTATCTTTTGGCCAATGTTGTTTAATAAAAGCATCTCGTCCTGATCCTTTACGGTATAACTCATAGCGGAATGTATTTTTCTTATGATATCCTTGGTGATAGTCTTCAGCTGGATAAAACGTAGCTGCTGGTAATATTTTTGTCGCAATTGGTTTTGAAAAGCGTCCACTCTTTGCAAGCTCTTCTTTTGAAGCCTCTGCTTTTTTATGTTGTTCTTCATTGTGATAAAAAATTACTGTTTCGTAAGACTGTCCACGATCGTGAAATTGTCCTCCTATATCAGTCGGATCAATTTGTCTCCAATATATATTTAATAACTCTTCATACGGCATTTTATTTGAATCAAATGTAATTTGTACTGCCTCATAATGTCCCGTCGTTTCTGAACATACTTCTTTATATGTTGGACTCTCTTTATGACCACCTGTATAACCAGAAACAACCTTTATAATTCCTTCCATCTCTTCAAATGGCGAAACCATACACCAGAAGCACCCTCCAGCAAATGTAGCTAACTCTACCTTTTCATTTACAGCCATTATTTCACCCCTATTCTATCTTCTGCTTACAGTATGGCATAAAAAACATCATGTTATAAAAGAAAAAGCATCGAACATCGATGCTTTTTCTTTACTTCACCTTATTTTTTCTGGCGTCATTCTCTATTTCATCACTTGTCACATCTAAGACATCTAATAAGAAAATGAAGATTGGAATACCGATAATTAATCCCCATACACCTAAGAAGTGTTCTGAGAAGATTAATACCATAAATGTATAGAAGATCGGTAAGTTTGTTTTTTGCGACATGAACTTCGGATTTAACACGTAACTTTCAAGCGCATGAATTACTGTTACGATAATTAAAATATAAACAACGTACATAATACCGCCAATATTGTAAGCAATCATACAAAGCGGGAATAACGAAATGATAACCCCAGCTACTGGAATTAAACCGAGTAAGAAGATCATTAACGCTAAACCTAATAATTGCGGGAATCCTAATATCCATAGTGCAATAACGGATAAAACACAGTTAACAACTGCAATTAAAAATTGTGCTTCAATTATTTTTCCGAATGAACGTGCAAATTTCTTACCGAAGTACTCAATTTCAGTATAGAAAATTGCAAGTCGGCTTTCTTTAAATTTTGCAGTAAAAGCAACGATCCGAGCTTTCTCCAATAAGAAAAATAAACTTAAAATTAAAGAAAGTAACACTTGAAGGCCAAATTTCCCAACATTCGTAATCGATTTATACAAAATGTCAACGCCTTGTCCTACATATTTCGAAAGTTCCATATGATTGACAGCATTAACTGCATACTTAATTAATTCACTATCCGGTGGGTTTCTTAAAAATACGTTAAATTGATAAATCAATTGTGAAATTTGTATCGTTAATACTGGTAAATATTTAAATAGCGTAATAGCAATTCCACCAATTAACATTACATATAGAAACGCTATAATAATTTTTCGGTTAATAGGCATGAAATGATCTAATTTGCGAGAAATAAACTTTTGGAATCGATCCATTAAATATGTGAGAATAAACGTAATTAAAATTAAATTCAACATACTTTGCAGCCCGTATAACACGAGAGCAAGTATTACTAATACGAGAAACCTCTGAAATCCTTTGCTTTGAAACAGGTTTTTTATTTGCATAATCGACGAGTACTCTCTCCTGTCCTATAAAGTAAAACGTTAATAAGTAGATTTTTTCTCTCTTCTCTACCTTTAATTATTCATTCATATAAAGATTTTTATAAACTTATTATAGATCTCTCTTAGCAGATCCTATAGTAGCTTACTTCTTATTTTACAATACAATGACCTAATTCAAAACGTATTCTACACAGTATTAATGAAGATTTAAGGAAACTTACATTTTATTAACATAGGTCTTACCACTACTGTAACATAAAAAGCAAGCTATCAGTAGAAATCTGTCCTACAAATAGCTTGCTTTTCTCGTTTTTTTAAGTAAATTTTACTATCCAATGAATGGCATAAACATCGGTATGACAACTACAGTTACAACCCCAACTACTGTTACAGCAATACTTGCCATAGCTGCCTCTACTTCACCCATTTCAATTCCTACTGCCACTCCTAATGCGTGACCTGCTGTTCCAAGTGCTAAACCTTTTGCAATTGGATGTTTTACTCGAAATGTTTTTAAGAATAATGCTCCTAATGCGTATACAATAACTGCGTTAAAAATAACTGCAAACGATGTAATTGCTGGTATACCACCAATACTTTCAGAGATTGGTAATGCAATTGCTGTTGTTGCTGCTTGTGGTAACATTGAATTCATTACTGCTGTATCTAAACCAATTGCTTTTGCAACAATAAACACGACAATTACTGAGCAAATAGATCCAACCACGATAGCCGATAAAATTTGCCACCAATATTTTTTTAACTTATCCACTTGTTTATATAATGGAATTGCAAACGCGATTGTTGCTGGTTCTAAGAAGAAGCTAATCATTTTTCCACCAGTATTATATTCTTCAAAAGTAAAGTTACCTACTTTTAGAAAGACAATCCCTAATACCATCGCTACGAATAATGGTGTGAATAAGAAGAACCCTTTTGAATGCTTAAATAATAACGTTCCGATTCCGTATGCGATTAATGAAACGACGATTCCGAAATATGGAGTCATTGTGCTTGCCATGTTCATTCCCTCCTAGCAATATATACTAAATTGGTTACGCAACTTTTCCGTGCTTGCGTCCTTTATTTACTACTTTCAATTCTTTCGTATCTTCTATTTCTTTATCGTCTTTTCCTAAAATAAATTGTGCAAATAATCCTGTTACAGCAAGTAAAATAATTGTTGCGACAACAATTACAGTTAAAATTTGTACAAAGTATTGTCCCATTATACCGAGAGAATTAATAACCGAAATACCTGATGGAACGAAAAGGAATCCGATAATACCTGTTAAAGCCGTTCCGAGTGATTCAACTTGTTCCAATTTAATAACTTTTAAACATAATAGGCTAAATAAAATAACTAATCCGATCACCGATGAAGGCATCGGAATTGGTAAATGCGTTGCAATAATATTAGAAACTAACATAATAGCTGAAAATATGAATGCTTGTGATAAGAAACTATACACTTTTTTCGTACTCATTTTGGCCACCTCTTTCGATTTGGTACCTTTATTGTATAAGATAAAAACAAAACTGTAAGCGTTTTCATATCGGAACGTCAAATATACAAAATTAGTTACAAAAATAGGCAGATGAAATGCAAAAAGCTACTTCTTAAATACGAAGTAGCTTTTTGAGTTCTTTTGCATATGTACGGCTAACAGGTACTTTTGATCCTTCTTTCATAATTAAATTATATGTAGAATTGAACCATGGTTGTATTTCCGTAATATGATTAATATTTGCAATAAAACTGCGATGGACACGCATAAAACTTGCTTGTGGCAACTTCTTTTCCAAAATTACAAGTGTATCGTGTGTTACATACGTTTCTCTCATTGTTTTTACTGTCACTTTTCCATCCACAAGTCCTACATATATAATATCTTCAATATTCACAAGTACAATCGATTCCTCAATTGGTAATGCTAATTTATGCATCTCGGTCGTTACGTCTACACTCTTTACCTCTTGATTTGTTTCTAATTTTATTTGTTTTTGCTTTTTATATTTCTTTAATGTCTGTACGATACGTTCTTCATCAAATGGTTTTAAAATGTAGTCTAACGCGTCTACTTCAAATGCTTGCAGCGCATATTGATCATAGGCAGTAGCAAACACAATTGCAGGGGGATTTTTCATCTTCTTTAATATATTTGCAATTTCAAATCCGTTATCATCAGATAGCTGAATGTCTAGGAAAACAATATCTGGTTTGTTTTTCATTAATTCCTCTAATGCATCCTCTACACAATCCGCCTCACCAATTATCTCTACTTCTTTCGTTTGCTCTAATAAATATTTCAATTCATCACGTGCTAACATTTCATCGTCAACTACTAATACTTTTAACACTCCGTTCTTCCTCCCCTATTTTTTTAGGAATAACAAAAGTAATCTCTGTCCCCTCATTTAATTCACTTTCAATTTGAAGCATTGTCTCTTTCCCAAATAACCCGATAAGTCGTTCATTAATATTATATAAAGCTGTTCCAGTCCCTTTCTTTGACGACACTACCATTTTTCCTAATTGTTCTAAGCGTTCTTCCTCAATTCCTTGTCCATTATCTTTTACTTCGAAGTGAACCATGCCCCCTTTTTCAAAAACATGCACTTCTACTTCGCATACTGGCTGTTTCTTCGGAAAACCATGTCGCAACGCATTTTCAACCAACAGTTGAAGAACAAATGGTGGTACTAATGTTGTCTTTAACTCTTCCTCAATATACATCTTTACTTCATACTTATTTGGGAATCTTGCTTGTTCTAGTGATAGGTATGCCTGTACATGGTTTAATTCTTGTTCTAGTGGAATCAACAACTGACGTGCCCCTTGCAAATTACAACGAAAATACACGCTAAGCTGCAATAATAACTTCCTTGCCTTTTCTACATCTGTTCGGCATAAAGCTGATACGGTATTAATTGCATTAAATAAAAAATGCGGATTGATTTGTGCTTGTAACGCTTTTATTTCGGCATCTTGCAATAACTTACTTTGTAACTCTGCTTCACCTAACTCAAGCTGTGTAGAAAATATTTTTGCTAGCCCTTCCGCTAGCTCTTCTTCCACACGACTTAATTGATTAGAGTTTTTAAAATAAAGCTTTAATGTTCCTATCGTATTCCCATGTGAAGTTAGTGGAATAACAACTGCCGCTTGTAATGGACACCCTTCATGCTGACAATTAATACTTTCACGTGATTTCGCTTTCATTATTTTCCCTGTTTTTAATACTGATTTTGATAAACCTGTTATTAAACTGTGTGAAGGAATATGATGATCTGACGCTAATCCAACGTGAGCCAATATTTTCTCTGTATCTGTTAAGGATACCGCATCTGTTCCCGTAAAGCGGTGAATAATTTGTGCCACATGTTTACAAGAATCTTCTGTTAATCCTCTGCGAAAATATGGCAATGTTTTGTCAGCAATTCGTAATACTTTATGCGTTTGCAGAGCTTTCGCATTTTCTTCCTGGCGCAAAATAGCTTGTATCATAGAAAGTAAAATAAAACTTCCGAAACTATTTACAAGGATCATAGGTATCGCAATTGTTTTCACGATACTAATTCCATCCTCTACGATTAATAAGATCATAATCATTTCTAAAGAAACGATAAACACGCTTAAAATCGCTGAAAATTTAGGCGTAATTGCACGATTATATTTTTTGAAAATGTGTCCAATATACCCAGTTATAACACCTGCTAAAATTGAAGAGATTGCACAACTTAGCGCTGTCGTCCCGCCAAGCATATAACGGTGAATACCAGCAATCGATCCTACTCCAATTCCGACGATAGGACCACCAAGTAATCCACTAATTCCAACACCCATAATACGTGTATTCGCAATTGTACTAGATGACGAAACACCTTGTAGCCAATTTTCATTCATAATTGTATTCCCCGCAATTTCAATTCCCGTGTAATTGCTGACAATTGTAAACACTGAAAAAATACAAATAAGCTTAAGCTTATCTACATACCCATCTTGTCTATGAAGAAGGCGCCTGAACGTTCTAATATGAGAAAGTAAAAATCCTAAAATAACAATAAGTCCGACACGTTCAATCATCATAAGTACTAAATTTAGCATCTGTGATTCATTCCTTTTTATATGAGTTAGTTTTATTATGGGAAAATAATGAAGTGGGCGTCAAGAAGAATGCAATATCTTTTGAAATATTTTACACATAACTATCCCCTCTGTATTTGACAACCTAATAGAAGAGTGCTAAAAATAAAGTAATATAATACAGTCCTTTAACCCAACCCCGTGAGGTTGAGAAGGAAGTCGGAATATACTATACGTATGGTCTTTTTTAGAGATACGTATGCTTTTTTGGCCTTCTCATCATATCAGGTGAGAAGGCCTTTTGTTATTCTTCCATAGCGACTGTAGAAGAAAATAAGGAGGAGTAATGATGAACGTTACTACTGATGTACAATCAACAACAGAGGAAACGAAGGAGAAAAGATATAAAACATTGTTTGGTTCTGCGCTAGGATATGCAGCAGAAGGTTTAGATATGTTGCTCTTATCTTTCGTACTGGTCTACATTTTAAAAGAATTTCATTTGAGCCCTGTTGAAGGTGGAAACTTAACATTAGCTACCACAATAGGAATGCTAATCGGGTCTTATTTATTTGGATTTATTGCTGATTTATTTGGGCGTATCCGTACGATGGCCTTCACAATCTTACTATTTTCACTCGCAACAGCACTTATTTATTTCGCAACAGATTATTGGCAATTATTAATTCTTCGCTTTTTAGTTGGAATGGGAGTTGGTGGTGAATTCGGGATTGGAATGGCCATCGTAACTGAAACATGGTCTAAAGAAATGCGCGCTAAGGCGACATCCGTTGTTGCACTTGGATGGCAATTTGGCGTACTAATTGCTTCACTCCTTCCAGCATTTATCGTCCCGCATTTCGGATGGAGAGCTGTTTTCTTATTTGGACTCATTCCCGCTCTACTAGCTGTTTACGTCCGCAAAAGTTTAAGTGAACCGAAAATATGGGAACAAAAACAACGATACAAAAAAGAATTGTTACAAAAAGAAGCTGAAGGTCATTTAACAACTGCTGAGGCAGAACAACTAAAGCAAATGAAAAAGTTCCCACTTCGAAAGTTATTTGCCAATAAAAAAGTAACGATAACAACAATCGGTCTTATTATTATGTCATTCATCCAGAACTTCGGATATTATGGAATTTTCACATGGATGCCAACTATTTTAGCGAATAAATATAACTACACATTAGCAAAAGCGAGCGGTTGGATGTTCATCTCTACAATCGGCATGCTAATTGGAATTGCAACTTTTGGTATTCTAGCCGATAAAATTGGCCGCCGTAAAACTTTTACAATCTATTATGTCGGTGGTACTATATATTGTCTCATTTACTTCTTCTTATTCACAGACTCAACATCATTGTTATGGGGAAGTGCACTGCTTGGATTCTTTGCCAATGGCATGATGGGGGGATTCGGAGCAGTTTTAGCTGAAAACTACCCTGCTGAAGCTCGCTCGACAGCAGAGAACTTTATTTTCGGTACAGGACGTGGGTTAGCTGGATTTGGACCTGTTATTATCGGCTTACTTGCTGCAGGTGGTAATTTAATGGGAGCACTATCTCTCATCTTCATTATTTATCCAATTGGTTTAGTTACAATGCTATTATGTGTCCCAGAGACGAAAGATAAAGTATTAGAATAGATTGGAACTGTACAGGGTACTATCTCCTTCGAGAAAAGTAGTTAAATAAATAGTAAAGAGGAAGCATCTCAAATGAAATGCTTCCTCTTCTTATATAAATACAATTATTTATTTTGATTTACTAGCTTTTTGGAACAAGAAGGAAGTTTTCTCTTCTTCTTTTACAATACCTTGTTTTAAGGCTAATTCCCCTGCAACTTTAGGCGCTAGCCATAGCATCGGGAATAACAGAATAGATACCGGAACAGCCGTCACTACAATGAAGGATTGTAAGGCGTTAATACTTCCCTCACCCATATATAAAAGAATCGCCGCAACTGCGCCCATAATAAGCGACCAAAAAACTCGCAAACTAATTCTAGGATTTCCATCTCCAGTCACTGCCATTGAAATTGAATAAGCCATTGAATCTCCTGTTGTCACTACAAATAAAATTGTTAATAAAAGAAATGCAGGTCCAATAATATTAGATAGTGGCAGTTGCTCTGTAATTGCAATCATAGCCGCTGGCATACCAGATTCACTTAATGCCACCGAGATAGAACCAGGATTCATTAACTCATAAAACACACCTGATCCCCCTAGTATAGTAAACCAAAACGTTGTAATAATAGGTGCAATAATTCCAATTGCAACGATGATTTCTCGGATTGTTCTTCCTCTTGAAATTCGGCTCACTAAAATTGCCATCATCGGTCCATATCCAATAAACCATCCCCAGAAAAAGATTGTCCACGATCCTAACCAAGCTGTATCACCACGATATGTGCTCATTGGAATAAATTCATTTATATAAAATCCAAACGAAGACACAAATGAATCAATAATAAATCCACCTGGTCCAAACAGTAATACGAATACCATTAATAAAACTGCTAACCTAACATTTAAATTACTTATAATTTGAATCCCTTTATCAATTCCCGTTACCGCAGATATAGTAGAAACAGCTACTACACAAACAATAATGGCTAATTGAGTAGTAAACACATCAGGAATGTTAAACAATGCTTGTAACCCATAACTTGCTTGTAGTCCTAAAAATCCGATTGGACCAATCGTCCCTGCAGCTACCGCAATAATGGCAAATACATCGATCATTGTTCCAAGCCAACTCTTTCTCAATCTCTCCCCAAAGATAGGATATAAAAGCGTTCGAGGTTTTAACGGCATATCTTTATGATAATGCCCGTACATCATAACTACCGCACTAATTGTACCTAAAATCGTCCAAGCCAGGAAACCCCAGTGCATATAACTTTGTGCTAAAGCAGGCATTACCGCTTCTTTCGTCCCAGCAGTTATACCTTCATGTATTGGTGGCACCGTCATCAAATGGTACATCGGCTCTGCAGCTGCCCAAAAAACGCCACCTCCAGCAAGTAATGTAGACATAATAATAGCGAGCCATTTTGTCGTACTAATCTCAGGTTTTTCTAGCCCCCCAAGTTTAACTCTCCCATATTTTGAAAACGCCATACACATTGCAACAACAAATGTACCAATTAATAAAACTTGCCAAAAGGCACCAAAATATTTAATTGAAGCTGCAAAACTGCTATTAATGACTCCCTCTACGTAACTTTTATTTAAAATAACTGCAATTACAAATAATAAAAGTGAGCCACCACTAATAAGAAATACAGGCCAATCCGTTTTTCGACTCTTCATTCTCATTTACACTTCCTCCTTCCTCAGCAATCTAAAAAAACAACTTTATTATGTTTTATTGTTTACATCCAAAACACAATGATTATATAAGCATAATAATTCATCAATTTTCTACACACTTATGTTGTCCCTAAAAATATGCTAAATCCCTTATTTAAAAGAAAATTTCTATTCCTATTACATAAAAAAGCAAAACAAAAGACCTTATATTTCTATAAGGTCTTCGAAACAGAAATTTGATTATAACATAAGGAACTCCTTCGTTCAAAAAGCCCCTTCCAAAAATAACCGAGAGTAAAGGCTTCCATTTGCTACGTAACAGTAATTTAAAAAAATTATAATTTGCATAAAAAACTATACTAAATATTATTTATGAAAGAAATTTGGCTTCAAAATTTCATTCGGATACGGTTTATGATAAATATGAGTGGTAGCTGGAGATAATGGCGGAATGAGCCACACCCAATTGCCCGTTACAACACGACCACAAGCTACTTCTTGCTTCTCAAATTGTTGAAATTGTTGTGCAGCAGTATGATGGTCAACAATACTAACTCCTTGTTTTTTAAAAGAATGTAACACAGCTACGTTTAATTCAATTAACGCCTTATCTTTCCATAACGTACCGTTTCTCGATGTATCGAGCTTCATCATCTCCGCAACAGCCGGCAGTAAATTATAACGATCATGATCCGCTAAGTTACGCGCCCCAATCTCCGTCCCCATATACCATCCATTGAACGGAGCAGCTGTATAGGAAATACCGCCAATTTCTAAGCGCATATCTGAAATCATTGGAACCCCATACCATTTTGCTCCTAAAGATGAGATTGGGTACTCTGGATGTTCAATTGGTACCTCTTTCACTTCTTTTTTAGGAATTTCTTTATATACAGATTCTTTTCCATCGACAGAAAAAACAAGTGGCAATACATCGAAATTCGTACCTTCTCCTTGCCAGCCAAGTTCATGGCAAAAATCCGTAAACGCAGTGGAATGAGAGTCACCAATCACTCCCATTTCTGTTTTATATCCTGCATACCTAATCAATTGGTGATTATAAATTCGTATATTATTTTCTTCACCTTGATATTGCTTAAAAATTGTAATTGTCGGTTTAACTTTCCCATCGTTCGTTGCATATTTAATATGATGAATTAATGCATTGTATACACCTTCCTCATCATTTACTTCACGTGCATCTAATATGTGCATCTTACTCCAAAATAGTCTTCCAATACATCGATTACTATTGCGCCATGCCATTCGTGATCCATGAACAAGTTCTTCAAATGTATGCTCATACGTCCCCGTCTTCTCTATCTCAACTTGAATTTCTTTTATTCTCTCTTCTATGAATTGTTCTTTATTAAGTTCTTTATAGCAAACCGTAATAAAATGACTCGCTTCCTCTATTAATTGTTTCGTTTTACTCATAAACGATCTCCTTCTATTTCAACAAAACGTTACTACTTTACAGTATAAGCAAAAAGAATAAGAGTCACAAATGAAAGTCGAAGTGTTACTTTTATTGTAATATTTTTCAGAAAATTAAAGAGATTACTATTGACTTGTATAAAAAATAGGTGTATTTTTGACTCAGGTAAATTATTTTTACCTAGACCAACTTTTTAATACGAAAGGAGGGAATGTTATGTCTTCATTTCAATTGCCAAAGCTTTCATATGACTATGATGAACTAGAGCCATATATCGATAGCAACACGCTTTCTATTCATCATGGAAAGCACCATGCGACATACGTAAATAACTTGAATGCCGCTTTAGAAAACTATACGGAATTACATAATAAATCTTTAGAAGAGTTACTATGTAATTTAGAAACTTTACCAAAAGAAATTGTTACAGCTGTCAGAAATAACGGTGGTGGACATTATTGTCATAGTCTTTTTTGGGAATTAATGAGCCCGCGAGGTGGCGGTGAGCCTAATGGAGATGTTGCAAAAGTAATTGATTATTATTTCAATACCTTTGACAACTTAAAAGATCAACTTTCCAAAGCAGCTATTAGTCGTTTTGGAAGTGGCTATGGATGGCTTGTTCTGGACGGTGAGGAACTTTCCGTTATGAGTACACCCAATCAAGATACACCTTTGCAAGAAGGTAAAATTCCATTACTCGTCATCGATGTATGGGAACATGCCTATTATTTAAAGTATCAAAATCGGCGTCCAGAATTTGTTACCAACTGGTGGCATACAGTGAACTGGGACCAGGTAAATGAAAAGTATTTACAAGCAATGCGATCACAAAAACATTAGTCGTGCGTATAAGGTAAGTTTGGTAATGTAAAATTAGTATTGTCGAAATCCTCCAGAATCCCCCGGATTGCCACCGGGGGATTTATGATTATTTCATTGCATGTATGTAATAACGTAATACTTGTTCTATTTCTATTTTCAATTCTCGGAACGGGAATCCTAATTCACTAGCTTTTCCATTATGTAATGTACAATTAATCACTTCATTATAAGGCGCTACATTATCTCTTACTTCTTGAACGCGTGCTTTTATTCCCGTATTTTCTTCTATGAAATGAATAACTGCTCGAGTAGAACCTACCCCGTTGCTACAAGCATTAATTGGCCCTTCTATGTCCTTCATCCCGCACCAAGCTAAAAATTCTCCTGCTTCTTTTTCATGTATAAATGACAACTCTCCATCTAGATCATTCACGGCGATAGGTTCTTGCCTCACAATATGTTCAACGTAAAATTGTAACCTTTTCGTATAATCGTTTTCTCCAATAACAACTGGAAAACGTACTGCAACAACTGGGAATGTTGCTTGTTGAAGTAAAACAGCTTCGGCTAATCGCTTGCCTTCACTATAATTGAAGTCATTTCTATCCCCATACGTAATAGCATACTCGTACGGATTAAAGTTCTCTTCTAACAAGCCTATCGCTGGCTCGTAAACAGCCATTGAAGATGTCATAACGTATTTCTTCGTTTTTCCTTGTAACACTTCACATATTATCTTTGCCGCATTCGAGCTATAGCATAAATTATCGTATACGATATCATAACTTTTATCTTCTAGACGCTCAGCTAGTTGTTTTTCGTCTTCTCTATCTACAATCAATCTGTTTACTACACTTCCAAAAGAATCTTCAGTAATGCCTCTCGTCGCAATTGTTACATCGTGTCCAGCTTGTAAAAGTGCTTCTACTAAATGTTTACCAAAAAATCTTGTTCCCCCTAGCACCAATACTTTTTTCAAATTCATCATCCCCATTTTGATAAATTGTAAAATACTACCTCTCTATTATAAATGCTAATATAGAAAAAGCATGGAATTCGTTTAACGATTCCATGCTTTTCTACAGAAAATATATTAACGTAATCGATATTTATAAATACAATAACAGAAGTATAAAATAGAAATTACGGATACATAAACCCATAGTTCATATACGAATCCCTCTCCCCATACCCCCATAAAATAAAAGAGTGAAGGCAACGTCAATGTTACCCATGATTGTACGAAGGCAATTCTTCCAAGATATTGATTGATATTCTTCTTTTGTGTATTTAATACAAAGAATAAATACCAAAGTAATGCCCACATAAACCACGTTAATGCATTAACAACATCGTGAAATTGAACAAATGAAACAACCATATAGAATAAAGCAATAATTGCTACCCAAATACAAAACCAACCTAAACCGCTACTATCCATTCCTTTTATAAAGGTAACACCTACATATAAATAGGTTAATCCAAATAAGAAAGTAGCTGCATATGAATACACTGTCCAATTGCTTTGGTCAGAAATCATGATTAAATAGAACGGAATAATAATTTGTAGTGCACCCACAAATAAATTAAAAACACCCGCACTTTTCATCTCTGCTTTCCCTAATATAACAAGACTATTTAAAAATAAAGCTGCACCCGAAAGTAATAATCCTACGTACCCCATATATCCTCATGTGAAAACCTTACATTTTCACACTGTACCCTCCCCGTCTTGTAAAAATTATATTATTCCTTATTCTCCTTCTTACTTACAACTACATACAAAGTTTTTTCGAAAATAAGTCAGACTTCCTACCTTAAAAAACAATAGAAAAACCCTTTTCATACATTTCATACAGTAATGATGTCAATCAAAATATATCACGCAATAAAAACGCTTTCAATAATACGTAATTCAAGCAAAAAGCTAATAAGATTATTTGATTATAAACGCACTTTAACAATGATACAAGTATTGGAATACTTTTCAATAGAAACGGTTGCTATTCAAATGCTATGGTCAGTAATATTTTATTACATTCTCTTTCCTAAATTGAACATATTACTGACCTCAAGCAACATAATAAAGAATACAATTTATTATATACATAAAATATCCTACAAATTAATAAGAGAATGCTTTACTAACTACTAACCACCTTAAATCATTTGATAGCCGTTTTTATTATTTACCTGCCATCTCCAAGAATCTAAGCACATCTCTTCTAACCCATATTCCGCTTCCCATCCTAATTCTCGTTTCGCTTTAGATACATCAGCAAAACATACTGCTACATCACCAGGACGACGCCCTATCACTTTATAAGGTATTTTTTTACCTGAAACCTCCTCAAAAGCTTTTATCATCTCTAACACACTATACCCTTTACCTGTGCCAAGATTATATGCCTCTATTCCTTTCGTCTTAAGTACTTTCTCAAGTGCCTTTACATGTCCTTTTGCAAGGTCAACAACGTGAATATAATCACGGACACCTGTCCCGTCTTTTGTTGGATAATCGTTTCCGAATATATTTAGTTCCTTTAATTTACCTACCGCCACCTGCGTTACATATGGCATTAAATTATTCGGAATCCCATTTGGATCTTCTCCAATACGACCACTTTTATGTGCTCCGAAGGGATTGAAATAACGAAGTAACGCAATACTCCATTCATCATCAGCTTTTGCCACATCACGCATAATTTGCTCAATCATTAATTTTGTTTGCCCATATGGATTTGTCACACTTAGTGGAAATTCTTCTGTAATTGGTGACGTTTTTGGAATTCCATATACAGTTGCAGATGAACTAAAAATAAACTTTTTAACATGATGTTTCTGCATCACATCACATAGTACGATTGTACTTATTATATTATTATAATAATATGTTAGAGGAATTATAGTCGATTCCCCCACTGCTTTAAATCCAGCAAAATGTATAACCGCTTCAATGCTATTTTCCAAAAAAATCTCATTCATTTTTTCACGATTTAAAACACTTTCTTTATAAAATTTAAATTGTTTTCCTGTTATTTCTTTTACTCGGTTTAAAGACTCGATTGAACTATTTGAAAGATTATCTACGACTATAATTTTATAATTATTATTTAATAATTCTATACACGTATGACTACCAATATATCCTGCTCCACCCGTTATAAGTATCGCCATATATAGAGTCCCCCACTTATTATTAATTATAAAATTTTATAACCTCAATACACATCTATCCTACCATAAAAAGACTGATAATTTTAAAAATTTATTTTTAATTATTATTTATATAAAAAAGAGCCGCATAACCTTTACGTTATACAACTCTTTAACATACATATGTGTCTATATCTTTATTTATTAATCAAGAAAAAATAAAAATTACTCGGAAATTTCATCTTGTTAAATTACGTAGCAATATACACTTAAAAAGTGGGCAAGACTTCCCAATAACACGAACACGTGAAAAATTTCATGATGTCCCATATGTTTAAACTCTAACCATTTTGGCTTTGTTCCATAAATAAATCCACCGATTGTATAAAGAATGCCTCCAAGCACTAGAAGCACGATACCTCCTGCACTTAAGTTAGCAGCTAACGGTGCAAAGAACAGAACAATTAACCAGCCCATTGTAATATAAATTGCTGTTGATAACCATCTCGGGCAACTAAACCAAAACATTTTAAAAACAATACCACAAATGGCTGTTGCATAAACTAAACAAAATAATAATAAACCGTTTGCGGAATGTAATGTAATTAAACAAAATGGTGCATATGTACCTGCAATCAATATAAAAATCATAGAGTGATCAAGCTTCCGAAAGAAATAAATAACACGTTCACTGGCTACAACACTATGATATACAGCTGATGCTGTATACAGAACCATCATTCCGATACCAAACAAAATAACAGCTGTAATTGCCGCAAAAGATGGCATCTTAATAGAAACTTTTACAAGCATAGCTAATAATGCAATAAATGATAATACAGCTCCTCCCAAGTGGGTAAAAGCATTAACTGGTTCTCTTACATAAGCATTCATATATACACCCCTCATATAATTACATGTAGTTTTAATAACTACATGTAATTATATACGCATTATTATTAGAGGTCAACATTTACAATTCATTTGTTTCGTAATACCATATTTAGAGATAAACTAAACATTATGCTCCACTAAGTTATAAAAGTGAGGGGTTCTACGTGGAAAATATAAATAAACTGCTTGAAACATTACATTTAGAAAAAAACATTACGCTTGAGGATATTCCAAATGTCGACTTGTATGTAGACCAGGTTGTCCAATTATTTGAAAATACTTATTCGGATACAACAAGAACCGATGATGAAAAAGTATTAACAAAAACAATGATTAACAATTACGCAAAAGGGAAACTGTTTATTCCAATCAAAAATAAAAAATACTCAAAAGAGCATATGATTTTAATCAGCTTAATTTATCAATTAAAAGGAGCCCTTTCCATTAATGACATAAAAAGCTCCTTAGAAAATATAAATGAATCCTTATTAAACGATGATTCATTCGAATTAAATACATTATATAAAGCTTATCTTTCTCTTACCGAAAAAAACGTCGAAAGCTTTACACAAGACGTAAATAATCTTGTTTCAGAAGTAAGTGAAATTTCTTCCTTAGAAGATCCGAATCTAGAGAAATTTTTATTACTAACATCATTTGTATCGATGAGTAATATGTATAGGCGCTTAGCTGAGAAGTTAATTGACGATTTAAAAGAGTCCTAATAACTATAAAACGCTACCTACTTTTAGGTAGCGTTTTATTAACTACAACCATTCAAATGATTGTAGTATTTCAAAAATTATGCTTTCTAAGTATCTTCTCATCTTTGTTTTTTCTATTGGAATCTTACTCTTTCAATAAAAAAGTACATTCTGCATATTAGCAAAATGTACCTCCCCTTAAAATTATAATTTTTATTGTTTCTTTATTAGCAATTCAAAGCGATTACAATACTCTTTTACTAATAATTTACACATAGCATAGAAAATAAAAACATTAATAGTAACGATAAACATTCCCATATTCGTATTAAAGCCCGCATACAGAACCATTACTATATTTAAAAAGATTGTTAACGTTAATCCTAAAGCTATTCCTGTCCACTTCATTTCATATAGCAGTAAAAAGAGTACAAATACTAACGCTGGGAAAGCATATCTCTCATGTATTTGCGTAGGTAACATAAAGAACGCAAAACTTATAAAAGTCGCGGCTTTCAGTAGAACTGCCGTATTCATATGACGATGGAAAAAGACGTATAAGCAAGTTAATGCCGCTGCAATAGACAAGAGTATTAAACCAACTGTTTTCAATGTAATATGTGGTAAAACTTGAATCGTATCCACCATATTAGGATCCGTACCAATCGCGTAATACCAAATATTCATAGCAAATACAGTTACCGTTGGGAACGTACCTACCGCATTTAAATATGCTTGTGTTAACATAGTAATAAATGTTCCATGAGCTGTGAAATAAAGACCGAATATTAATAACGGGATACAGAACCCTATTATAAATTTAATTAATTGCTTACCTTCCCTTTTTTCAAAAATGACTTTTAGGAAATACATAGCAAACACAGGCGCAATTACGATTGATTGAAATTTAGCTAGTAAGGCTATAGCGTAAATAGCACCAGACCAAGTTGGCTTAGACATTAGTAGTAAAATAGAACTAACCATCAATATACTATGTAGCATATCTACTTGACCCCAAATAGTTCCATCCACTATAACGGCTGGACTAAATGCAAAAAATGTTACTAATGCTGCTCTCATAATCGAATTGTCTATCCTTTTAGAAACTATAGTAAAAATAATTATAGCTACTACTTCAAATACAATAGATGGGACTCGAATTAAAACACCAGCAGCATCCACGTATATATTAAAAAATGACAATATCACTCCATAAATACCTAAAAGAGCTAAGAAAAATGGCGGATAGTTTACTAAATCCCCATGTGCATACACATCACCTAGTCCATATTTACCTACCGTGTCCATCCAATCCACAAAAAACAGTTGATCTCGTTCATATCCTTCTAAATGAAATGCTAAATATATACGTAATAAAAGAGATGCAACTACTACTACAATCAAATAAAAATGAAGCCACTTTAAACTCCACCTATCTCGAGTAAAATTCATTAAACAAAACACCGTCCTTACTTTTTATAACCTACAACAATTAAATTAAAATTGATTTACTTATATAAAAATATACCCCTAAACGAATTAACAATTTCCCCATTCAATGGTAGAAAAAACCAAATAAATATACTAACATACAAAAAAACAATCGTCAATCACGTATTAGTTAAAGTCCATTCAAATTGTCCGCTCTATAAGTAAACCTCAAAAAAATATCCACCTTTAAAGTGGATATTTTCATTTATTTAATTGCCTCATGAACTTTTAATTTTTTACCTTTTATCGTTGTATTTCTCATAACCTTTAAAACAAGTGGTCCTTTTCCATTTAATATTTCAACATACGAAACATTATCTTGTATTGTAATAATACCTATATCATCAGCAGAAACACCTTGAATTTTAGCAATTGTACCAACGAAATCTACCGCCCTAATTTTCTTTTTCTTTCCGCCATTAAAGTACAATTTCATAATTCCCTTGTTTAGGTCTGCATTTTTGTCTTTCTTTATAATCGGTTTAGCATATATCTTTTCTTCAAATACTGCTTTCCCTTTTATAACTTCTTCTTTTGAAGGTACCAGCTCCTTTGGAATTTCAAATCCGATATATTCCTCAATCTCTTCTAAAAATCTATTTTCATAAGGCGTTATAAATGTAATAGCTTTTCCATTATTACCAGCTCTTCCTGTTCTTCCAGTACGGTGTACATAGCTTTCTTTTTCTAATGGAATATCGTAATTAATAACATGTGTAATATTATCAATATCAATTCCTCTCGCAGCTACATCAGTTGCTACTAAATAACGGAACTTTCCTTTTCTAAAATCATCCATTACTTCAAAACGATCTTCCTGTACCATACCACCGTGTATTTTGTCACAAGGATAATTAACCCGTTTTAGCTGTCTATATACATGGTCTACATTTTCTTGTGTACGACAAAAAATAATGCAACTGTCTGGATTTTCAATCATAGTTACATCCTTAAGAAGTGAGAGCTTCTCTTCTTCCCTTACTTCAAAAAGGGTGTGTTCAATTTTATCTGTTGTAATCCCCGCTGCTTTAATTTCAATATGAGTTGGTGCATTCATATATGTACGGGATAACTTTTCAACATCTTCGGGTAGGGTTGCTGAAAATAGCATTGTCATTCTTTTTGTAGGTAATTCATCAATAATTGCCTCTACTTGATCGATAAATCCCATATTTAACATTTCATCTGCTTCATCAATCACTAAATATTTCAATCGCTCTAAAGAAAGGGTCCCTTTTTCAATATGATCCAACACACGTCCTGGGGTCCCCACTACGATATGCGTCTTTTGCTTTAACTCTAATTTTTGACGTGCAAATGGAGATTTACCATAAATTGCAGCAGCTTTAATTCTTTTGAACCGCCCTATATTCGTAATATCTTCTTTCACTTGAACAGCAAGTTCCCTCGTTGGTGTTAAAACTAATGCTTGTGGTTTATTCTCTTCCCACTCTACCATTTCACAAAGTGGTATACCGAACGAAGCTGTTTTTCCACTTCCCGTTTGTGACTTTACAACAAGATCCTTCTTTTGCAATGCAACTGGAATAACCTCTCCTTGCACTTCTGTTGGATGCTCATATCCTAAACCAGTAAGTGCTCGTCTTACTTCTTTACTTAATGCATAATTACTAAAACTTTGTTTACTCATATATTAACCTCATTTGATTTTATATTTAACTTATTCTGTTCTTCATACCTCACTTTAGACTATAGTAAGATACTATATTAATCCACTGTTTTTAATTCGTTTATATCTAAATTTATTTAAGTATAATTTTAAAATAGTAAAGGGCAGCCTTTATAATAAGTCTGCCCTATCTATACTATATTCATTTTTTACGGAACTAATTTTTTCACAACTGGTATTCTTTGTAATATTAACGTAATTACCATACTAAGAACAATTGCAATCGTTACATTAATAGGTATTGCCAATATTGCATGTACACGTTCATTTACTTTAGGGAAAACCATGTACAACAAGTTATTTAATAAGAAGAAGTGAAGAATATAGATTCCAAGACTTGCTTGATTTATAAAACGGAATAACAATGGTAATTCTCTTTCTGATTTTTGGAAAGCATATTTGAAAAATACAAATAATCCAATCGCCATCAGTACAACGCCTGGCGCAAAATACCCGTACCAAAACTGATCTAACTGTCCATTTGCTTTTACTGTATAGTAATAAGTAATAAAGAATGTACTAATAAATCCTACAAATCCGCCAAAGTAAGAAATACTTCTCCATTTTTTTGAAATATCAAAATTAGATAAATAATAACCAAGTAGGAAATACCCTACATAATTTGTAACGTAAAATAATTCAATATTAAAGTTGATAGGATAATAATATTTCACTAAATTGACTACAACAGACGCATATAGCCATAAAATTAAAAAGTATTCTATCTCTCTTTTTTTAGCGTTCTTCACAAAGATTTTTAGTAAAGGTGTAATTAAATATATCCCTACAATCATGTATAAGAACCATAAATGTCCTCCAATAGTATCCGTTAAAAAGTGCTTTATCCCTTGCTTTAAAGATGCTGGGAAATATCCTGCATATGCTCCATATGCATAAAATATAGCACTCCAAGCTATAAAGGGAATGATTACTTTACTTGCGCGCCTTTTTAAAAATTCCCCGACTGAAATATCTTTTGTCCCCTTTAACAATAAAGCACCACTAATCATTACAAAAATCGGAACACTCGCACGTGAAATCGATTCAAATAGATTCCCAGCCATCCAGCGTGAAACGTTATTTGTATCTAACACTGAAACATAACCAGCAGAAACGTGAATTGTAACTACTGCGATTGTTGCTAATACACGCAACCAGTCCATATACATTAATCGCTTCATTAAAATCTCTCCCAAATTTGTATATTTAATTTTTTCTTTGCTACACATAATTTTATATCAGAAAATTCTAAATTAAAACATCTTTAGACAATACAAATCTATAATTAACTTAAATAGACTCAATTTTTAAATATAAACATGAAAACCTTTGACTTATGAGTGAAAATAATGTAAATTATCCTTTGGACGAACATTTTTAAACTAAATGAATAAAATATTCGTATTTTAGGGGTGTAAATGATGGAAAACGTATTCGACTATGAAGATATTCAATTAATTCCTGCAAAATGTATTGTAAACAGCCGCTCTGAATGTGATACAACTGTCACTTTAGGTAAACATAAATTTAAATTACCTGTCGTACCTGCAAATATGCAAACGATTATTGATGAAAGAATTGCAACTTATTTAGCTGAAAACAATTACTTCTATATCATGCATCGTTTCCAGCCAGAGAAACGTATCTCATTTATTAGAGATATGCAATCACGTGGATTAATCGCTTCTATTAGCGTTGGTGTAAAAGAGGACGAATATGAATTCGTACAACAATTAGCTGCTGAGCAACTTACACCTGAATACATCACGATTGATATTGCACACGGACATTCTAATGCTGTAATCAACATGATTCAACATATTAAAAAGCATTTACCAGAAAGCTTCGTTATTGCTGGAAACGTTGGAACTCCAGAAGCGGTAAGAGAATTAGAAAACGCTGGTGCTGACGCAACAAAAGTCGGTATTGGACCTGGTAAAGTTTGTATTACTAAAATTAAAACAGGCTTTGGAACTGGCGGTTGGCAACTAGCTGCACTTCGCTGGTGTGCAAAAGCTGCAAGTAAGCCAATTATCGCTGACGGTGGTATTCGTACACACGGCGACGTAGCTAAATCTATTCGATTTGGGGCGACTATGGTTATGATCGGTTCTCTATTCGCTGGTCATGAAGAGTCTCCAGGGGAAACAATCGAAAAAGACGGCAAACTTTATAAAGAGTACTTCGGTTCAGCTTCTGAATTCCAAAAAGGCGAGAAGAAAAACGTTGAAGGTAAGAAAATGTTCGTTGAGCATAAAGGTTCTTTAGAAGATACTTTAATCGAAATGGAACAAGATCTTCAATCTTCTATCTCTTACGCTGGTGGAACAAAATTAGATTCAATTCGTACTGTAGATTATGTAATCGTGAAAAACTCTATTTTCAACGGGGATAAAGTATATTAATTTTTAAATTTAACTCGAAGGACAAGCATTTTTATGCTTGTCCTTCTTTTTTATATATAGAAATGTAAAATATTTTAATTTTACTGAATTTTCTAGTATCATGGTTTTAGATACTTATAATAAGGGGGATATAACAAATGAAAAATGTAATTGAGAAACGCCATATTCGCGCAGAAGTCCCTACTGAACTAACATGGGACCTCTCTGATTTATTCGGATCTGATAAAGATTGGGTAACTGCATTACGTGTATTAACAGACGATATAAAAAAACTTGATGCGTTTAAAGGACAATTACATACTAGCCCCACTACCTTATTACATTGCCTACTTTTAGAAGAAGAGCTTTTAATGAAGTTAACAAAACTATACTCCTATGCAAATTTAAAAGAATCAACTGATCGTACAAATCCAGTTATTCAAGCGAACTCTTCCAAAGTTTCTGCTTTATGGACGAAAGTACATACTGCACTATCCTTTATCCATAATGAAATCCTCTCATTCGATGAAGGAACAATTGAAAAGTATTTACACGAAGAAACAAAACTCGAACCTTTCCGTAAATCATTACTAGACATCCTACAAAAAAGGCAGCACACGCTCTCTCCTGAAACAGAAGAAGCTCTTGCTGCACTTGGCGAAGTACATAATTCTCCATACAAAATTTACGGTATGACTAAATTAGCCGATATGGATTTTACCTCCATACAAGACGAACAAGGAAACGAACTCCCTGTATCATTTGCATTATTTGAAAGCAAATATGAGTTCTCTCCAAGCGCAGACATACGTAGAAAAGCATACTCATCATTTGTTTCCACCTTGAAACGATATAAGAATACAGTGGCAACAACATATGCTACTGAAGTAAAAAAACAAGTAACACTCTCTCGTTTACGCAAATTTGAATCTGTTACTCATATGCTTTTAGAACCTCAAAAAGTTCCACTTGAAATGTATAACAATCAACTTGATATTATTTATAAAGAATTAGCGCCTCATATGCGCCGTTTTGCAGATTTAAAAAAGAAAGTATTAGGACTCGATCAAATGCTGTTCTGCGACTTACATGCACCTTTAGATCCCGAATTTAATCCAACCATCACATACAAGGAGGCTGGTAAATTAATTCAAGATTCTTTAAAGGTATTAGGGGATGAATATAGTTCCATTATCCAAAAAGGATTCAAAGAAAGATGGGTTGATCTTGCCGATAACATAGGCAAATCCACCGGAGCATTTTGTTCAAGCCCATATGGTTCTCATCCATATATTTTAATTACATGGCAAAATACGATGCGTGGATGCTTCACATTAGCCCATGAATTCGGACATGCTGGTCATTTTTATTTAGCAAATAAAAACCAGCGTATTATGAATGTACGTCCATCTATGTACTTTGTTGAAGCGCCATCTACAATGAACGAATTACTATTAGCCCAGCATTTATTAGCGACTACTGACGATAAGAGAATGCGCAGATGGGTGATTCTGCAACTACTTGGCACATATTATCATAACTTTGTTACTCACTTACTTGAGGGAGAATATCAAAGAAGAGTATATACCCTAGCAGAAGAAGGAGAAGCACTTACAGCTACAACTTTAACTGAAATAAAAACAAATGTACTTTCGACATTCTGGGGAAATTCTGTAGAAATTGACGAAGATGCTGGCTTAACTTGGATGCGTCAACCTCATTACTATATGGGCTTATATTCTTACACCTATTCCGCAGGCCTCACTGCATCTACTGCGGTAGCTCAAATGATTAAAGAGGAAGGGCAACCTGCCGTTGACCGCTGGTTAGATGTACTTCGCGCTGGTGGTACGATGAAACCACTTGAATTAATGAAACATGCCGGAGTCGATATGTCAAAACCAGATGCAATCCGCAGGGCTGTTTCTTACGTCGGTTCCTTAATTGATGAATTAGAACGCTCTTATCAAGAATAACGTGAAACTTTAATCAGTGGGGGGCCATCCCCCACTGATTATTAGCCCTCACCAATCGGGCTTTTACGGGCAGTTGATTCCCCACCGAACTTCTTTGCTTCCGCTGAATTTTGAGGTGGGGGGTCTTACTGCCCGGCAAATAGCGGGATAAAAAATAAGCCCTCGCTTTATGAGGGCTTGTTTCATATTTATTTTCCAAATCTTTTACGGTATCCACATTTCCTGCATAGCTCTTCGACTGCAACTCTTTTCGAAAATCCATCGACAATGTTTGTTGCTCTTTCACCTTCTATAATGTTAGAAAATGAGTCATTATTAATATTCCCAAGGTTAATAATCCCCTCACCATCTAAACAACAAGGAATAACCGTTCCGTTTGCTAAAATACCAGCTTGATTTCGAAGACCATGACAGAATCCTTTTCCATCATCCTCTTCTTCATGTAATGCTGGCCACTGGAATTCATAGTCTTGATTAATAAAGACACGTTCCGCAATTTTTATACCTTTTCCTGGTGTAAGCTTCTCTTCGATTTGATAAGATAGACCAAACTCATTTTCAATGATGGATAATAAATCTCTATTTTTCTGGATTTCAGCATTTGTTTTATTATCCTGAGTTAAATTCCATAAACGTAGTGAAACAATTAAATCTGATTGACTTGTCGCCTCTCTAATGAAGGAAAGTATACTCCTTACATAACCTTCTTTATCTTGCGAACCTGGATGCCCATCAAAACTGTGCAGTGAAAAATTCATTTGTCTTAAAGCAGGCTTATTTAACAGTCTATGCCTTCTTTTATTAATTAACGTTCCGTTCGTTGTAATATTAACTTTAAACCCTTTTTCATGGCTTAAATCTAACAATTGATCTATTTTTGGATGGAGCAATGGCTCACCCTTCACGTGCAAATAAATGTAGTCTGTGTGAGGTTTAATTTGGTCTAATCTTTTAGCAAAATCCTCCACAGAAATGAATTGCTTCTGCCTTTCCGTCGGCGGACAAAAGCTGCACGCAAGATTACATACACTCGTAATCTCCAAGTAAAACTTTTTAAACTTCTTCACCTTTAATTCCTCACTTCTATGACTACTTATACTTTTTCCTCTTCATATTACAACACACTTTTTTATAAATAGAAACATACTTATTTTAGGAAACCTTCGTACTACCTATTAATATTTAAAAGACCATCGGTGGTTTTTGCCCAATGGTCTTTTTTACTCTTTTTATATACAAAAAGTAATTTTATTTATGATACGGTTCCCCACGATTAATACGAAACGCTCTATACACTTGCTCAAGCAATACTAATCGCATTAATTGGTGTGGTAATGTCATCTTTGAAAAAGAAAGAGATTCGTTTGAACGCTTCATTACTTCTGAACTTAGTCCAAGTGATCCACCTATTACAAATGCAACTTTACTCTTTCCATATGTAGCAAGACGATCTAAGCTTACTGCAAATTCTTCTGATGATTTTTGCTTTCCTTCTATCGCTAACGCAATGACATGCGTATCGTCAGAAATTTTATCCAGTATACGTATACCTTCTTTTTCTTTTACAATTAACATTTCTGCTTCACTTAAATTTTCTGGCGCCTTTTCATCTGGCAATTCAATTACTTCTACTTTTGCGTATACAGATAATCGTTTTAAGTATTCTGCTATACCTTGTTTTAAATATTTTTCTTTTAATTTCCCAATTGAAATAATCGAGATATTCACACTCATTCCCCACCTTACAAACATGTTATCCACATAACTTATCCACATATCCACAATTGTTACCCACATATTGTGTGAGAATCTGTGTTCGATACAACATATGTCGCCTCGTTTTGACAAAATTCACATGTTTTTTTCTCTTTTTCCGAGTTATCCACACTGTTGATAACTGGTGCAACTTCACACTCATCCACAATAATATCTAAAGCTAATTCAACATGTTCTAAACAACAAGGTAAATTCATATTCTTCACCTCACTTTTCTACAATAGAAAACAGGAGGTAGGCCCTCCTGTTTTTAATACTTTTGAATGCCTAGTTTAACCGTTGTTGTTGCTCGTTTTGTACCACGATAAAACGTAAGAGTCATTTTATCATTAATTTTTTTATCATATAAGGCCGTACGGAATCCGATAATATCGCGAACCGGTTTTCCATCTACTGCTACAATCACATCGTGTTCTCGTAAACCAGCATCTACACCTGGCGAAGGACTCTTCACATCTAAAATGCAAACTCCCTCTGTTACATTGCCTGGTAAATGCAATGTTTTTGACCAATGGTAATTTGGAATCTCATTTAACGATCTAAGTTCAATTCCAACATACGGTCTCCTTACTTTTCCGTACTTCTCTAATTCATTCATAATTGGAACAGCTCTAGTAACTGGAATAGCTAGTCCAATTCCTTCTACTTCTTTTGCTGCAATTTTCATTGAGTTAATGCCTATTAATTGACCTGCCGCGTTTACAAGCGCACCACCACTATTACCTGGATTAATCGCTGCGTCTGTTTGCAAAACTTCTACTTGCCAATCGTAATGTCCATCTTGATCCAAATCTACAGGAACAATACGTTCCTTAGCTGAAATAATGCCTTGTGTAACGGTTCCTGAAAATTGCAGCCCGAGTGGGTTTCCAATCGCAATGACCGGTTCTCCTCTACGAACAGTATTAGAATCGCCAATCTCAATTATTTTTTTCACATGCTTTGCATCTATTTCTAGTACAGCCAAATCTGTGACTACATCCGTTCCTAATACTTTTCCCGGAACCTTCTTACCATCACTTAAACTTACTTCAATACGATTTGCTCCAGCAACAACATGATTATTCGTTACAATATAAGCTTGGCCATCTGCTTTTTTATAAATTACACCCGATCCTGTACCAGCTTCTGAATCTGCCTCTGAAAAATTATCTCGTTGAATATTAATAACGCCAACAACAGCTTCAGACGCACGATCAACAGCATCAACGAAGCTAATCTGTTTAATTCCTTGAGCTTCAGCCATATTACTTCCACTTGCTTCAGCTTGCGGAAGCGCCCCCGCATCATTCGCAAATAAAGGAGCTCCAAATGCAAATAACGAAGCTCCTACAATTGTTCCTGCTATACTAGAAATAACAATACCTTTATGCTTCTTTTTTCTTGCACGTTTCATACGATAATTTTCTTCATCAATAAAGGACATATTTGTTCACCCATCTTCCTGAAAACAACTATATTCACCTTTATTGTTTACTAAAATGAAGAATTATACGTATTGAATTTTTGTAGGCATTTTCGGATCTGTATCATGAATTTCAAAGGCTTCTCCCACTCCAAATCCTTTTTCCTCTAATACTTGTGATACTGACATACGTGCGAGCTCTTTCATGTTATTATCTAAACTTAAATGAGCTAAATAAATATGTTTTGTCTCATCTGTAATTACATCCGCCATCGCTAATGCAGCGTCCTCATTACAAACGTGACCCACATCACTTAAAATACGTCGCTTAATACTCCATGGATAACGTCCCATACGAAGCATTTCCACGTCATGATTACTTTCAAACACGAAAGCATTAGCACCCTTAATAACACCTTTCATACGGTCACTCACGTATCCCGTATCTGTAATAAGGGCTAACTTTCTATTATTGTTATGAAAAGCATAGAACATCGGCTCTGCCGCATCATGAGAAACCCCAAATGACTCGACCTCAATATCACCGAATGTTTTCACATCCCCAACTGAGAAAATAAACTTTTGCTCAGTTGGGATATTTCCTATTAAATGTTCCATTGCATTCCATGTTTTCTCATTTGCATAAACAGGTAAATCATATTTACGTGCCAATACACCTAACCCTTTAATATGGTCACTATGTTCATGTGTTACAAGAATACCTGATACATCATTTATATTTAGTTCTGCCTGTTTAAATAAAGCCTCTGTTGCTTTACCACTTAAACCTGCATCGACGAGTAATTTTTTTTCATCTGTTCCTACATATAGCATATTCCCTGTACTTCCACTTGCAAGTACGCTAAAATGCAACCCCATTCTTTCTCACTCCAGTATGTTCATCAACCACTTGATTTTCCCTTTCCCCTAATTCCATAACTTGTCCTTCAATTGCATTTACAAAGAAGTCCTGCTTCTGCTCCGTTTTTAAATTCCATGTTGGAGCGAGTACTTGGTTATTAGAAGTAGATGCGGTAAGGGTGGCATAACCAATTTGTGCTTCTTTTACATGTGTATTCCCATGAACTTTATTTTTTAAATACAGATTTTCTAAAGCTGTTTGAGCAGTAATAATTTCTTGCTGTTTCGTTTTTTCACTTTCGCCCATTTCTTTTAAATCAGTTAGCATCGTCTGCGTGTACGACACAAGTTCATTTTTTTCATTTAATTCCACAACAATCATTGCCTGATCGTTATAGAAAATAGGCTTATCTTTATATTTTTGGAAGAAGTAAATTTTAGAGTCTTTCATCGCCCCAAACTCATACTTTTGTCCATCCAATACATAGTTCTTCAAAAAATCACTATACTTATCTTTGGATAATGATTTTGTATTTAAGAAGGGCTCTTTTAGCTTACTTTCTATTTTGTACATATTTTGTATATGCACCGTTTGACTCTTTAAAGACTGTACATCTTCTTCTTTAAATGCCTTGTTTTCTGCCCTAATAAATGACTCTTTTTTCGGTTCTTTAGGGAAATTACCCATAGTAATTTTGTTTGCTTTTAATTCTTGATCTATCTTTGTTTCTGCAATAAGCTCCAATTGATTACTATCTTGCTTTTGAATGAATTGAAAAATGAGAAAGAGGTCCAAAACAAAAAAGGTCACAATAAATATGGTTTTAATCCGATCCCAATCCATTTAGTCCTCCCTCACTCCACTCATATATTTTTTGTTTACCCGCTTCATCTTCAACAAACTTTACATACCAAATTGGCTGTAGTCGAGCTACTTGCCCATCTAGTGATAATTTGTATCCAATACCAATGTCTTTAATGAATCGTTTATCTACCGCGGCATTATTTTCTAAGGATGCTATTACAACGTGACCTGATGGAAGAGTAACCTTCTGTTCTATACCTTTCGTATTTAAAGACAACAACGGTCTTTCATATTCCATTACTTCTTCTGATCCCCATACTTGTCTTAATTCAGCTAATCCATCTGTATTAAATACGGAATATCCATCTTCATGTAAACGGAATACCGTCTGTCCTTTATTCATATAGTCCAAACGATATGAATCCAAACTCCCACTGTGACCATTTACAAAATCAAAGCTTTTTTGTAAAAGCATTAAATTGTCTGTCGTTTTCTCACTTGAAACAGAAGAATTTTTATACTTTAGCATATGACGATCGTTTTCAATCTCCATGGACCTAATACCATCTGTAAATGTTTCTTTCGATTTCTCGGTAATAGGGCTTAAATAACGTGGGTCACTAAAAAGAGCATTCTTAAATGTGTCGACCGCTAAATTAGATGAAATATATGTTATATTACTTAATTCTGTCGTTCCATCTGGTAAAAATAGCTTTTTCATATCATTAATTTGATAGTCAAAATAAGGTTTTGCCGATACTATAAATTGATTTTGTGCATTTACAATATCTTTTAAATACACACCACTTAATTTTGCTTCATATATTCTAGAGTTATCGCCATCAGAAACAAAATTAATTTTAATTTCTTGATCCCTACTTCTAGAAGGATCAAGAATAATTCGATTAAAATGTTTAGGCTTATCTATACTTTTTTCTTTCATATTAAACATAGATTTAACTGCATCAAATGGGATGTTGGTAGGAAAAACAAGTTCCATTTTCCCTTCACCATGCACATAAGAAAGGAAATCAGCCTTAGCAATCGATATCTCTTTGAAATCATGTAATTCCCCTGCTTCCAAAGGTTTATAGATTGATTCTATATCTCCCTCTCTTTTGCTCCCGTAATGATTTTTATCTTTATGCACGATGATAGAAGTAGGGCGGACAACATCAGCGATTTTAGTTTGAGTAATTCCTTCATTCCCCTGCACAAATTTTGCGTTTTGCATAGACGTGGAATCTGGCACATACGTCCATAAGTTAAAAGTAAGAAATAGGCTAATTACAACTAAATTAATTAAAACTATCGTTTTAACATTTTCCATACTCATTCCCAATCGTCCTCTTCATCCGCTGCCATTGGCAATGTGAAGTAAATAGTTGTCCCTTTTCCTTCCTCACTCTTCGCCCAAATCGAGCCACCATGTGCCTCAATCATTTCTTTCGCAATTGCTAATCCAAGTCCTGTACCACCCATTTGTCTTGAACGTGCTTTATCTACGCGATAAAAACGTTCAAAGATTTTATCGACGTTTTCTTTTGGAATACCCATTCCTTGGTCACTTACACTAATCTCTAATAATTCCCCGCGATCACGTAAGCGATATGTTACTGTTCCACCTTCTGGTGAATACTTTAATGCATTCGAAATAATGTTATACAAAACTTGCGTAATTTTATCCGTATCCATATCAATAAATCGGGATTTCTTAGAGAAAGATCGTTTGAAACTTACGTTTTGCTCTTTAGACATTTCAAAACGATCAATAATGTTATTAAAGAAGTCAGTAAAGTCGACCCATTCTTTCATTAAACGATGTTCTGTACTATCAAGTTTAGAAAGTTGCAATAACGCATTTACAAGTCTAATCATTCTTTCTGTTTCTTCTTGTGTAACTGTTAAAAATTGCGGTGCAATATTCGGATCTTGCCACGCGCCGTCCGTAAGTGCCTCTAAGTAACTGCGCATCGTTGTTAATGGCGTTCTTAATTCATGGGAAACGTTTGCCACAAACTCACGGCGTTCCCTTTCTATACGCTCCTGCTCAGTTACATCATATAATACGGCAATTAAACCATTTGCTTTCCCTGTCTCTTTTTGAATAACAGAGAAACTAGCACGTAAAATATATGGCTCATTTCTCGTACTAAAATCTAATAAAACAGAATCAGGCTCTTCGTATAAATGATCGAGCGTAAATTCTTCTTGTATCCCTAATACTTCTAAAACAGATTGATCGAGCGCCGTTTCACGAGAAACATTTAGCATCTTTTCCGCAGGATCATTTAATAAAATAATGTCCCCTTTTCGGTCAGTAGCAATTACTCCATCTGTCATATGTGATAAAACAGATGATAATTTACGTCTTTCACTTTCCGTTGAAGAACGAGCTTGTTGTAATTTTTTTGATAAATTATTGAAAGATAATGCTAATTGTCCAATTTCATCATGGCTATGCACTTTTACTTTTCTTGAATAGTTTCCTTTTGCCATTTCAATCGCTTGTCTTCGCATATCTGAGATTGGTCTCGTAATCGTTTGAGCTAACAAAATTCCAAGTACAGCTGTTACGAGTAATGCAATAACGGTTCCAGTCGCAAAAATTTGATTAATATCCTTCATCTGTTTATAAACATCTTCCATAGATGCAACAATGTAAATAACACCAAGTGCATCCTTGCCGTTATCATCTAGAATAGGAGTAAGCATAACTTGTACACGATGGCCTGTACGACCATCTTTCTCAATTTTCACTTCTGGCTTTTTTTGTACCAATACCCGCTGAACAGCTATATCAGTTGATGTTCTATTTACCTTGTTTTGCTTTGACTCATCTGAAATAGCGAGTAACTTTCTATGCGAATCAAATACACTTACCTCTTGGATATCTTTCTTTCGATCAGAGGCAAATTTTCGAATTGAAGTTTTAATCGTTTCATCTGTTGATTCTGTTTCTGCTTTTGTATAACTTTTTTTAAACTCTTGTTTCAGATTATATGATAATAGGTTCGTTTGCTGCGTTAAAGAATCTCTAAAGCCTTGTACAAGACTCTTTTCTAACTCTCTTACAAAATATACTCCAATAACCTGCATAGCTATCAATATTAATAGCATATATATGAGTACAAATTTTAAATGAATAGATTGAAAAAAACCAACTTTCTTCATATACTATTCCTGCTCTGGGTCACGCAAGTAATACCCTACTCCACGTCTAGTTACAATTAAAGTAGGATGACTTGGATTATCTTCAATTTTTTCACGTAAACGACGCACTGTTACATCCACTGTACGTACATCTCCAAAATAGTCATAACCCCAAACTGTTTGCAATAAATGTTCACGAGTCATAACTTGTCCTAAATGTTTGGCTAAATAATGTAGTAGCTCAAATTCACGATGTGTAAGTTCAATATTTTCCTCACGTTTCGTTACACTATACGCATTTGAATTGATAACGATTGGTCCAATAACCATTTCCGTATTTTCTTCTTTTTCTGCAGCACCACCTTGTTGATGGCGACGTAAATTCGCCTTCACACGAGCAAGTAATTCCCTCGTACTAAATGGCTTCGTTACATAATCATCTGCTCCAAGCTCAAGCCCTAATACTTTATCAATTTCAGAGTCCTTTGCTGTAAGCATAATAATCGGCATTTCTGAGCTTTTACGTATTTCACGGCAAACCTCTAAGCCATCCTTACCTGGTAGCATAATATCTAATAAAACCATATCTGGCTGCTCTTCATTCGCTTTTTCAATCGCTTCATCACCATCATGCGCCATTACAATTTCAAAACCTTCTTTTTCTAGGTTGAACTTCAAAATATCCGCAATCGGCTTTTCATCATCAACTACTAAAATTTTCTTTCCCATCATCGTCTATTTCCTCCTTATAAAGTGAAACTTTAATCGGTGGGGGTTTTCTTCATCCCACACCGATTATTAGTTGAACCAATCGGGCATTTACGGGCCGTTGATCCCACACCTAACTTCTTTACCTTCGCTGAATTTTTGGGTGGGGTCTTACTACCCGGCAAATAGCGGGTAAAAATATGGTCAATATCCCTAAACACATTGATGTCTACATAGTATGTCCCTATATGACCGCATCTTTTGCTTAAGTACTTTCTCCTCTATTCTCACAGACTCATGTATGATCCACTTTTACACAGAATCTATACGATCTATAGAAAAACCTCTAGCTTCAACTGCTAGAGGCTCCTCATTCTATTGTAAAATAACTACCCACATTTGTAAAACTGGACAAAATAAAAAGGATATTAAGTGGGCCCACTTAATATCCTGAGAGTGGCTCGGGACGGAATCGAACCGCCGACACGAGGATTTTCAGTCCTCTGCTCTACCGACTGAGCTACCGAGCCAAAACTATATATAAAACCACTAATGGTGGTATAAACAAAAGTGGCGGTCCCGACCGGGGTCGAACCGGCGATCTCCTGCGTGACAGGCAGGCATGTTAACCACTACACCACGGGACCAAAAATGAACATAAAAAAAACATGACCCGTACGGGATTCGAACCCGTGTTACCGCCGTGAAAGGGCGGTGTCTTAACCACTTGACCAACGGGCCACGAAAAATAAAATGGTGAGCCATGAAGGATTCGAACCTTCGACCCTCTGATTAAAAGTCAGATGCTCTACCAACTGAGCTAATGGCTCATACTCACCAACGTCATATTTTCGTGACGACAAGATGTATCATAACATGTTTTCTTTGTTTTTTGCAATACCTTTTTTTATTTTTTTATAAAAGATAAGAAAAAACTCATGCGGACATGAGTTTTTTCTCAAAAATATCAATTAAGCTTCGTATACGTTACGAACAATATTTGTTTGGTTACGATCTGGTCCAACTGAGAACATAGATAATTGAATTCCTGTTAACTCAGAAACACGTTCTACATATTTTCGTGCATTTTCAGGAAGCTCGTCTAATGATTTTACACCAGTAATATCTTCTGTCCAACCTGGAAGCTCTTCGTATACAGGCTCACATTTCGCTAAAATGTTTAAGTTTGCTGGAACTTCATCGATCACTTCGCCATTGTATTTGTAAGCAACGCAAATTTTAAGAGTCGGAATACCTGTTAGAACGTCGATAGAATTTAATGATAAATCTGTTAAACCACTAACACGACGTGCATGTCTTACAACAACGCTATCGAACCAACCTACGCGGCGTGGACGACCAGTTGTCGTTCCATACTCACGACCAACTTCACGAATTTGATGACCAATTTCATCATGAAGCTCAGTAGGGAAAGGACCATCACCTACGCGACTTGTATATGCTTTACACACACCTACAACGCGAGTAACTTTCGCAGGACCAACTCCAGTTCCAACTGTTACACCACCAGCAATCGGGTTAGAAGATGTAACGAACGGGTACGTACCGTGGTCGATATCAAGCATAACACCTTGTGCACCTTCAAATAATACACGGTGATTGTTATCTAGTGCATCATTTAATACAACAGACGTATCACATACATATTGCGCGATTTGTTGTCCGTACTCGAAGTACTCTTCGAAGATTTCTTCTACACTGAAACCTTCTGTATCGTACATTTTTTCAAATAAACGATTTTTTTCTACTAAATTGCGCTCAAGCTTTTCTTTAAATGCTTCACGGTCTAAAAGATCAGCCATACGAATACCAATACGAGCAGCTTTATCCATATATGCAGGACCGATACCTTTTTTCGTTGTACCGATTTTGTTATCACCTTTACTAGCTTCTTCTAATTCATCTTGTTTTAAGTGATAAGGTAAAATAACGTGCGCACGGTTACTTACACGTAAATTGTCAGTACTTACACCACGATCGTGTAAGTATTTTAACTCTTCAAGTAATGCTTTCGGATCTACTACTAAGCCATTTCCGATTACACAAATTTTCTCTTTATAGAAAATACCAGATGGAATTAAGTGTAATTTATATTTAACTCCGCCGAAAACAATTGTATGTCCCGCGTTATTTCCACCTTGATATCTTGCAACTACTTCCGCATGCTCAGAAAGAAAATCAGTGATTTTACCTTTTCCTTCGTCGCCCCATTGTGTTCCTACAACTACTACTGAAGACATTATTAAAGCACCTCCGCGATTTTCAAACGATCTATTCAAACAATATAATTGTACCAAAACCGAAAAAGAAGTCAACCAAAAAGCGAACATTTTTTTATTAAAAAACATTTTCGTTCGTAAGAATTATATTTTCACACTATGAAAGCCTTATCTTTCCTATAAAAAAAAAGAAACACATCTTATTATAAGAAATGCATTTCTTTTTTATACTATCTTTATGCAGGCGGCGCATGTCCATCCTCGAAGCGACGTTCTAAGTTAACGAACTTATTGAACTCTTTAACGAATGCGAGCTCTACTGAGCCTACGGGACCGTTACGCTGCTTTGCAATAATAATTTCAATCGTATTTTTATTTTCCGTTTCTCGGTCATAGTAATCTTCACGATATAAGAAGGCTACAATATCAGCATCCTGCTCGATACTTCCCGATTCACGAATGTCAGACATCATCGGACGTTTATCTTGACGAGATTCTACACCACGAGATAACTGTGACAAGGCAATAACAGGCACTTGTAATTCACGCGCAATCCCTTTTAATGTACGAGAAATCTCAGATACTTCCTGCTGACGGTTTTCTCCTGATTTCCCGCTTCCTTGAATAAGCTGTAAATAGTCAATTAAAACCATCCCTAGACCTTGTTCTTGCTTTAATCTACGGCATTTCGCTCGAATCTCATTTACTTTAATCCCCGGTGTATCATCAATATAGATACCAGCATTAGAAAGGCTCCCCATCGCCATTGTTAATTTTGCCCAATCATCAGAAGTTAATGAACCGGTACGCAGTCTTTGCGCATCAATATTTCCTTCTGCACAAAGCATACGCATAACAAGCTGATCAGAGCCCATCTCTAGACTAAAAATCGCTACATTTTCATCAGTTTTCGTCGCTACGTTTTGTGCGATATTTAATGAAAATGCGGTTTTCCCTACTGATGGACGTGCCGCTACGATGATTAAATCATTTCGCTGGAAACCTGCGGTCATCTTATCTAATTCTGTAAATCCAGTTGGTATCCCAGTAACTTCACCTTTTTGATTATGCAAAAGTTCAATTTTATCGTAAGCATCTACAAGAACATCTTTAATGTTTTGGAATGCTTTTGCATTTGTTTGGTGAGATACTTCTAATATTTTTTTCTCAGCCTCATTTAAAAGACCATCCACGTCATCTTCTCTCTCATACCCATCAGACACGATATGAGTCGCTGTTCGAATCAAACGACGTAATAGCGCCTTTTCAGCGATGATTCGTGCATAATATTCTACGTTAGCAGCGGTTGGAACAACTTCTGCTAATTCTGCTAAGTAAGAAACCCCACCAACTTCTTCTAATAATCCTTGATCAGCCATTGCTGACGTCATTATTACTAAGTCAATCGGCTCTCCTTTATCAGATAACCCAAGCATGACTTCAAAAATCTTTTGATGTTTCGTTCGATAAAATGAGTCAGGTACCAATAATTCCGATGCTGACGTTAACGCATCTTGATCAATTAATATGGCCCCTAAAACCGCCTGCTCAGCCTCTATATTATGCGGAGGGGTACGATCAGCCATTACATCACTCATACGCAATCCTCCTTGCTTAACTTATTTTTATTGTTCACTAACATGAACTTTTACTGTTGCTGTTACTTGCGGATGCAACTTCACAGTAACGTTTGTATAGCCTAATGCACGAATTGCATCATCCATTTCAAATTTACGTTTATCAAGTTTAATTTTATGTGATTTTTGCATTGCATCTACGATTTGTTTACTTGTGATTGAACCGAATAGACGGCCACCTTCTCCAGATTTCGCCTTTACTTCTACAGTTAGTTTCTCTAACGTTTCTTTCAACCCTTTTGCATTTTCAACCTCTGCTGCTGCATCTTTTTCTTCTTTTCGCTTTTGAGCTTCTAAAGTTTTCATACTGCTATTTGTCGCTTCAGCAGCTAATCCTTGTTTTAGTAAGAAGTTATTTGCATAGCCATCTGGTACGTTTTTTATTTCTCCTTTTTTCCCTTTACCTTTTACGTCTTTTAGAAAAATTACTTTCATGATTGTGTGCCTCCCTGTAAATAGTCATCAATAACAAATCGAAGCTTCTCCTCAGCTTCATCTACTGTAACATTTTTCATTTGTGTAGCTGCATTCGTTAAATGCCCACCACCGCCTAAATTTTCCATAATTAGCTGCACGTTCACTTCACCTAAAGACCTGCCGCTAATTCCAATGAAATTCTCGCCACGTTTTGCAATAACAAATGACGCAATAATTCCTGTCATTGTTAATAATGTGTCCGCTGATTGCGCAATAAGCACTTGATCGTAGTAATCATCACTATCAACTTTTGCAATCGCAATTCCATTTGTATAAATGTACGCATTTTTAATAGCTTTTGCAACCCGTAAATACTGATCCATATCTTCTTTTAAAAGCTCTTGTACAAGTACAGTATCTGCACCATGTGAGCGTAAATAAGAAGCGGCATCAAACGTACGAGCACCCGTCCGGAATGTAAAGCTTTTCGTATCAACAATAATACCTGCTAACAATGCCGTTGCTTCTAACATTGTCATTTTTAAATTTTTCGGTTGGTACTCAAGTAATTCTGTAACAAGTTCTGCCGTGGAAGAAGCGTATGGCTCCATGTAAACAAGCAATGGATCTTCAATAAAATCTTCTCCCCGGCGATGATGGTCAATAACAACTACATTTTCAATTTTATGTAACAGCTTTTCTTCCATCACCATTGAAGGTTTATGCGTATCAACAACAACAAGTAATGAATCATCATTTGCAAATTCCATCGCTTGTCCTGGGGTAATAAAGTGAGACCATAACTCTTCGTTTTGTTTCACTTTATCCATTAAACGCTTAATTCCCTTATCAGAATCATTTTCATCTAACACAATATATCCTTTGCGCTCATTTAATTGCGCTACCTTTAAAATACCAATCGCAGCACCAATTGCGTCCATATCAGGAGCCCTATGTCCCATTATAATGACATTACTACTTTCTAATACTAAATCCTTTAATGCATGCGAAATAACTCTGGCACGTACACGAGTACGTTTTTCAACTGGATTCGTCTTACCACCATAAAACTTAACTTTACCTGTCGCTTGTTTAATAGCTACTTGATCTCCACCACGGCCAAGCGCAAGGTCTAAACCGGACTGAGCCATTGCCCCAAGCTCTGATAAAGGTAAATCACCTGATCCAACACCTACACTTAAGGTGAGTGGTATATTCCTTTTGGATGTTTCTTCACGCACCTGATCTAAAATGCTAAATTTCCCTTTCTCCATCTGTGCTAAAATACTCTCATTTAGTACAACGAAGAATCTTTCTGAAGATGCACGTTTTAAATATGCCCCATACTTAACGGCCCATTCATTTAGTCGTGATGTTACAAGACTTGTGATATTCGTACGTAATTGATCATCTAACCCCTGTGTAACTTCATCATAATTATCTAAATAAATGACAGCCAAAACAGTGCGTTGATCCTCGTACATCTTTTCAATCTCTGTTTGTTCCGTTACATCAAAGAAATAAATTAACTTTTCTTCTTTCCTTACAAAAACGCGAAACTTTCGGTTATTTAAAGAGACTATATCGTCGGAAGTTTCTCCCTTAATAAAAAGAAGCAACGTTTCTGATACATCATAAAGGTGCCATCCAGCTAACGCATGCTGTCCTAGACATGAAGATAAATAAGGATTCGCCCAATCAATCCCATAATCCTTATTGTATAACAAAATACCAATCGGCATTTGGTTAAATGCTTCATTACTCACTTTCTTTACTCTTGTAATCATATCTGTCGTATACTTTTCGAAATTCCTTTGAAAGGTCAGTTCAAAGCGTATAACAACAAAAAGTACAATGCAAAAAATAAAAAAGGTGGATATCCCCATAATTAAATGAAAATAACAGAGGATGGCAATGAGCACAAACACGAAAAATGCCAATACATAAACAGGATATAAAAACCACTGTTTCTTATAAAATTCAGGCATGTATACAACTCCTATAAAGTAAAACTAACTCACCTTCCAGTTAGTTAAACAGATTAAAATAGTATAAGGAATATTACTTTATCCTCCTATTTTAGAACGCAATGAAATCCCTAAATCAATTATACCTAAGATTGTCACAAGAGGAAACAACATCGGTATAAACATGCAGACAATAAAACTAATAATAGGAACCCCTTTCGTAAAACCTTTGCTATGCGCTAGAAAAGCGATAAATGTCAGACCTTGTAGTACTAGTAGTAGGGTAAATATGACATATAGGTTAGAAAATACCATATGTAAATATGATGTCGGTTCTACTTTTATAAAAGTTGATAGCAAAATAAATATAACGTAATACCAAACAATACTCTTTGGTAATTGTATATCTTTAAATTTAGGCCAAGGTATAACGTCATGCTTTAGTTTTCTCAAAACACTGCCTGATATCATAACTGTAATCCAAGAAAGACATACAGAAGCCATTACAAATATACTCGGGAATATCGTTTGTAATATATCATTCATTTGTGCAAGTAACTCTTTTTGTTCTTTACTAACCGGCATACCGGCAGCACTTGCTATCTTTTCACTTTGCACTACACTTTCATTAAACATATTTTGCATTTGCTTTATGAAATCTATGTTAAAAAACTTTATACTCGCAACATAAATGAGCATAATACCAATTAAGTATGCAAGTGAACCTGTTATCAAAATTTCCAACGGCTTTCTTTGCTGTTTATACATGTATCCTAAAACAATACCCATAACCCCAAACACGACCGTCTTTATTAGACCTATCGGTTGACCTAAAATAACAGCAATTAAAAATGCCACCGTAAAAATTACAAAGGCGTTAGATAATCTATATCTTATCGTTAGCAATATAAACGGCAATGGCAACGCAAACGTTACAACTGTACCTAAAATTGGAACATACATAGATATAAGCAATAACATTGCATATATCGCTAGCAACGCTGCACCCTCAGTAATAAATCTCGTATTCTTCATCATCTAACCTCTCTTTCAAAAAAGAAAAGCATAGCAAAATGCACAGTAGAGTCCGACTCTACTGTGCATTTCATACGCTATTATTCACCAACATATGGTAAAAGTGCCATTTGACGAGCACGTTTAATTGCAACTGTAAGTTTGCGTTGGTATTTTGCGCTTGTTCCTGTTACACGACGAGGTAAAATTTTACCACGCTCAGAAACGAAACGTTTTAATAAATCAACATCTTTATAGTCAATGCGAGTGATGCCGTTAGATGTGAAGAAACACACCTTACGACGTTTCGCACGTCCACCTTTGCGTCCTGCCATGTCTATTCCCTCCATTCTTTGTTAAAACTAACTAATTTACTGTATTAGAACGGTAAATCGTCGTCGGAAATGTCGATCGGTTGACCTACATTTGAAAATGGATCGTCATTCTTCGTAAATCCAGAGTTACCTTGGTTACCTGAATTACTAGATTGACCAAATGGGTTAGAGCTTTGGTTACCGAAACCAGCTCCTGATGGTTGCTGATTAAATGAACCACGTTGCTCCCCACCGCCATTACGCGGCTCTAAAAATTGTACGCTTTCCGCAAGAACTTCTGTTACATATACACGTTTACCATCTTGTCCATCGTAATTACGAGTTTGAAGACGTCCATCTACGCCTGCTAAGCTACCTTTTTTCAAATAATTTGCTACGTTTTCTGCTTGTTTACGCCATATTACACAATTAATAAAGTCAGCTTCACGCTCACCTTGTTGATTCGCAAATGCGCGATTCACAGCTAACGTAAAAGTAGCTACTGCAACACCATTGGGCGTGTAACGTAAGTCAGGGTCCTTAGTTAAACGACCAACGAGGATAACACGATTCATCAATCGAACCACTCTCCCTTATATATCAATTATTTTTCTTCTTCTTTAACAACGATATGACGAAGGATGTCTTCGTTGATCTTAGCTAAACGGTCGAATTCATTAATCGCTTCTGCGTTAGAGTTCACGTTTAAGATCATGTAGAAACCTTCACGTAAGTCGTTGATTTCGTAAGCTAAACGACGCTTACCCCACTCTTTCGTGTTAATGATTTCTGCACCATTGTTTGTTAAAACACCTGCGAAACGTTCAACTAAAGCTTTTTGAGCTTCTTCTTCAACGCCAGGACGAATGATGTACATAATTTCGTACTTTCTCATTACACTTTCACCTCCTTTTGGTCTAAACGGCCCATAATGGGCAAGGAGCAATTAATTTATAGTAATTACTCACGAGTTTAGATTATATCATAGTAAGTTAGATGAATCAACTCACCCATGCATAAAAAACTTGGCAAACACATAATATATTTGCCAAGCTCATATCTTTATTTTTCCTAGGAAATATTAAATTAAACGTTGAAGCGGAAGTGCATAACGTCTCCATCTTTTACGATATACTCTTTTCCTTCTAAACGAACTTTACCAGCTTCTTTTGCAGCTGTCATAGAACCGTTTGTCATTAAGTCTTCGTAAGAAACTGTTTCCGCACGAATAAATCCACGCTCAAAGTCTGTATGAATTACGCCAGCACATTGTGGTGCTTTCATACCTTGTTTAAACGTCCATGCACGTACTTCTTGCACACCAGCTGTGAAGTAAGTAGCAAGTCCTAATAAATCATATGCAGCACGAATTAATTGATCTAAACCAGATTCTTCAATGCCTAGTTCTTCAAGGAATACTTTTTTCTCTTCCTCGTCCAGCTCAGCGATTTCTTCTTCGATTTTTGCACATACAACGATTACTTGAGCATTTTCATTTGCAGCAAATTCTTTTACCATTTGTACATATTTATTTTCAGAAGGATCCATAATATCATCTTCACTTACGTTTGCTACGTATAACATTTCTTTCGTTGTAAGTAAATGAAGGCCTTTAACAATCTTCATTTGTTCTTCTGTAAATTCAACAGTACGAGCTGGTTTTCCCTCTTCAAAAGCTTCTTTTAAACGAACTAAAATTTCATGCTCATATACTGCTTCTTTATCTTTTTGTCTTGCTAACTTCGCAACACGCTCGATACGTTTATCAACAGATTCTAAATCCGCTAAGATTAGCTCTAAGTTGATTGTTTCAATATCATCGATTGGATCTACTTTCCCTGAAACGTGTGTAATATTTTCGTCTTCAAAACAACGAACAACTTGGCAAATTGCATCTACTTGGCGAATGTGAGATAAGAATTTATTTCCTAAACCTTCACCTTTACTAGCACCTTTTACGATACCTGCAATATCAGTAAACTCAAATACAGTCGGAACAGTTTTTTTCGGTTCTACTAATTCCGTTAATTTATTTAAACGCTCATCTGGTACTTCTACAATCCCTACGTTTGGATCAATTGTACAGAATGGATAGTTTGCAGATTCTGCTCCTGCTTGTGTAATTGCATTAAATAAAGTTGACTTCCCTACGTTAGGTAATCCAACAATCCCAGCCGTTAATCCCATATTTTTCACTCCTATGTCTCAATCTTTCATCATTATAGATAGTAACGAAAAAAATGACAAGTTTCCTCCAAACGAAAAAAAGTAACAGCTACCCATTGCAACTGTTACTTTCTCTCTATTCTTCGTGCTTCACAAGTATTTTTTTCACCTTACGATCAAATTCTCTTCGAGGAATCATTACTGAATGGTCACATCCCTCGCACTTAATGCGGATATCCATTCCCATACGAATAATTTTCCAGCGATTCTCACCACATGGGTGGGCTTTCTTCATTTCCACAACATCGTACAAGTTATACTGCTTTTGCTCCATTCTCCAAACCCCTCTCCATACTAAATTGCTTTTCCACTCACCAATTCTTCACGATTATATAAAACCATACGTGGATATGGAATTTCAATCCCATGTAAATCTAGACGATTTTTAATTTCTTTACGAAGGGCTCTCGCAACAACCGCATGTTGCATCGGCTCTACTTCCGCAATAACACGTAATATAACTTCTGACGCAGCCAATGTTTGCACACCTAATAACTGAGGCTTTGCTACCATTTGCGTATACTGTGCAGGTAATTCTTCTAATAACTCTTCAATGACTTGCTCCGCTTTCGCTATGTCAGCCTCATACGAAATGGATACATCAACAAATGCTACACTATTACTAACTGAATAGTTCGTAACTTGAATAATACTTCCATTTGGTAAAGTATGAATTTCGCCTGTCCAACTCTTTACTTTTGTTGTACGAAGTCCAATTTCTAAAACGACACCTTCAAACTGACCAATTTTTACATAGTCACCTACTGAAAATTGATCTTCTAGCAAAATAAATAACCCCGTAATAACATCTTTTACTAAACTTTGAGCACCAAATCCGACTGCTAAACCAATTACCCCGGCACCCGCTAATAAACCAGATGCATTAATATTAAACACACCCAAAATCGCAATTAACATAATGAACATAACAACGTATGCCACAATATTTTCAAGTAACTTCGCTACTGTAACTGTACGACGTTCTGAAATTTGAATTGGCGAACGGCTTCCCATACGAAACGCATTTCGTACAATTGCACGCGCAACTCGCACAATAATTGCACCAAGTATTAAAATAACGACTATTTTTAGTGATTTCACACCTATATTCGTCCAATCAATGGACTCAAACCATTTCAACGCTAAATCCATGTACCTCTACCTCTCCAGCTAAAATTTCTTTTTAATCATCCTTCTTATTGTATCAGAAGTCACCCTGATTTCTGAAAAATTTTTATGACTTTAATTGTATTTGTTAACTTCCATGCAGGTATAAAATGGAACGAATATATATATACTAGTACTATTATTTCCGTTTTCACTCAAGTTTTACAGGAAGTACGCACTTATAGTTTTCCATTTTACTCACCATATAACATATTTTGAAAATTTATTAAAAGGATGGATGCTTCATGAATATTGGAAGTTTTCGCTTACCCTTTTTCGAAAAAGAAACTCAAAATGTTATGCACCAAGACGTAGAAGCCTCCGAGACAATTAGTAACTTCTTACTTTCCCATATCCCTATTAAAACGAATATACCGATTATTCTCGTTTGTATCGGAACAGATCGTTCTACAGGCGATGCACTCGGTCCGTTAGTCGGTACGAAACTAGAACAAGCAGGAATTAAAAACTTCCAAGTGTTCGGCACACTAGATGAGCCAGTGCATGCGCTAAATTTAGAAGAAAGAATTCAGAATATACAGAAAGATAATCCTACTTCATTTATAATTGCGGTTGATGCCTGTTTAGGAAAGTCTCAAAACATCGGTTCCATCACTACCGGAATGGGGCCTAGTAAACCTGGAGCTGCGATGAATAAAAAATTACCTGCAGTTGGTGATTTACATATTCATGGCATCGTAAATCTAAATGGTTTTATGGAGTTTTTCGTCCTGCAAAATACAAGATTAAGTTTAGTCATGAAAATGGCTGATGTAATTGCACAAAGTATAAAAGAAACAGACCAAAAATTATCTGTATTAAAAAAAGCAAACCATCTATAAATAATAAGATGGTTTGCTTTTTAGTTTTTCTGCGCTAATAATTCTAAAATACGATTTAAATCTTCTTTATTAAAAAATTCAATTTCGATTTTACCTTTTTCTTTTTTCGTTTCTTTAATTTTCACATCTGTGCCAAACTTTTCTCTTAAGAACGTTTCGCGTTCTACGAAAAATATGTTTCTCTCTTTTTTCACTTGTTTTGTTTCACGTGAAACGCGTTGATTAATCTCCTGAACAATTTTCTCTAATTGACGAACGTTTAATCCTTCTTTTTCGATTCGTTTTAATAAAGATTTCAATTGTTCTTCATCTTTTATAGTAAGCAAAGTTCTCCCATGGGCCATTGAAAGTTGACCATTTGCAATCATATCTTGCACAAAAGAAGGGAGGCTTAATAACCGAGTATAATTTGCAATGTAAGGTCTGCTCTTACCAAGACGTTTTGCTAATTGTTCTTGCGTTACATTTAGCTCATTCATTAACATTTGATATGCCATTGCTTCTTCCATTGGGTTTAAATCTTCTCGTTGTAAGTTTTCAAGCAATGCAAACTCCATCATTTGCTGCTCATTTAATTGTCTTACAACAGCAGGTACCTTTTCGAGCCCTGCCTCTTTGGCAGCACGATATCTTCTTTCACCTGCAACAATTTCATATCCTTTAATACTCTTCCTAGCAATTAACGGTTGCAATATGCCGTGCTCTTTAATAGAGGCCGATAATTCTTGAATTGCCTCTTTATTAAAGTGTTTACGTGGTTGATATGGATTCGGTCTTAATTCAGTTATCACAATCTCCTGAATTGCCTCTTCTTCTTTCACATCTAAATCAGGAAAAAACACATTAATTCCTCTTCCTAATCCTTTAGCCACCTGCAATCACTTCCTCTGCTAAATCTATATATACTTCTGCCCCTCTTGATTTAGCGTCATACTGCATAATTGGTTTCCCATGACTTGGTGCTTCACTTAAACGAACATTACGAGGAATAATCGAACGGTATACTTTATCCCTAAAGTATTTTTTCACTTCATCTATAACCTGAATCCCTAAATTCGTACGGGCATCCAACATCGTTAACAATACACCTTGAATTGCTAGATTTTTATTTAAGTGCTTTTGCACAAGTCGAACTGTATTTAATAGCTGACTTAATCCTTCTAGTGCGTAATATTCGCATTGAACAGGAATAATAACAGAATCTGCTGCGGTTAATGCATTAATCGTTAATAACCCTAAGGACGGGGGACAGTCGATAATAATATAGTCATATTCATCACGAACTGGCTGTAATGCCCTTTGTAAACGTACTTCCCGGGAAATAGTCGGTACCAATTCAATTTCAGCACCTGCCAATTGAATTGTAGCGGGTAGAACATCTAAGTTTTCAGTTGCGGTTTTACGTATAACCCCTTGAACATCTGCATCTTCCACAAGAACATTGTAAATACATTGATCTAATTCGGATTTTTCAATTCCCACACCAGTCGTTGCATTTCCTTGAGCGTCAATATCTACAAGAAGGACTTTTTTACCTACTTGTGCCAATCCAGCCCCTAAATTAACAGATGTTGTTGTTTTTCCAACGCCACCTTTTTGATTGGCAATAGCAATGATTTTTCCCATGATGTCACCTACTTTCAACCTTTCTATCTTATTCTAGTAACAATTACGTTTATTGTAACATGAAATAAAAGTTTTTCTTTTACGTCCTTATTAAACTTCAAAATTTATTTCTAAACTCCTTCTTCATCTAACAAGAAAATATAGTAAAAGAGACCTATCCAGTAGGATAAGGTCTCTAACACACCATTATTATTTTTTCTTCGGAATTTTAATTGTAATTTGATAGTACTCATCAAATTCTTCTTCCGCAGAATTAACATTTAAACCACTGTCAGCAACCATTTGTAATGACTGCCTAATTGTATTCATGGCAATTCTCGTATCTCGACTTACTGCTTTTTGCTTTGCCTTACGCTTCGGTTTGGCTTCCTCTAGTAATTTCGCAATTCGTTCCTCTGTTTGCTTTACATTCAGTTGTTTCTCCACAATTTCCTGTAAAACCTTCAGTTGTAATTCCTCATTCTTTAAAGGAATGAGAGCGCGGGCATGACGTTCTGTAATACTTTTTTCTAATAACGCACGTTTTATTTCTTCAGGCAACTTTAACAATCGCAACTTATTTGCGATTGTGGATTGTCCTTTTCCAAGTCGTTGTGCCAATGCTTCTTGTGTTAAATTATGTAACTCAATTAGCTTTTGATATGCCACAGCTTCCTCGATTGCTGTTAGTTCCTCACGTTGCAAGTTTTCAATTAAAGCTACAGAAGCTGTCTCTGTATCATTTAAGTTCTTTATAATTGCAGGAACTTTTTCCCACCCTAACTTTGTTGCCGCACGGAAACGCCTTTCTCCAGCGATAATCTCGTACTTGTCATCCTCATATTGCCTCACAACAATCGGCTGAATCAGCCCATGTGTACGAATCGTTAGTGCTAGCTCTTCAATTCGTGCATCATCAAAAACTGTTCGTGGTTGATAACGGTTAGGGGTAATATTTACTATCGGAATTTCTTGTATTTCTTCATATACCTTTTTATCTATTTCTTCATGGCTTTCGTCTTGTAATTCGAATTCGCTCTCTTTATCTCCAAAGCCAAATAAACGAGAAAACGTATTTTTCATACATATTCCACCACCTTTTAGGCCTATTGACTATTCTCCATAAAATGTTTCCTATGAAACATTTACGTTTTCATTTATATAATTTAATCTTACGTCTAATAAGATTTATTTTTCAATAGGTAATTTATTGGGTGTTCCCGGTTTGCGTGGATATTTCTTTGGTGTCTTGCGCTTTTTCTCGATTAATAAAATATTACGTTCACTTTCTTCAAACGGTAATTGGAACGTAGACATTTCTTTTAAATTCCCACCTAGCACCTCTAAAGCATACTTGCCATTTTCAATTTCTTCGTTTGCTGCGGCACCTTTCATTGCAATGAATGTTCCCCCAACTTTTACAAGTGGTAAACATAGCTCACTCAATACCGAAAGACGCGCGACTGCACGTGCCATTACAATATCGTATGATTCACGTACACCTTCTTTTTTCCCAAATGTTTCCGCACGATCGTGACAAAACGCAACGTCACCTAATTCCAACTTTTGTGCTAAATGATTTAAGAAGTTAATACGTTTTTGCAATGAGTCTACAATTGTTACTTTTAAGTGCGGGAAACAGATTTTCAAAGGAATACTTGGGAATCCAGCTCCTGCGCCAACATCACAAATTGAGAATGGTTCTGAAAAATCATAATAAAAAGCAGCTGTAATGGAATCAAAAAAGTGTTTTAAATATACTTCCTCTTTCTCCGTAATAGCCGTTAAGTTCATTTTTTCATTCCACTCTACTAATGTTTCAAAGTAGATTTCGAACTGCTCTAACTGTCTAGAAGAGAGGGTGATACCCTTCTCTTCTAGCATAGATTGAAATTGTTCTATGTTCATCTAACAATATCTCCTTACTATTTATTGGTTCGATACTCGCGCAATTTTTCCTTGTTCAATATACACAAGTAAAATAGAAACATCCGCTGGATTCACGCCAGAAATACGTGAAGCCTGCCCCATTGAAAGTGGACGCACATCTTTCAATTTCTGTCTCGCTTCTGAGGCAAGGCTAGAAATCGCATCATAATCAATATCCACAGGGATTTTTTTGTTTTCCATTTTCTTCATACGCTCTACTTGCTGTAAGGATTTTTCGATATATCCTTCGTACTTAATCTGAATTTCAACTTGTTCTGTAATTTCATCACTTAATTCTACTTCGCTTGGTACTAAAAGATGAATATGCTCATATGTCATCTCTGGACGACGTAATAAGTCACTTGCACGTATTCCATCTTTCAATTCACTTCCGCCAATACTACGAATTAATTCTTGAACTTCAGGACGTGGTTTAATAATAATGCTGCTTAAACGTTCCTTTTCCTGTTCAATTTTTAATTTTTTATTTGTAAATCGCTCATAGCGCTCTTCTTTAATTAATCCAATTTCACGACCAACTTCAGTTAAACGAAGATCAGCATTATCGTGGCGTAATAATAGGCGATATTCTGCACGAGATGTTAATAAGCGATATGGTTCATTTGTACCTTTCGTTACAAGGTCATCAATTAAGACACCAATATAAGCATCCGCGCGACCTAAAATAACTTCTTTTTTACCTAAAGAACGACATGCTGCATTAATCCCAGCCATAAGCCCTTGTCCTGCCGCCTCTTCGTAACCAGAAGTTCCGTTAATTTGTCCTGCTGTATATAAATTCTTAATTTTTTTCGTTTCAAGTGTTGGCCATAGTTGTGTTGGCACAATTGCATCATATTCAATTGCATAACCTGTACGCATCATTTCAACATTTTCTAGGCCAGGTATTGTTCTAAGCATATCACGTTGCACATCTTCTGGTAAGCTTGTGGATAAACCTTGTACATACACTTCTTGTGTATTACGTCCTTCTGGCTCTAAGAAAATTTGATGACGTGGTTTATCATTAAATCTTACTACTTTGTCTTCAATTGAAGGACAATATCTAGGTCCTGTTCCCTTAATCATACCAGAATACATAGCTGAGCGATGTAGGTTTTCATCTATTAAACGATGTGTTTCCGTACTTGTATACGTCAACCAACATGGAATTTGATCCATAATAAATTTTGTCGTTTCAAAAGAGAAAGCTCGCGGTTTATCATCACCTGGCTGAATTTCTGTTTTACTGTAATCAATCGTATTACTATTTACACGCGGAGGTGTACCTGTTTTAAATCTAACAAGATCAAATCCAAGCTCCTCTAAATGCTCGGATAAAGTAATAGATGGTTGTTGATTATTCGGACCGCTCGAATATTTTAAATCTCCCATAATAATCTCACCGCGTAAAAATGTTCCAGTCGTAATTACCACTGTTTTGGCTGTATATTCAGCACCAGCTTGCGTAACTACCCCTTTACATTCGCCATCTTCAACGATTAAACGCTCAACCATTCCTTGGAACAACGTTAAATTTGGTGTTTCTTCAATTGTTTTCTTTAATTCATGCTGGTAAGAAAACTTATCTGCTTGTGCGCGAAGCGCGCGTACAGCTGGTCCTTTACCTGTATTTAACATACGCATTTGAATATATGTTTTATCGATGTTGCGTCCCATTTCTCCGCCTAATGCATCAATTTCCCGAACAACAATCCCTTTTGCTGGTCCACCAACAGAAGGGTTACATGGCATAAACGCCACCATATCTAAATTAATTGTTAACATTAATGTTTTGGAGCCCATTCGTGCTGCCGCAAGACCAGCTTCACATCCTGCATGACCTGCACCGATTACTATGACATCGTATGAACCGGCATTGTATCCCATTGTTTATTCCTCCTAAAAATCTCTATCTTTCTCAAACATCGCTATATTATTTTCCTAAACAAAATTGAGAGAACAACTGGTCAATTAGGCTTTCATGGACGGTATCACCAGTAATTTCACCAAGTATTTCCCACGTTCTTGTTAAATCAATTTGCACCATATCAATTGGAACACCATTTTCTATTGCCTCAATTGCATCTCCAATTGTTTTTCCTGCTTGTGTTAATAATCCAATATGTCTCGCGTTAGAAACATATGTCACATCTGCAGAATCAATTGTTCCTTCAAAGAATAAATCAGCTATTGCCTTTTCAAGCTCATCTATTCCTTGTTCCTCAATTAACGATGTTGTAATAATACGATTTCCCGCTGCCAATTCTGTAACACGTTCCATATCGATTACTTGCGATAAATCTGTCTTATTTACAATAACAATGAAATCTTTTCCTTGTACGGCACGGAATAAATCTTCATCCTCATGCGTTAAAGCCTCGCTATAATTAACGACAACTAACACTAAATCAGCTTGGCTCATCATTTCTTTTGAACGCTCTACACCAATTCGTTCAACAACATCTTCTGTTTCACGAATCCCGGCTGTATCTATAAGTTTAAGTGGTACACCACGCACATTAACGTACTCTTCAATAACATCACGAGTTGTTCCTGCAATATCAGTTACAATTGCCTTTTTCTCCTGAACAAGACTATTTAATAGCGATGACTTCCCAACGTTAGGTCTACCGATGATTGCAGTAGCAATACCTTCACGTAAAATCTTTCCTTGCTTCGATGTTTCTAATATTTTTGCAATTTCCGTGCGAACATGTGTAGCTTTCTCAATTAAAATATTATGTGTCATTTCTTCCACATCATCATATTCCGGGTAATCTATGTTTACCTCAACATGAGCCAACGTTTCTAATATGTCCTGACGCAGACGGCCGATTAATTTAGATAATCGTCCTTCCATTTGATTAATCGCTACGTTCATTGCACGATCTGTTTTTGCACGGATTAAGTCCATAACAGCTTCTGCTTGTGATAAATCAATACGGCCATTTAAAAAAGCACGTTTTGTAAATTCACCAGGCTCTGCTAATCGTACTCCTTGCGCTAAAATAAGCTGCAATACTTTATTTACCGAAACAAGTCCGCCGTGACAGTTAATTTCCACTATATTTTCACGTGTAAAAGTCCTTGGTGCACGCAGAATAGATACCATCACTTCTTCAATAACCTGATTTGTATCTAAATCGACAATATGACCATAATGAATTGTGTGAGAAGGAACTTCTGTTAAATCCTTCCCTTTAAAAATACGATTAACTTTTTCAACCGCATCATCTCCACTTACTCGAACAATGGCAATTGCACCCTCTCCAAGCGCTGTGGAAATCGCGGCAATTGTATCAAATTCCATGTCCTTTCACCTCACTTGCTTATTTATCTCTATTTCAACATGATTATTTTCTTCACTAAATTATTAGAATACCATAACGAACCTATCTACAAAAGAATAATAACTCATTTTATTATGTCCTCATGTAAAAAACACTAAACTTATTCACAGTGGATAAGTTTAGTGTTTTTTAGTTATCCACACCTATTTTCCCCTCAAAAAAACCGGCACTCAATTGAGTAACCGGTCACTTGGAAGATATTACAACATGTCGATGTGGTTCTTTTCCTTCAGAAGTTGTAATGATATTTTGATGATTAGATAATGCTTGGTGGATAATCTTTCGTTCAAAAGATGGCATAGGCTCCAACACAACTCTTTTTTTCGTACTTACTACTTGTTTTGCTAATCGATAAGAAAGTGCTTCTAATGTAGCTTTTCTTTTACTACGATAATTTTCAGCATCTAGTGTGATGCCAATATACTGCTTCGTACTACGATTCGCCACAAGTTTTGTTAAATACTGCAAAGAATTCAAGGTGTTTCCTCTTTTCCCAATCAAAACACCTATGTTTTCGCCAGAAATTGTAAATTCAACTTCGCGTCCTTTTACAATTTTACTAATCTCAGCTTCCACACCCATATCATGAATAATATTTTTTAAATATTCTTCACATTCTTGAATCGGATCTTTTTTCAATACAACTTCTACTACTGCAGGTCGATTCCCAAATAAACCTAGGAACCCTCTTTTACCCTCATCGATAATATTTATATCTACTCGGTCTTTTAGAACATTTAGTTGCCTTAAAGCATCTTGTACTGCCAGCTCGACTGTTTGTCCTTTAGCAGTAATTACACTCACTTGCTTGATCCTTCTGCCTTACTAGCCTTAATTTCTGGCCCCTTGATCAAGTACATTTGAGCGATACCAAAGATATTACCAACAACCCAGTAAAGTGATAATGCAGCTGGGAAGTTAATTGCAAAGACTAAAATCATAATTGGCATAAGCCAAATCATCATTGCCATTTGCGGATTTTGACCAGCTGTTCCTGCCATTGCAAGCTTTTGCTGAATAAATGTCGTAATTGCCGCGACAACCGGTAAGATATAGTACGGATCTGCCTGCCCTAAGTCGAACCATAAAAATGTATGCTTACTAATTTCTGCCGTTCTCATAATCGCATGGTAAAACGCAAATAAAATAGGCATCTGAACAAATATCGGTAAACACCCTGCTAATGGGTTTACACCATTTTTTTGATATAACTGCATCATTTCTTGTTGTAGTTTTTGCTGTGTTGCTTGATCTTTAGAACTATATTTCTCTTTTAACTTCACCATTTCTGGTTGTAACGCTTGCATTGCTTTCGTACTCTTCGTTTGTTTAATCATTAATGGTAATAATGCAAAACGAATGATAAGAGTTGTAACAACGATTGCTAAACCGTAATTACTACCAAATAAGTTGGCAAAATACGTAATTAACTGAGAAAGCGGATATACGAAATATTCATTCCAAATTCCAGTACTTTTCGGTGTAATCGGCTGTTTCACTTCACTACAGCCAGCAGCAATTGCCATTAATGCAATAACCATGGCTAGTAAACCTATTTTCTTTTTCAAAGCCTGCTCCTCCTTGTTTCGGTATGTATATAGTGTAATTCATTTCCTTACGCTACTTTTTTATTCTTTTCATACCAGAGCGTTTAAAGACATGAATTAAGCTTTTCTTTAATTCTTCATATGTCATCTCTGCACAAGGCTTCCTTGCTATTATAACAAAATCTTTTCCAGAATCTATCTCATCTTTTAATTCTGTGATCGACTGGCGAATCATACGTTTAATTCGGTTACGCACTACTGCATTTCCTATTTTCTTGCTGACAGAAAGGCCAATACGAAAGTTTGGCTGCTCTCCCTTATCTAGTTGATAGACAACAAGCTGACGGTTAGCGTTCGATTTTCCTTTTTGAAAAACCGTCTGGAATTCATCATTCTTTTTTATACGATATTTTTTCTTCATATCAATTGACACTCCTGTAGTTCATCAGTGGAAATTCACTATTATTAGAAAAAAAGACCACTGAACGATCAGTGGTCTACGCAGATAATACTTTTCTTCCTTTACGACGACGAGCTGCTAGCACTTTACGTCCGTTCGCTGTGCTCATACGGCTGCGGAAACCATGTACTTTGCTGCGCTTACGTTTATTTGGTTGGTAAGTTCTTTTCATTATATGACACCTCCCTGAGGAATATCTGTTAAAGACAGTCCTATAAATTATAGTTAATCAACTAGGAAAATGTCAATGGTTCTCGAAATTTTCATCAAATATTCATTTTGAACCTATTCACATACTTTTTCACAGACCCTATATTTCCTTGTGGATAAATGTTTTTTCTCGGTTTTTATATCCACAAACCCTTTTCGTACTTTTACACAGTATATCGTGTTGTGGACAAGTTTATTCCACAAGGTATTGATTTTGTGGATAACTTTCTTAAATTCATTGCTATAGCTACTTTTTTTTGATATTATAGTTGTGTTTTCACTTTGAATAAGTTTTCCACACCTTTATCTTATCCACAATTTGTGTATAACATGTGGACAGTTTTAATCACATGTGGGTAAATGCTTATCCACATTTGCTTTTTTTGTCGAAAACCCTATCTCATATACAAACGACGTTTTTAGGTTTTAAAATACGTTTCGTATAAATATACATTTTATATTTATTTAGGTTGTACATTTGTTGCGCAACCTTATTCTTTTACCATCTTAGTAAAGGAGGGACACCTTTGGAAAACATCTCTGATTTATGGAACAGCGCCTTAAAAGAACTAGAAAAAAAGGTCAGTAAACCAAGTTATGAAACATGGTTAAAATCAACAACCGCACATAATTTAAAGAAAGACGTGTTAACAATTACAGCTCCAAATGAATTCGCTCGTGATTGGTTAGAATCTCATTATTCAGAGCTAATTTCGGAAACACTTTATGATTTAACGGGGGCAAAATTAGCTATTCGCTTTATTATTCCCCAAAGTCAAGCTGAAGAGGAGATTGATCTTCCTCCTTCTAAACCAAATTCAGCACAAGATGATTCTAATCATTTACCACAGAGTATGCTAAATCCAAAATATACGTTTGATACATTTGTTATTGGCTCTGGTAACCGTTTTGCTCACGCTGCTTCATTGGCCGTAGCCGAAGCGCCAGCTAAAGCATATAATCCCCTCTTTATTTACGGGGGAGTTGGACTCGGAAAGACCCATTTAATGCATGCAATTGGTCATTATGTAATTGAACATAACCCAAACGCAAAGGTTGTATATTTATCATCAGAAAAATTTACAAATGAATTCATTAATTCTATTCGTGATAATAAAGCGGTCGATTTTCGTAATAAATACCGTAATGTAGATGTTTTATTGATAGATGATATTCAATTTCTAGCAGGAAAAGAACAAACTCAAGAAGAGTTTTTCCATACATTCAATGCATTACACGAAGAAAGTAAACAAATTGTAATTTCAAGTGATCGGCCACCAAAAGAAATTCCAACTTTAGAAGATCGTCTTCGTTCTCGCTTTGAATGGGGACTCATTACGGATATTACGCCACCAGATTTAGAAACACGAATTGCAATTTTACGTAAAAAGGCAAAGGCTGAAGGACTCGATATACCAAATGAGGTTATGCTTTATATTGCAAATCAAATTGATTCAAACATTCGTGAACTAGAAGGTGCACTTATCCGAGTTGTAGCTTATTCATCTTTAATTAACAAAGATATTAATGCTGATTTAGCAGCTGAAGCACTTAAAAATATTATTCCAAATTCTAAACCAAAAATTATCTCCATTTATGATATTCAAAAGGCTGTCGGAGATGTTTATCAAATAAAACTGGAAGATTTCAAGGCGAAAAAGCGAACAAAATCAGTTGCCTTCCCTCGCCAAATTGCAATGTATTTATCACGCGAACTTACAGATTACTCCTTGCCTAAAATCGGTGAAGAATTTGGTGGACGTGATCATACAACAGTTATCCATGCTCATGAAAAAATTTCTAAGCTGCTTAAAACGGATACGCAATTACAAAAACAAGTTGAAGAAATTAACGATATTTTAAAGTAGTAGCTGAATAGTGTGAATAACTTCCCTTGTTTTACGCACAGTCTATCCACATGTAGATAGACTGTTTTTACATCCTTCAACGGGGTTATCCACATATCCACAGGCCCTATTACTATTACTACTATTTTTTTATCTTTATTAATTAAATAAAATATTATACTTACCGGAGGTTTTTCTTTATGCGTTTTACAATACAAAAAGACTATCTTGTAAGAAGTGTACAAGATGTAATGAAGGCTGTTTCTTCTCGTACAACAATTCCGATCCTTACAGGAATTAAAGTTGTCGCTACGGAAGAAGGAGTTACGTTAACAGGAAGCGATGCTGATATTTCTATTGAATCTTTTATCCCAGTTGAAGACAATGGAAAAGAAATCGTAGAAGTAGCACAATCAGGAAGTATTATTTTACAAGCAAAATATTTTAGTGAGATTGTAAAAAAATTACCTAAAGAGACTGTCGAAATTTCTGTGGAAAATCATTTTATGACAAAAATAATTTCTGGAAAATCAGAGTTTAATTTAAATGGTTTAGATTCTGCTGAATATCCATTGTTACCACAAATTGAAGAACATCATGTTTTTAAGATCCCAACAGATTTACTGAAACATATGATCAGACAAACTGTATTTGCAGTTTCCACTTCTGAAACAAGACCAATCTTGACAGGTGTAAACTGGAAAGTATATAACAGCGAATTAACTTGCATTGCTACAGATAGTCACAGGTTAGCTCTTCGAAAAGCAAAAATCGAAGGAATCGCAGATGAATTTCAAGCGAATGTTGTTATTCCAGGTAAAAGCTTAAATGAATTAAGCAAAATTCTAGATGAGTCTGAAGAAATGGTAGATATCGTTATTACGGAGTATCAAGTATTATTCCGTACAAAGCATTTATTATTCTTCTCAAGATTGTTAGAAGGTAATTATCCGGATACAACTCGTTTAATTCCAGCCGAAAGTAAAACAGATATTTTTGTAAATACAAAAGAATTTTTACAAGCAATTGATCGTGCATCTTTATTAGCAAGGGATGGTCGTAATAATGTTGTAAAATTATCAACTTTAGAACAGGAAATGCTAGAAATTTCTTCGAATTCACCAGAAATTGGGAAGGTAGTAGAAGAAGTTCAATGTGAAAAGATGGATGGGGAAGAGTTAAAAATATCTTTTAGTGCAAAATATATGATGGATGCACTAAAAGCTTTAGATAGTACTGAAATTAAAATTAGCTTTACTGGTGCGATGAGACCATTCTTAATTCGTACAGTAAATGATGAGTCCATTATTCAATTAATTTTACCGGTTCGTACTTACTAAGTAAGAAGTAAGGGTTGCTAGTTTTCAGATACTAGTAGCCCTTATTTGATTTTTGGGTATTACTTTCCTAATGTTAGTTTATTTAGTACAATGAAAGAATGAACACTTTCAGAAAGTGAGCGATTTTATGAAACGTATTAAAATTTCAACAGAGTATATTACACTAGGACAATTTTTGAAGTTAGCCGATGTAATTGATACAGGTGGCGCTGTAAAATGGTTTTTACAAGAATATGAAGTGTACGTGAATCAAGAACTTGAAAATAGAAGAGGTCGCAAATTATATGCGAACGATATTATTGAAATTCCAGGAAGCGGAAGTTTCCAAGTTCAGGCATAAAGGGGGAGCCCTTTGTTTATTTCAGAAATACAATTAAAAAACTATCGCAATTATGAAAAGTTAGAGCTTTCCTTTGAAGATAAAGTGAATGTGATTATCGGTGAAAACGCACAAGGGAAAACGAATTTGATGGAAGCTATTTATGTTTTAGCGATGGCGAAATCTCATAGAACCTCTAATGATCGCGAGCTTATCCGTTGGGATGAAGACTTCGGTCAAATTAAAGGGAAATTACAAAAGAGAAATAGTTCTTTGTCTTTGGAATTAAATATTTCGAAAAAAGGTAAAAAGGCAAAATTAAATCAACTTGAACAACAAAAATTGAGTCAATATATTGGCATGATGAATGTTGTCATGTTTGCCCCAGAAGATTTAAATCTTGTAAAAGGAAGCCCTCAAGTAAGAAGACGCTTTTTAGATATGGAATTAGGCCAAATAGCTCCAATCTATTTGTATGAATTGAGTCAATATCAAAAGGTGCTCACGCAACGAAATCACTTGCTGAAAAAGATGCAAGGGAATAGTAAGAATGAGGAAACGATGTTGGATGTATTTACACTTCAACTTATTGAGCATGGTGCAAAAATATTGCAAAAACGGTTTGAGTTTTTGCATTTACTACAAGAATGGGCAGCTCCAATTCATCGCGGTATAAGCCGCGGATTAGAAGAATTAGAAATTGTCTATAAACCAAGTGTAGATGTATCAGAATCAATGGATTTGTCGAAAATAAAAGAAGTATACTATGAAAATTTTCAATCTGTGAAACAACGTGAGATTTTCCGTGGTACGACTTTAATTGGTCCTCATCGTGATGATTTACAATTCTTCGTTAATAGTAAAAATGTTCAAGTCTTTGGTTCGCAAGGACAACAACGAACGACCGCACTGTCCCTAAAATTAGCTGAAATTGAATTGATTTACTCAGAAGTTAAGGAATATCCGATTCTTTTATTGGATGATGTATTATCAGAATTAGATGATTATCGTCAATCGCATCTGTTAAATACAATTCAAGGAAAAGTGCAAACATTTGTGACAACGACGAGTGTCGACGGAATTGAACACGAAACATTAAAAGAAGCGAAAACAATTCATGTAACGAACGGCACGGTAGATTGTGAAATAGATAGGGCGTAATCCCTATTTAAATGGAAAAGTAGGTGATCTTTGTGTCAATGGAACAAAAGCAAATGGAAGAAAACTCATATGATGAAAGTCAGATACAGGTACTTGAAGGATTAGAAGCGGTTCGAAAACGCCCTGGGATGTATATTGGATCTACAAGTGGAAAAGGACTTCACCATCTTGTGTGGGAAATCGTCGATAATAGTATTGATGAAGCACTTGCAGGGTATTGTGATGAAATTAACGTTAGTATCGAAGAAGATAATAGTATTCTTGTAACGGATAATGGACGTGGTATTCCAGTTGGTATACAAGAAAAAATGGGACGTCCTGCTGTAGAAGTTATAATGACCGTTCTTCATGCTGGTGGTAAGTTTGGCGGTGGCGGTTATAAAGTTTCTGGTGGTTTGCATGGTGTTGGGGCATCTGTAGTAAATGCTCTATCAACAGAACTAGAGGTATTTGTACATCGTGAAGGCAAAATTCATTATCAAAAATACGAAAGAGGTATCCCGGTTGCGGATTTAAAAGTCATTGGTGACACAGATCAAACAGGGACGATAACTCGATTTAAACCAGATCCAGAAATTTTTCAGGAAACAATAGTATACGAATTTGATACGTTAGCAACTCGTATGCGCGAATTAGCATTTTTAAATCGTAATATTAAATTAACAATTGAAGATAAACGTGAACATAAACAGAAGAAAGAATTCCATTATGAAGGTGGAATTAAATCATATGTTGAACATTTAAATCGTTCAAAACAGCCAATTCATGAAGAACCTGTATATGTAGAGGGTTCAAAAGATGGTATTCAGGTTGAAGTTGCGCTTCAATATAACGAAGGATACACAAATCATATTTACTCATTTACAAATAATATTCATACGTATGAAGGTGGTACACATGAGGTAGGATTTAAAACAGCCTTAACTCGTGTGATCAACGATTATGGTCGTAAAAATAATATTTTAAAAGATGCGGACAGTAATTTAACTGGTGAAGATGTTCGTGAAGGTTTAACAGCGATTGTGTCAATTAAACATCCAAATCCACAATTCGAAGGACAAACGAAGACGAAACTTGGAAATAGTGAAGCAAGAACAATTACAGAGTCAGTATTCTCAGAGGCATTTGAAAAGTTCTTACTGGAAAATCCGAATGTTGCACGTAAGATTATAGATAAAGGGACGATGGCAGCGCGTGCGCGTGTAGCAGCTAAAAAGGCCCGTGAGTTAACTCGCCGAAAGAGTGCTTTAGAAGTTTCAAGTTTACCAGGGAAATTGGCAGACTGTTCTTCTAAAGATCCAGCAATTAGTGAAATCTATATCGTAGAGGGTGACTCTGCGGGTGGGTCTGCAAAACAAGGGCGTGATCGTCATTTCCAAGCAATTTTACCGCTGAAGGGTAAAATTATTAATGTTGAAAAGGCACGCTTAGATAAGATTTTATCAAATGATGAAGTTCGTACAATTATTACGGCGATTGGTACAAATATCGGCGGAGACTTCGCTATTGAAAAAGCACGCTATCATAAAGTTATTATTATGACGGATGCCGATGTTGATGGTGCGCATATTCGTACCCTATTATTAACGTTCTTCTATCGCTATATGCGTCAAATAATTGAGTGCGGTTATATATATATTGCACAGCCACCTTTGTTTAAAGTACAACAAGGTAAGAAAATTCAATATGCTTATAATGATAAGGAACTTGAAAAAATCTTAGCTGAATTACCAGCCCAACCTAAGCCGGGGATTCAGCGTTATAAAGGTCTAGGGGAAATGAATCCAACTCAGTTATGGGAGACGACAATGGACCCAGAAGTACGTTCATTACTTCAAGTTTCACTTCAAGATGCAATTGAAGCGGATGAAACATTTGAAATTTTGATGGGAGATAAAGTAGAGCCACGTCGTAACTTTATCCAAGAAAATGCAAAATACGTGAAAAACCTTGATATTTAAATGGGTAATGACAGGAATCTAAGTATTCCTGTCTTCTACATATAAATCAATGTATGTGTAACGGAAATGTAAGAGGAGGTGCTGGTTGATGTCAGACAATCAACAACAAGCACGAATTCGAGAAATTAATATTAGTCATGAAATGCGTACCTCGTTTTTAGATTACGCAATGAGTGTTATCGTATCTCGTGCATTACCAGATGTTCGTGATGGATTAAAACCTGTGCATCGTAGGGTTTTATATGCGATGAATGATTTAGGAATTACAGCTGATAAAGCGTATAAAAAATCAGCGCGTATTGTTGGTGAAGTAATCGGTAAGTATCACCCTCACGGTGATTCAGCTGTTTACGAGACTATGGTACGTATGGCGCAAGATTTTAGTCAACGTTATATGCTTGTTGATGGGCATGGTAACTTTGGTTCTGTTGATGGTGATTCAGCAGCAGCGATGCGTTATACAGAAGCAAGAATGTCTAAGATTTCTATGGAATTAATACGTGATATTTCAAAAAATACGATTGATTATCAAGATAACTATGATGGTTCTGAAAGAGAGCCAATTGTATTGCCAGCGCGTTTCCCTAATTTATTAGTGAATGGTACGACGGGTATTGCGGTAGGTATGGCAACGAATATTCCACCACATCAACTCGGTGAAGTAATTGATGGTGTATTGGCACTAAGCCATAATCCCGACATTACGATTGCGGAATTAATGGAGTTTATTCCAGGACCAGATTTTCCAACAGCAGGTTTAATTTTGGGACGAAGTGGGATTCGAAGAGCGTATGAAACAGGTAGAGGCTCTATTATGCTTCGAGCTAAAGTTGAAATTGAAGAGAAGTCAAATGGTAAACAATCTATTCTCGTAACTGAACTACCTTATCAAGTTAATAAGGCGCGATTAATTGAAAAAATTGCAGAATTAGTTCGTGATAAGAAAATTGAAGGTATTACGGATTTACGTGATGAGTCAGATCGAAACGGTATGCGTATTGTTATGGAAGTACGCCGTGATGCCAATGCCAATGTACTATTAAATAATCTATATAAACATACAGCACTTCAAACAAGTTTCGGTATTAATATGTTGTCTCTTGTAAATGGAGAGCCACAAGTACTGAATTTAAAACAAAATTTATATCATTACTTGGAGCATCAGAAGGTAGTAATTCGTCGACGTACTGCTTATGAATTAGAAAAAGCAGAGGCGCGTGCTCATATTTTAGAAGGATTACGAATTGCTCTAGATCATCTAGATGAAGTTATTACGTTAATTCGTAGTTCGAAAACAGCAGATATTGCAAAACAGAGCTTAATGGAACGTTTCGGTTTAAGTGAGAAACAAGCACAAGCAATTTTAGATATGCGTCTGCAACGTTTAACAGGATTAGAACGTGAAAAAATTGAGCAAGAATATCAAGACTTAATGAAGTTAATCGCTGAATTAAAAGCAATCTTAGCAGATGAAGAGAAAGTTCTTGAGATTATTCGTGAAGAATTAACGGAAGTAAAAGAACGCTTCAATGATAAGAGACGAACGGAAATTACAATTGGTGGCATGGAATTTATTGAAGATGAAGATTTGATTCCAGAGCAAAACATCGCTATTACGTTAACTCATAATGGTTATATTAAGAGGTTACCGGCTTCTACGTACAAAACACAGAACCGTGGTGGACGTGGTGTGCAAGGAATGGGAACAAATGATGATGATTTCGTAGAGCATTTATTAACTACTTCTACGCATGATCACATTTTATTCTTTACCAATAAAGGGAAAGTATACCGTACGAAAGGATATGAAATCCCAGAGTATAGTCGTACAGCAAAAGGTATACCTATTATTAACTTATTAGGTGTAGATAAGGGTGAATGGATTAACGCCATTATTCCAATTCGTGAATTTGGTGATGATGAATTCTTATTCTTCACAACAAAACAAGGTATTTCTAAGAGAACGCCACTTTCATCATTTGCAAATATACGTACGAATGGTTTAATCGCCATCTCTCTTCGTGAAGAGGATGAAGTAATATCTGTACGTTTAACATCTGGTGATAAGGATATTATTGTAGGAACAAGCAATGGTATGTTAATTCGCTTTAACGAGCAAGATGTGCGTTCTATGGGACGTAATGCGGCTGGTGTAAAAGCAATTACATTAGGTGATGAAGATCAAGTTGTAGGCATGGAAATTGTCGAAGAGGATGTAAATGTTCTAATCGTAACGAAAAATGGTTACGGAAAACGTACACCTATTGATGAATACCGTCTACAAAGCCGTGGTGGTAAAGGTCTGAAGACTTGTAATATTACAGATAAAAACGGTAAATTAGTAGCTGTTAAATCTGTAACAGGTGAAGAAGATATCATGTTAATTACGGCAGCAGGTGTTATTATTCGTATGCCAGTTGATCAAATCTCTCAAATGGGACGTAATACACAAGGTGTTCGTCTAATTCGATTAGAGGATGAGCAAGAGGTAGCGACGGTAGCAAAAGCACAGAAAGATGAAGAAGAGGAATCTAATGAAGAGGTTTCTTCTGAAGAATAAGAGGGGGATTTTTCCTCCTCTTATTTTTTTATAATAATACTTGCATAGCAATGGAAAACTCTATATAATAGGCAGAGTCAGCAAACGAGAGATACAAATTATCTTAAAAAACTTGTTGACGAAAATAATAACGATGTTATATTAAGGAAGTCGCTGAAACGCGAAGTAGTTCTTTGAAAACTGAACGAAACAAACAACGTGAAACGTCAATTTTTATTTTTAGATGCTAGACAAACTAACTTTATTGGAGAGTTTGATCCTGGCTCAGGATGAACGCTGGCGGCGTGCCTAATACATGCAAGTCGAGCGAATGGATTGAGAGCTTGCTCTCAAGAAGTTAGCGGCGGACGGGTGAGTAACACGTGGGTAACCTGCCCATAAGACTGGGATAACTCCGGGAAAC